>CANRGT010000060.1 GCA_947630185.1 uncultured Clostridia bacterium | reverse complement strand
TTGGAGTTTTACTTCAAACTCTTACTATAACAAGAGTTGCATATAAACTTACTAACAATAAATATGGTTATGAAGAACATTGGAAGTGTGAAAATACAGTTATTAATTAAAACATCATATACCGGTAATGATGTTTGGTTAAATATAAAATTATTATTTAAGAGGAGGAAACGTTATGTTAAAATTATTATCTAAAATAGCTGAAAAATATGCAAAATCTACAAATAGTGCTTGTGCATGGTGGGGATTTTTTCATCAACCAACAATGCCAAAATCTTTAATAAAGAAAGATTAATAATAATTGTAAATTAAAATAAAAAGTTCAATTATTTTAAAATACAAAATAATTGAACTTTTTTATGTTTGTAAATAGGTTTATAATTTAAATGATATATGTTAGTTATAATATATTATTAATTCTTGTTTGAAATATTTTTCATCTTTGCTAGTATCTAAAATGACATTATTATGTTTCTTTAACATTTTAGATACTTGCCACAATCCAATGCCATGAGATTCTTTATCTTTAGTTTTTGATGTATAACCTTTTTTGGATAACTGACTAATATCTATGTTCTTGTCTGAATAAGTATTTTCAATGTATATAATTTGATATTTTTTATTTTTAATATCGTTGATGTCAATATTAATTATTTTTTCTTCACATTTTGATGCAGCCTCAATAGCATTATCTAAAAGAATACCTAATATTCTACAAAAATCATATATATTTAATTTTAGATCATTGAGATTTATGAAAACTTGTAAATTAATGTTAATGCCTAGCTCATCTGCTTTGTAATATTTGGTAGCTAAAATATTGTAGACTGCAGGATTATTAATAATTTTAGGATTTAAAGTTGATAAGTTATTATTTATATGGCATTCATCAAGTATCTTATCATAATATTTTTCTAATCCATCAATATTTTTTGAGTATATAAAACCGCCTAATGCTGTAAGAATATTAGAAAAGTCATGCTTAAAGGCACTAACATTATTATATAAAAGTTCCAGTGTTTTATTGTGAAGCTCGGACTGCTCTAAATTTTGTTTGATTATTTCTAAGTTAATACTCTTAATAATACTATATATGCTAAGTATTGCATACAATATTAAACTTACCAAGCTAATCAATGTAACATACCATGGCAATATGTTGTCATAAAAAATGAAAGTATAAAACTGAACAGCGATAATCACAATAATAAATGCTAAATTTATAATAAGTAGTTTTTTTCCATAGCTGTCTATATGTTCAAATATATTAATATTATTTTTAATTTTTTGTATACAAATTGATATTACATACATTGTTAGATATATCAATAACATTATAGGAACTCTATAAATTATTATATTTTTACACTCAAAAGCTGTTTTGTTAAATAATTGTAAACATAAATTAGCATATATACTTTCAAGTATAACACTGACTAACATTGGAATTACTTCGCTTAATATTGATTTAGTTAATGTTATTTTAAAAATCAGTTTAATTATTATAAATGTCAAAAATAAATGAATAAATATGGAGTATTTTTGAGGTATAAACAAAGTGGATAGAATAACTAAAACTTCCATTACCATTATATATATGTTTCTTTGTTTATTAGTATATTTAACATTCATAATAACAGAAAAGAATTTAAGTGTTACGTATGATTCAATAAAATTTAAAATAATAACTATATATTTTATTAAATTCTCATCTTCCGTACTCAAAACATTCCACAAATTGTGTAATAAATCCATAAAAAATTCTAACCTCCTCTAAAAAAATTTTCATATTTTGGACCAATTTTACATTGCAAATTTATGTTTTCCTGAAAAATAATAGTATTATTAGATTGTATATGTGATATTTTATTAAGATTTACAATATATGATTTATGACATCTAACAAAATTCTTAGGTAGATTGCTTAAAATATTAGAAAATGAAGAATTCAATACAAAGTCTTTTGAAGTTGTTTTAAAAATGGCTTTTTTGCCTTGTTTTTGAATATAAAATATATCATTGCTGTTAATATAACCCTTATTTTTATTTAAATTAAAAAAAGTGGAGTTATCTGCTGTAATGTCATCAAATAATCTAACAATGGTTTCTTCTAGTCTTTCAATTGTAACCGGTTTAGCTAAAAAATCAAAGGTCTTATATCTATATGCAAGCATTGAATACTCTAAATGAGCTGTAGTAAATATAATATAAGCCTTTTTATTTTTCTTTCTTATTATATTAGCTAAATCCATACCAGATATATTAGATTTTAAATCTATATCTAATATAACAACATCAATAGGATTTTTTTCAACATAATTAATTAAATTATCTGGTTTTGTTGTTGTATAGGCAACTTGCCCGGATAAATTATTATTTATTAATATTGATTCTAGCATTTTCTCTAATCTATTTAAGATACCACGATTATCATCACACATTACAAAATTTAACATATTATCAACTCCAGTAATATATAAAGAATAGCACTTAAAAAGTCTA
>CANRGT010000059.1 GCA_947630185.1 uncultured Clostridia bacterium | reverse complement strand
TGATATTTTAAAGCAAAAAAAATTTGTGATATTATTTTCGGAAGTTGAAAAAACGGCACAAACGAAAAAATTCTATTTAAATTTTATTGACAAAAAGAAAAGTTTATTATAAATTAATTATATACATGAGTGCGAAAATGATTGCAATTGATGAATAGAATAAAAAATAACACTCATAATACTAAAAGAAGAAAAAATAGAGAAACAAATAGATAATATAAAATAATTTAAGTTATGGAAAATAAATACATAAAAATTATAAAATATTATCTAAAAGAAGGAGGAGAACACATGAAAAGTAAAAACGCTTGTGGCTCTAGAGAGCAGTAATTTAGGAAAAATAGAAGAAAGGGAAGGTTTATATAGTTTAAATAAGCCGTTATTTATATGCACTACAAAGCTTACACAAGGCAAAAGTGTAAATGATAATGCAAGCAATATACTAGAAATGCAAAGTATTAGAAAAAATAGTAGCATGAAAAATATATTAAATGCAGTATCAGGAATAACACTAATAGCCTTAGTAGTAACAATTGTAGTGCTTTTGATTTTGGCATCAGTAAGTATAACTGTTGTATTTGGAGATAATGGAATATTACAACTTGCAAAAGAAGCAGGAGAGAAAACAAATGAGGCAAAAGATAAAGATTTAAGGCAAATCGCGATGGCAGAAGCAGTTATGAATTTTGAAAATACTAAGTATAAAGGTGTAACAATTCCAGCTGGTTTTGCCCCAACAAGAATTGAAGGTGAAGATAGTATTGATGAAGGTTTAGTAATTATTGATAGCAAAGGAAATGAGTTTGTCTGGGTGCCAGTAGATGGTGTAGAAGGTGAAAGTGATTTAGGTGCTGAAAATGATGGAAAAATAATATACAAACAAGACACAACAACATGGTCATCATATGCATATAGTGAATATAACGATTGGTGGGACGAAGAAGAAATTGATTTTAGGAAAAAAAGCGTAAAAGACAATGGTGGATTTTATGTAGCAAGATATGAAGCAGGTGTACCAGAGAGTATAAACTATGATGAAACTACTAATTATCAAGAAAAATCAAATCCAACAAATAGAAATAAATCAGCAAAAGAAGTAACAAAAGAAAATTTACCAGCATCAAGGAAAGGATTACAAGCATGGAACTATGTAAGCCAAACAAATGCAAAGGATTTATCAGAGAAAATGTATGCAGATAGCACATCAGTAACAAGTAGATTAATAGATTCACAAGCATGGGACACAATATGCCACTGGTTAAGTAAAGATAAGAAATATGATGTAACAAATAGTTCTTCATGGGGTAACTATGTAAATGCAAATTCAGGAGAAAATGTAAATGGATTATATTCAATACATAGTATAGACTATGGTAATGGATGGACATGGACAGTAAACCAAGGAAATTATAAAAGAGGGCCAGTAAATTTTAAAGCAAGGTCGCGATCAGGACAACAAACATTATATGAATTAGCAACAGGAATATCAGAAATAAATAAAGCAAAAAATATATATGATTTTGCAGGAAATATGTGGGAATGGACAACAGAAATAGGAGACCATAAAGAAACAGAAACTGCACAAGTTACAGAGGCAACTGAAAAAACTAAACCAACCGGAAACTACGCGGTTCTTCGTGGGGGCAGCTTTTCTCAACTTCGGCGACGATGACTCAGCAGCTTTACGCAATGGTGACCGCGCGGTTGGCTACTACGATATCGACATTGGCTTTCGTTCTGTGCTTTACCTAAAATAGTGACTGAAAATTTGCAAAGATGTAAATGGTAAAATAATATGTAGGAAAATGGCAAAGAAAAATGTCGTTTTTCGGGATTGCGTAAATAGTAAAATGAGATTGTATAATAAAGTATGTTAAATATTAAAAAGTATAATAATCAATTACTTAAAATAATAATTAATTATTATACTTTTATAGTACCAAAAGCTACTTAGAAGGAAAATCTTTTTGAGTAGTTTTTTTGCTATTGTAAAAAAATGTAAAAAATCGTCGAACGATTTTTCTTGCAATCTAGTACTTTTTATGCTTTAATAATATAAATTGCAGTTGTGCAATAAAATGTTTATTTTTAATATTTTATTATATATTTAAGTTTATTTAAAACTAATTTTAACTTATTTTAGATTTAAAAAGATTTATTTTTCTATATTTAATCAAAAAATTAAATTTGAAATCTTAAAAATTTATTCTAAAAAGAAAAATCCAAAATGAAATTTGAAAACTAAAAATGCTGAAGGGAGGCTTATAGTTTAAGTTTATTTATTGTAAAACTTGCAATTTAATATATTAGCGAAGAAGGTGAAAAAACTTTAATCTAAAAAAATATTATTTAAACCAATCATAAAAATTGTAAAAAATTTAACAAACTATCAAAACAAATTTTACTAAATAGTATTGATAAAATAAATACTTCTATGGTAAAATAAAGAAAGGAAAAAGTTAATGGAACAAAAAGTAGAATTATTACCACTAACAAATGATTATGTATTT
>CANRGT010000058.1 GCA_947630185.1 uncultured Clostridia bacterium | reverse complement strand
TTTAATTCATAAACCGCTATATTTGTGTTGTCATTTGATTGAATAAAAAACATTACAATTTCCTTCTTTCATAAATAGTAATATATAATATGAAAATTAATGTAAATAGTGATTTTAAATATTAAGATGAAATATCACAAAAACCTAGTCCTATTAGTTTAATCTAAAATTTGTTGAAACAAATTAATTTTTGTGGAAGGTTGATATAAAAATTTAATTGCAACATTTGAACGAAAAATATTGCAAATTAAAAGTTTACTCAAATCTATTGACTAATGAATTAAAAGATGATTAAATAACAAACACATAGGAATTTGATTTTCAAATTTTTTTCAAATTGTTAAAATTCAAAATGTTTATAGTTTAATTCTAAATGTGTAAAATTACAACTTCAGTTATTGCAAGTAAGAAATCAAACACAGAAATTCTCAAAAAAACTATTGAACTAATAAGTTAAATATGCTAGAATAGGAGGTGATAAATGAGTACATATAAACCAACAAATGACTACATGTTTGGGCGTATTTTTGGAGTCAAGAAAAATATTGATTTATTACAAGATTTATTAGAAGCGATATTACCAGATATAAAAATAAAAAAATTAGAAGTAAATAAACAAGTACCAGTTGAAAGGCAAATCATAAAAGATAAACTGGGTGTGATGGATATATTAGCAACATTGAATGACGGCATAAAGGTAAATATTGAAGTTCAAGTAAAAGATTTTAAAAATACAATAGATAGATCTGTATTTTATCATGCAGGAGTATACCATGATAGTTTACAAGAAGGTCAAGATTATATAGAAATTCCAAAGACAATAGGAATATGGATATTGAATTTTGATTTATTTGATGATGATGGACCATTTCATGATATATCAAGATTAAGAAGAGATTATGAAAATAAGTTGTTAACAGATAAATGTGAGCTACATTATATACAGTTACCAAAGTTCAAAAGAAAATGTCAAAGAATATCAACAAAATTGGAACAATGGCTAACATTTTTTATAAATGAAAATTTGGAGGAGATAAAGAGTATGGATAATGAATTAGTACAGAAAGCGGAAGAAGAATTAGAGTATTTAAATTCAGATGAAGAAGCACAAAGATTGGCATATTTAAGAGAAAAGGCTATAAGGGATGAAGCAGCTGCTATGGCTGGTGCTTATAATCGTGGTAAAGAAGAAGGAAAAATTCAAATTGCAAGAAAAATGTTAGAAGAAAAAATTGATATAGAGACAATAATAAGATTGACAGATTTAACTAAAGAAGAAATTGAAAATTTATAGATAATATGAAAATCAAAATCCTATGAAGAACAAGAATTTTATTTCACAGCATATTGAAATAAAGTTCTTGTTTTTGTAATTTCATTTTACAAAATATTAATATATTTTCAAGTGATTTTTAAAAAAATTTTTATTGTAAATTTTGGAACGTAAAAAACAGGTGTATTGTAAAAAATCCGAAAACTTGATATAATGCAGATAAATATATTATACAAGGAGATAAATAAAAATGAAAAAAATATTACTAGCAACATCAAATAAAGATAAATTTAAAATAGTAAAATATTTATTGCAAAGAGTTGGATTAAATAAAGAAAAATACGAAATATTGTCATTAAAAGACATTGGATATAATGGACCTGAGGAAAAAGAATATGGAACAATAGATGAAAGGGCTAGTAGAAAAGCTTTATCAGTTAGGGGAAATCTTCCTGATTACAGGGAATATGAATTCATAATAGGAATAGATGATGGAATTGAATTAAAAGGGTCTATAAGAGAAAATGTAAAAGATCATGTTAATAAGATTTTATTTGAAAATTATTTAGAAGAAAATGAATCAATAATTTTCCCAAGAGCATATTGTTGTATTGATAAAAATGGAAAATCATTTGAAACAATTGCAAGGATTGAATACAGATATAAACCAAATAAAAATTTAAAAATAGAGCCAAATTCTTATCCATTGAGCCAAGTTGCAGTTCCATTAAATTCTGATAAGTCATTAACTGAAATGAGTGAGAAAGAAGGAAACGAGTATTGTTTTAATTGCTGTAAAGATGAAATCATAAAAATGACCCACTTTATGGGAGTAAGGAGCGAATTCGATATGAGAAAATTAAATTTGATAGTAATATTTAATGAAAATTTAGAAAAGGTACTTTTTTGCATAAGAGCTAAAGAGCCATATAAAGGTATGTACAATTTTGTTGGTGGTCAAGTCGAAGAAGGTGAAACTAATGATGATGCTGCATACAGAGAATTATTTGAAGAGACAGGAATAAGTAAAAATGACGTGATGTTAGACCATTTTATGGATTTGAACTATTTTAAATATGGAAATAATATACAAGTTTATTATGGTATTTTAAAGCATGAAGTTACATTGGTAGAAGAAAAAAATAAATTGGAATGGGTTACTATAAATGATGATTTACTTAATATTAATAAGTTTGGAGGGAATTATAATATTCCTCACATAATTAGGCAAATGAATAAGAAATTAATCGAAGTAAGTTTAAGAAAAAACTCCACTAGAAGCTCTTGCTCAATAAAACTTACTTC
>CANRGT010000057.1 GCA_947630185.1 uncultured Clostridia bacterium | reverse complement strand
CTAAAAATATATTATCAAAGTTTTGCAAAATAATTAAGATCAAAAATAATGTTTATGGGGGTAAATCATAGTATAATTTAATTAATGGAAATAAGAACTAGGAGATGAGTAATTTATGAAAAGTATTAATTTAGAAAATATTAAAAAATTTGATGAAGCTTATAAATTAGATAAAAATAATAAATTAATTGAAAACGCTATTAAAAATGTTGGTATTAATAAGTTTTGTTTGAATAATGATGTTATAAATAAAACCTATAACATTTTCAATATTGAACTTCCAAAATCAAAAATTTATAATCAAGTTGATTCTGAAAGATGCTGGATACATGCCGGTATAAATTTAATTAAAAATAATGTAGCAAAAAACCTTAATATTGAAGAAAGTGAATATGCTTTATCCATTAATTATTTAGCATTTTTAGATAAATTAGAAAAATCAAATTCTTTGTATAATAAAGTAATTGAAAATGATAATTTTAATTTTGATGATGAAGTAAAACAATTCTATTTAACATCATCAGTTTATGAGGGTGGTTATTTTGAATATTTTAGATCACTTGTTAATAAGTATGGTATTGTACCTGAACATATTATGCCAGATGTAGAATCTAGTACTAATTCTACACAATTAACGAAATTATTCAGAGATAAAGTAAAGAAAGATATATTTAAGTTATTAGATTTGAAAAAGAAAAAAGAAAGTAAAGAACAAATATTTTCTAAAAAACAAATAATGTTAGAAGAAAATTATAGTTTATTATCAAAATGTATTGGGAAATTACCTATTTCATTTGATTATGAATATAAAGATAAAGATGATAAATATATTAAAATTTCTAACATTACACCTATTGAGTTTGCAAATAAATATTTAACTATTAACTTAAATGATTTAAAAGGAATTGCAAATGTTCCTATGTATAATAAAGAATATAATAAATTATACAAGAAAAAACATACTGAAAATGTTTTTGGTAATAGTGATGTAGAATTTATAAATATGCCAATTAATATTTTAAAAGAATTGGCTATAAAACATTTAAAAGATGGAATACCAGTATATTTTGGTTGTGATATGAAAAAGATGAGAGATAATGATTTAGGTATAATGGATTCAACATTATATAACTATAAAGAAGTATTTAACATAGATTTATTATCAAAAGAAGAAGCATTATCATTGTATGATATAGATTATCAACATGTAATGTTAATAACTGGAGTTCATATCGAAAATGATAAAATAGTGAGATGGAAGATTGAAGATAGTTATGGTGATAAAGTTCATAAAGATGGATATTATATTATGAATGATAATTTCTTTGATGATTTTGTAATTGAAGTTATGATAGATAAAAAATATTTATCAAAGGAACAATTAGAATTATTTAATCAAAAACCTATATTATTTGATATGAATGAGCCATTTTAATTAAACAATTTAATAATAAATTATTGGGAGAGTGAAAAAATGTTAGCAAGTAAACTACAAATTGGAGATACAATTGGTGTTATTGCTCCAGATAAAGCATTAAAAAGTAAAGATAAAGAATATTTAGAAAATGCCAGTAGATATTTTGAAAGTTTAGGTTTAAAAGTTAAATATGGAAAATACTTATTTTCTGATGATGAGTATTGTGCTGGAACACCAATGCAGAGAGCTGAAGATTTAAATAATATGTTTAGTGATAAAGATGTAAAAGCCATATTTACTGTTAAGGGTGGAGATATGGTAAATGGAATATTGCCATATATAGATTTTGAAAATATAAAAAATAATCCTAAAATTTTTCTAGGTATGAGTGATATTACAGTTTTATTATGTGCAATTAATAAAATGACTGGATTGATTACTTTCCATTGCCAAGATTATATATGGTTTGGAAAGGATAGTGTTACCGATTACGATAAAAATGAAATTATTGATAAATTATTTGAAGGTAATAAGGCAATTATTCCATATGATAATAGAGAGTTTTTTGATTTTGAAAATGAAGAAATTAGTGGAAAAATATATGGTACAAATGTTAGATGTTTGTTAAAACTATTAGGAACACCTTATATGCCAGATTTAAAAAATTCAATATTGTTTTTAGAGGGATATAGTGCAGATATTATACAATGGAATACAGCACTAGAACAATATAATCAAATGGGTATTCTTAATAATGCTATTGTATTTGGGTATATATATCAATTACAATTTGTAGAAAAAAATAAGTATAACATTATTGAAGAAGCAAGGAAAATAAATATAGGAATCCCTAAAGTAAAAACCAATGATTTTGGCCATATGCATGGAAATAGTATTATACCAATTGGTATAGAAGTTAAAATAAATTCAAAAGAGAAAAGCATTATTTTTGAAAATTACTTGAATTAAGTATAGCAATATTTTTAAAAATAGTTTATAATTTAGATATGAAGTCAGTACTATATGTACTAGATTACTTAATTTTGCGAAAAGTTGTAGATAACTATCACTATCGCACCAAATTGATTTTTACTCGGACTTTTATAGTTCGAGTTTTAAAATGTTCAAAGTTATGCTATGATTTACCCCCATAAACATTATTTTTGATCTTAATTATTTTGCAAAACTTTGATAATATATTTTTAGCTGATG
>CANRGT010000056.1 GCA_947630185.1 uncultured Clostridia bacterium | reverse complement strand
ATATAATTCTTTCTTATGTTCCTGCCTTTCCACATAATCAATTCTTCCTGACATATTTTCCATCTCCTTTACTGAATTTATATTTTATAAGCTTCTTTATTCTTTAAATGCCTAATCTTATATGGTAAATCTAATTTATCAAAATCGTGTGAGTTTTCTCCGATGTATAGGAATTATCACTTTTGGCTTAACAATATTGCAAACATCTGTAATTCCTTTTGCAGTTGCATGACCGCTTGTATGTAAATAATAATAGTTTTTTGGAACAAATTTAACAATACTTTCATCTGCATTTTGCCCTAACAAATACCCTAACCATTGAGAATAAATAAATAAACTATGTTTGAATTTAGGGTTATGAACAAACCTCTTTGAAAAGTAATTGCTTCGTACTAGCATACAAAAACCTTTATCTAACATGCTGCTATAAAAATTTCTATCAAAACTTTTAACATCTGCAAAATTATAATAATCTGTATATTTAGTGCTACTCTTACTCACATAATCAAGTAATTCCTTTTGGTAGGTATCACATATAAATAGTTTTTCTCCTGCTTTTTTATTTGCATGATAGAAAGAGGCTATCCTATCAATATTTGTAGAAGCACACATAATAAAAACATATTTATTGTTTTTTATTAAATCAACCGCTTCATTTTGTAGCATAAATTCGGTCATAAAAGTTTCATCTTGTCTTGAAAGGGTTGTATGCTCACAAATAAGCACATCAACTATTCCAACTTTTTTAAGCATTTTAGGTATGCTTTTGCCCAAAGGACCATGTGTACGAAAATCTCCTGTATGTAAAATTCTCTTGCCATTAACTTCTATAAGAAACATATAACTATCAAAAGCTGAATGGTCTGTACGAATAGGGGTTATCTTCATATCTTCAATTTCAAAAGGTACACCCTGCTTGAATATTTTAAATGTTTCTATTCGGTCAATATAATCTTGTGTAATTTCTGTAACACCTGTATCTTGCATTTTCTTTTGAAAAACCATAAATATTTCTTTTGCTTGTTCTCCAATATAAATTGGAACACCTTTATAAACTTGCATATATTCGCCTACATGGTCGCAATGATAGTGAGTAATAAGAACAGCATCACACTTTTTGCTAATACTATGAATATTTACTTTTATTTCACTTTCACAAGTTGGTAGGTTTGATCCAACATCTATAAGTAATCTTGCTTTTTTACTTTTAATTTCTGTTACACATCCACCAATTTGGTTAATTCCTCTATGAATTTTAATTTGCACACACATTTTCTTTGGTATCCTTCTATTATATTTTATTTTTCAAATCATAATCGCTTTTAAACCATTTATAAGAAGCGGTAATAAAGAAAGTAGGGGCTAGTAAATTAAATGGCTTATTTTTCGATTTCGTGTTATTTCCAAAACTTTATTTATTGCCATAGTACAACATATTGCTATCTGTATCATAATTTTTAAAAAACCATAGTTAAACCATAAATAAATCATAAAAAACCAACCATTATAAAAGCTGATTTTTATTTTATCATCTCATAAACTTTAAATGTAAATCTAACATAATCCATTAAACTATTTATCTCAACTTTGTTATAACCTAAAGCTTTTGAAATTGCATCTATTGTATAATTTTTAAGGTTTGGTAATTTTCTCTTACATAGTGGCAATGTATCAATAATTTGATTATCTAAACTTATATTAAGATTACGGCAATTTTGTTTTAAAAATTCCAAAACAAAATAAGAGTGGTGTAGGACAATGGGGAGCTGTCCTATAAAATTTAAAAGTTTGGGTATTACTAAATCAATAGTTTCTGCTTTTTCTAACATATCTCTTGTAATTCCTGTAATCTCTGTTATAGCACTATGTATTGGTTGTTTAGGGTTAATAAAAGCTGTATATTCATCAATTATTTCTCCATCTTTAATTTTACAAGCACATATTTCAATTATTTTATGCTTTTTGGGGTTAAATCCAGTTGTTTCAATATCTATAACCACATATTCTGTTAATACTCTATTTTTAATACACATATCTTTTTCCTCTCAATGTAATAATAGTTTATACATGCTTTCTAAACCGTTTCTTTCAACTCTTTTTACATCTTTTTTATTATAATAGTATTTTTTAATTAAATACTTTAAATACTCACTTGCATAAGTATTATTGTATAATCGGTCAATATATTCTTGCACTTCTCGAATGTTGCTATTTTTACTCAATAACCTTAATTGTTCAATAATATTATCTTTTTGTTTTAGAATATCACTCACTATTTTAGGAGTTTCATTTTTATTTATTCCTGCAACTTCTTCAAATGATATTTGATTATTTGAATATTTTGTTAATTTATCAATATAATACAATGCTAGATGTTTAGTAATATAGTGTTCAAAATTAAAATCTTCAATGTCCTTTGTAAGTATATCGTAACAAATGTCTTTCTCCTGATTATACACAGCAATTTCTTTGCCATCTAATCTAACATTTACATTGAAGAAAACCGCTTCAAACTTACCTTTTTTCTTTGTCTTTGCTCTTTGAATATTATTAAAAACTAACTCTGTAAAATATTGTACTTCTTCCTCAAAATTATCCATTTTATACCTCTTATGTTTATTATATAGCATAATAAAAACTTCAAATGTAATTAGATAATAAAAAATACCTACTAATCATAGTTAGTAGGTAATATGCCATTATTGTATTTAATTTACTTTTTTGGCTACTATTG
>CANRGT010000055.1 GCA_947630185.1 uncultured Clostridia bacterium | reverse complement strand
ACTTGAAAAAAAAGAGTATGAGTAGAGAAAATGAAAGTAATAATAATGTAAGTATTAATAGCACTCAAAAAAGACCTAATAATGTAAATAATAAAGGTATCAAAATTTCAGAAAAAAATATTCAACATAACAATAATAGCAATTTAGCTAAAAACAATAATAGAAATAATGTTCAAAATGTAAACAAAAACAGAATGAATAATAAAACACAGAGTGCAGTTCAAAACAACAATACAAAAAAAACACAAGAAATTAATAAAAATAATTTTGTTAATCAAAATCAATTAAAAACAAAAAATAACTTAGAAAATAAATCACAATTAAAAATGGTAAATAATCAAGCAAATAATCAAAAACAGATTAATAAAAATTATTTGGAAAATAAAAAACAAGAAGTAATAAAAAGTAATATTGATAGAAAAAAACATGAAGCAACAAAAGGTACTTCAACACAAATTACTAGGGAAGCAAGCAAAAACAGTAAAACAATGGTTAGAGAAAATACTAATAATAACCATATAAAAAATAATAAAATACAAAGTAACAATACCGCAAATAAAAATCAAATAATAAGAGAAAAAGAAAATAATATAAATAACAAAAATCAAGAAAAAATAAAGCAACAAGATACATCTGGGGATACAAAGATTTTCCAAGTTATAAAAAAAGAGGACATTGAAAATGAAAAAAGAAATCAATTAATAAAAAAAGAAAATAGTGAAAAAAATTTAACTCACAAGAAAAAAAATAAAAAGCCAATTTTAATATTTCTTTTAATAATATTAATTTTAATATTACTATTATTAATTGCATCCACTGTGTTTGGTATAATAAATATGAATACCAATAAAATAATAAAAGGAGTATATATAAATAACATAGAAGTATCTAATTTAACCAAACAAGAAGCTATAGATAAAATAAATAATGAATTAAATAATGAGGAAAATAATTATATTATAGTAAAACATAATGAATACTCAAAACAAATACGTTTAAGTAATTTGGAAGGAAAATTTAATGTAGAAGAATGTGTAGATACAGCATATAATTTAGGCAGAAGTAGAAATATTATGAAAGATAATAGTAAAACTATAGAAACAATGTTATCAAATATTAATTTAATATCAACTTTTGCATATAATGAAGAATTACTAGAAAAAGTAATTAATGAAATAGCATTAGAATTACCAGGGGTTGCCACAGATTCATCATATATAGTAGATAATAATAAAATAATTATAAAAAATAGTAAAGATGGAATACAAATAAAAACATCTGAATTTAAAAAGAATATAATAGAATTTTTTGAAAAAGGTGAACAAAGTCTTGAAATTCCAGTTGAGCAAGTTGCAAGAAAAGAAATAGACATAGAGAAAATTCATGAAGAGATATATAAAGCACCAAAAGATGCATATTATACAAAAAATCCACTAAAAATATATAAAGAAGAAGATGGACTTGATTTTGCAATAAGTATAGAACAAGCAAAACAAATGTTATCAGAAAATAAAGATGAATATGAAATACCATTAAAAACCATAAAACCTAAAATAACAGTTGCTAATCTTGACTCTGGAGCATATCCAGACCAATTATCAACATTTACAACTAATTATGGTACATCAGATGTAAATAGAAACACTAATATTGCACTTGCTGCAAAAAGTATAAACAGTGTTGTTTTAATGCCAGGTGAAACATTTTCATATAATGATTTAATTGGAGAATGTTCAACTAGAACCGGATATAAAGCTGCAACAATATATATGAATGGCGAATTATCAACAGGAATTGGAGGAGGGATATGTCAAGTCTCAACTACCTTATATAATGCAGTATTAAGAGCTAATTTGGAAATCGTAGAAAGAAAAAATCACTCATTAGGAGTAACATATGTACCATCAGGACAAGACGCAATGGTATCTATAGGATCTCAAGATTTTAAATTTAAAAACAATAGAGATTATCCAATCAAAGTTGTTGCATTTGTTGGAACAGGAAGTATTACCTGCCAAATACATGGACTAAAAAAGGAAACAGAGTATGAAGTTAAACTAGCGTCTACAACTATAGAAAATACGCCTACAAGATATAAAGTTCAAACATATAAAATATTATATTTAAATGGAGTAGAAGTATCAAGAACGCTACTTTCAACAGATACTTATAAAAGACATTAAAATAAAAAAATGTAATAAAGTAAATAAAAAAAAATATAATAATACTATTCAGTATTATTATATTTTTTTTATAAAATTTGTATTTATAATAAAAATAAAAAAAGTATTTTTTAGAAATATATTATTTATATTTTAAAATATAATACTAAAAAAATTAAAGAAAGGAGGGGGATTTATTTAAGTTATTAAATAAATCATAATGAAAATTGGAAGAAGGTTATACATATAATAAGTTACAAATAGAATTAGCAAAATTAAAAGAAAAATTTCCGTTTATAGAAATTGGTAATATAGGATATAGTGTATTAGGTAGGGAAATACCATATATAAGAATTGGAATTGGAGAAAAAGAGGTATTTTATAATGCAAGTTTCCATGCAAATGAATGGATAAATACTCCAGTACTAATGAAATTTATAAATGAATATGCAATTCAATATTCATTAAATGGTAAATTATTAAACTTTAATGCAAGAGAGTTATATAACGCAGTTAGTCTATATATAGTGCCAATGGTAAATCCAGATGGAGTAGATTTAGTCACAGGAGGTTTAAA
>CANRGT010000054.1 GCA_947630185.1 uncultured Clostridia bacterium | reverse complement strand
AGTTTTTGTGCAAGTTTAGCAGTTTTTTCATTAAATAATAATTCTGGTTTTATATTAAATGATTTTGCAATAAAATCAATATTTTTACAAGTTAAATTGGCATTTCCTGTTTCAATAACACTAATATAAGCCATTTTAAATTTTGTTTTATTAGCATATTGCTCTTGAGTTAAATTATTTTTATATCTATACCATTTTGTATTAAGACCAACTAATTCCATAGAAGTCATAAATGCATCCTCCTTTTATATTAAATTAATAATATAAAAATTATTTATATATAAATTATAAAGATAAAATATAAACAATTTAACACCACTAAAACTTATTAAGATATATCTAAATAAAAATGTTGCAAAAAAAATAACAATATAGTATAATAAATGTGTAAAATAATAGGATTAAAAAATTGAGTTTTAATATTAAAAGGAAGGAATAGATAAAATGGAGTATGATCTATCACAAAAAAATGATAATCAAAAAAAGCAATATGAAAGTACAATAGAACAAAATAATAAAAAATATTTGAAACTTGCTGAAGAAATAAAAAGTATTAGAGCAAGTAAAGAAGGGACAGCACAAGATAGGCAATTTTCAATATTAGAATTACAAATACAACAAGAAGAAATAGAAAGAGATACGATTGCAAAAGAACAAGCTATTGCTAATTTATATGTTAGAGAAATGGAAGAAAACTTAACTCAACGCAGGATGAATAAAGAAATTTCTGCACAAGAATTTTCAAATGAAATACATAATATTAGAGAGTATAGATCAATGATAGCTACCCAAGCATCTATTGATGACTATGATAATGAGGCAACAATTTTTGAAATGAAATTAAAATTAGAATATATGAAAAAAAGTATGGGAAAAATTCCTAAAGAACAGGCAGATAAAAACATTGCAGAAATAGAACAAACAATGTCTGACAATGAAGAATATAGACAAGATGAAGTCGATGATTTAGCCAAACAATATTTTGAATATAAAAAAAGAAATTTATATTATCAAAGAAATAGTGGAGAGATATCTACAGATGAATTAAAACAAAAATTAGAAGAATTAGAACAAACTAAAGGAAAGACTCCAACTAAAAAAGAATTTGAAGAAATGTTAAATGATTTATCAGAAAAGCATTTAGAACAACCACAACAATCACAAGAATATCAAAGAGAAGTTAGTAGTAGAGATGGATTTAATACTTCATATTATTGGGAACAACATAAAAATCAAAATATAAATGAATGGCATGAATATGGGGTATATCATGATGTTCAAGATTTTGATAATAAAATTTTTAAATATGGATTAGAAGCACCATCAGACACCACAGAGCATTATTTAGAATATATTGGAGAAAAATTAGGGAAAGAATATTCAAGAGGAGCAAAAGGTGAAAAATCCGAATTGGCTAAACAATTTGCAATGCTTGAAATACAAGGAAGAATGGGAGATTTCCTAAATATATATAATTCTGAACAAACAAGTGGATATGATAATCCTAAATTACTATTACAATTAGAAAAAGTTAATGGATTGAATATTGAAGAATTTGAGGATACAATAGGTCTTGATACTTCTGCATTACACCAAGATATATTTGTTGCAACTTATGAAATCGAAGAATGGGATGAGGTATTAAAAAAGAATGTAATGAAACCTATTAAAGAATATTATCAAAGAAATGAAGATGGACATTTTGATATTATCGGAACAGGTACGGAGTATGAGACAACATTTGTAATAGATGGTATGCAACTTGATGTCGAATCTGACCAAGTGCTACAAGGAAATACACTTGAAAAAGTAACTCAAAAAGAAATGGGCGATAGACTTATTAAAAATGGAATAGAAGATTCATTAAAAAATAGAAAAGTAACAGAAGTAGCACAGTTAACAGATATGAGTTTTTTAAAAGATTTTAAAGAACAATGTGAAATACCAGAAAATTGGGATTTAAATGGAAGAACATTTATTGTATCAACGATAAATGAAAAGGGAGAAGAAGATTTTGATATTATAGTTAGAAATGATGGTGTAGGAAATACAGAATACGAACATTTAATGGGAATAAATGCTACTGATAAAAGTGGAAGGGAAATGTATACAACAACTGGCAGACAAATTCCAGGAGGAGCAGAGGAACTTGATAAAACACAAACCTTAAAGGAATTTATGACAAAAAGTGGTCATAGATATTCGATAACCAGAAATGCAGATGGAAAATTAGGATTTAATGAAATATTTAAAGAAAATGAAAATATAATTCAAGGGCAACATATAGACGCGTATACTTATTCAACTGATGATTTAGTAAGTGTATATGAAAATGCAGAAATAAATCAAGATGACTTAAATATGGCTTATGAAACACTAAACAGAACAAAAGCTGACAGAGAACAAACACAAAATCAAACAAAAAGTAATAATTTTGAGGGTAGGTAATAAGAATGAATGTGCAAACACAAGAAATATATTCAGAAGTTTATAGTATATTAAATTTATTAGGGGAAAGCTATATAAAAAAACTACCAGTTAGTTTGTTTAATATGATTAAGGAAGAAAAGAAACAAGATTATAACCCTAAATATGATGCAAAAATCAATTTAGGAGAGCAGAATATTAAAAGAGAAACTTTATCAATGATTGCATTATTTCATCTTAACTATTGGTGTAATTCAGATGAAGAAAAAAATAAATTAAAAACGCTATTTAAGACTAATGAAGAAAAACATCAAGCAAAAATTAGAGAACAATATAATCCAGACAATTTATTTAAAAAGAATAAAGAAAAAGAAATTACAGAAAATATAATAGAAAATCAAGTTGCAATGATTGAGTATAAAGAATCTATATTTAAGAAGATTTTTAATAAAATAAAAAATATATTTCATATAAAATAAAAAAATGCCATATAATTTTATATTAGATTATATGGCATTTAATTATTTATTTATTTTTCAAAATCCACTCATAAACTTCATTTTCAGTAAGTTTTCCTTTTTTCATAAGGTTAATTTTTTCTTTAGCTTGTTTCTTCCAAT
>CANRGT010000053.1 GCA_947630185.1 uncultured Clostridia bacterium | reverse complement strand
TTTATTCATGTGATATGCTGGAATTATATATTCATATGTATTCCTTAACAAATCAGAATAATCAGGATTTGTTTTTACATTTACATATATTTTTCCTTTTACATTCATAATTAATACAAACCACTTGTTACTTTTCTTGTGTTTCATTACAGTTGATTCATTATCATCTTTAAATGGGTAATCCTCAAATGTGTCTGGTAATTTTAAACAGTATTCTATAATATCTTTTTTATCCATTTTTAATTCCTTTTCTCTAAAATTTTACTATTTTCCTTTTCTAATTGCTTTAAACTCTTTTGTGGTGTAGGCAAATCTTCTGGCATAGTTCCGCCCTGCTTCTTTAATGGCTTTCCTAACTATCTTTCCTATTTTATTATGAGTATCACAGGCCTTCTTTTCAGTATCAACTTTATCCCTTTTTAAGCTTGATTCAGTTTGAGTAATGCGAAATAAATTAGCCGCAAGTTCTTCACTTCCCATATTATCTAAAATATCTTCTCTATATCTTAATCCTTTTCTTCTAGCTATATCATCAGCTGTTTCTCCATTATATAACCCCTTATATCCGCTATTATGAAATTTGTCAAAATTTTTAACTCCTGCTTTTCTAGCAGTTTGATTAAGTGAATAATTTCCTTTTCTAGTTAAATCTCTTTGATAAAACCTTTTTTCATCTTCTGTCAACATACTATATTCTTTTTCATTAATTTCTTGTTTCCTAGTTTGAACTGCAAAATATGTTTGCGCAAGTGCAATTACTTTTTTTCTGCTATCACCATTTTGTGCTATTAAATAGCAAGCATATCTAGTTAACTTATAATCTAAAATTGCTTTTTGGGCTCCTTTGGGCATTTTTATCGTTTTACTGACGTCAATAAAATGTTCAAAGACACTAATATCACTATTTTGACAGGATACTTTAGCTTTATCAATTATTTTTTCAAAATTCTGCCAATTTGAATATTGTAAAATAGACATAAGCTCTCTAGCAAACCAAAATTCAACACCATTTTCATCAATATGTTTTATATCTTCAAATGATTTATTATTCTTATCCATTTCTTTCATTGAAATCATCTCCCTTTCGCAATATTATATATTTAATCACCTGAATATAATTATAAAACAATTGTTTGCAAAAGTCAATCACTTTTTCTTTATTTAATAAATTTTAAATTCTAACCTTTAAATCCACACACCCACTCGGAGAAATAAAATAATAAAAATAAAAATTTTTGAAAATGTTAACGCAGGGTCTTACAGTTTCTTGCAATACACTACTTGAGGGCGCGTGTCTCAAATCCATCGGAGAGGCTCAAGGGTGTATGCTTAGAAACTGTTAGACCCGGAGATTACGTTTTCAAAAATTTTTATTTTTATTATTTTATTTCTCTCGGCAACCAATTATAAATATCAAACTATAAAACCTCAATACACTTACCTTATTTCTTCCTAACAATAAACCTATCCCAAAAAGCCAGCACTGCCGGCAACAACACCAAAATCAAAATCGTAGAACATAATGTTCCCTGTGATATTGTCTTACATATCTTTGCCGTAATAGCTGATGCAAAATTAGCAATTATTAAAGTAACTATAATAAGTATTGAACTCGAAGTCAAAATCGTATGTATTGACTTATTATATGAATCTATAACCGCTTCTTTTATACCTTCTTTTTTCCTATGTTCAAGATAATACGAAGTATACAAAATAGCATAATCAATCGTAGCCCCCATCAAAATGCTTTGAACAATAAGTATTGAAATAAAGTAAACATTTTCTCCTGTAAATGACAATATTCCCATTGTTAAATAAACTGCACATTGTATAGTCAAAACTAATATTACAGGTATAATTATTGACTTGAATGTAACAACAACTACAATAAATATAAATATCATTGTTATAATAGTCATAAAGTTTAACTCGTCATCAAAAGTTTTACTCATTTCATAAGACATTGGAGAATCTCCTATTATATAAAATTCACCCACATCTTCACCTAACATATCTTTAACCTTTTGAATAAACTCATAAGTCTCACTTGTTTCAGGCTCAAATTTTGTATTTAGAACAACTCTTGAATAATTATCTCCTATAATCAATTCTCTTGCATCTGCAATTTTATCCTTTGCCTCGATTATATCATTTCTCATATCATCTTCAATAAAATCAGTAAAACGCTCATCTTCCAAAATATCTTCATTTAAAAATCTGACAAACTCTTCTACTGTCATTTCCCAATCATTATTGTATTGTTCATTACTTCCATAATATGTGTACAAAACCTCTACCGTATTTTTTTCTACATTATCAGTTAATTTACTAACAATAGCAAATATTTCATCTGAAGTATATTTTGTATTATTTAAACTATTGTTCATAATGCCATTAACTGTATTTAATTTTGATATTTGTTCTTCATCAAAATTACTTGCATATTCTGAGTTAGTTACTACATCATTTAATAAGAAATTAACGAATTCTTTTAAGGATATAGATGGATTTGTATTTATATATTTTGAAGTATATAACCCATAAAGTAATTCTAAGTCATCTTTATTTAAATCTAATAATGAAGATAATTCATTACTATTATATTTTTTATTAGCCTCTACCCCATTTATTACTGATTGAAGTAAACTCAAGTCCTTAATGGTACTGTCTGATATTTTATTTGCTAATGTACTATCATTTTTATGTGTAAGAACGAAATTTACGAATTCCTTTGGTGTCAGCTGAGTGTTATTTTGATTTGAAACATACAATGTATATATGTTTTTAGCGCTATTATTATCTATTCCAATAACTTGTGAAAGATCTTCATAAGTATATTTCCTTTTGTTAATACTGCTATCCATTACAGTAGCTAGTAAATTTAATTGACCAATAGTAGCTTCACTAATACTATTTCTTATATTTTCATTTCCACTATTACCTAATATCAATTGTACAAATTCATTTGGAGTAGCAGTCCAATTACCTGTGTTACCTGTACTATAGTCTATTAAACTATATAATTGATATATTTGATTTGTATCCATATTTAATATTTTTGATATTTCTTCTGCTGTGTATTTTATTCTATTATTGGATACACTATCATCTATACCTAATGTTGCTACCTTTTCTAACTGGCTTATATCAATGCCATCCAAATAATTACTATTATTTTTAATTTCAATCGTATTATTGATAAATTCAGTTATACTTAACTTACTATCGCT
>CANRGT010000052.1 GCA_947630185.1 uncultured Clostridia bacterium | reverse complement strand
AAAAGAAATGAAACAAATATCTATTATAAAAACGAAAAAGAAACAACTTCTAGAATTTCAAGATAAGATATCAAAATAAAATTTCTTGATCCTGCTTGTGGCAGTGGTAATTTCTTAACAGAAACATATCTTTCTTTAAGAAAATTAGAAAATGAAATTATCTATGAACTTACTGGTGGTCAAATAGGGTTAGGAGATGAGAGCTTTTCTCCAATAAAAGTTTCAATATCTCAATTTTATGGAATAGAGATAAATGACTTTGCTGTAACTGTTGCAAAAACAGCTTTGTGGATTGCAGAAAGTCAAATGATGAAAGAAACAGAAAACATTTTACATATGAATTTAGAATTTTTACCATTAAAAAGTTACACAAATATTGTAGAAGGAAATGCTTTGAGAATTGATTGGAATGATGTTATTGATAAGAATGAATGTAATTACATAATGGGAAATCCACCATTTGTTGGAACAAAAGTTATGAGTAATAATCAAAAGGAAGATACTAAAAAGATTTTAGGTAAATTAGAAAAGTATGGAACACTAGATTATGTCGCTTGTTGGTATATACTAGCTTCAGAATATATCCAAAATACTATGATACAATGTGCTCTTGTATCTACAAATTCAATTACTCAAGGAGAACAGGTTTGCTATTTATGGAAACCATTGTTAATGGAAAAAAATATAGTTATAGATTTTGCATATAATACATTTGTATGGGATAGTGAAGCTTCAATTAAGGCTCATGTACATTGTGTAATTATTGGATTTTCTCATTTAAATAATAAACCTAAAAAATATATATATGATAATGGTAAAGTAAAACAGGTTACTAATATCAATGGGTATTTAGTAGATGCTCCCAATATTTTTATAGGTAATAGAAGAACTCCTATAACAAATGTACCTGCAATTCATAATGGATGCAAATTTTTAGATGATGGCAATTATGTATTAACTAAAGAAGAAATGGAAGAATTTACTTTAAAAGACTCTAATTCAAAAAAATTTATCCATAAATATTACCGAGCTGATAATTTTATTAACAACAAAGAATTATATTGCTTGTGGCTAAAAAATGCTGAACCATCAGAATTAAAAAAATCTCCATTAATAATGCAAAGGGTTGAAAATGTAAGAAAGTTTAGATTAGAATGTAAGAGCCCAGATACAAACAGTTATGCCGATAGACCAACATTACCAACAAGAATGGCATATTATACTGATAATGAAGATGTAGATGTTTTAGTAATTCCAATAGTATCTTCTGAAAAAAGAAAATATTTACCTATAGGGTATATGAATAAAGATGCAATTATTTCTTATGCAAATATGATAATGCCAAATGCTTCATTATATTCTTTTGGAATTATTGAATCTAATGTTCATATGGCATGGACTAGAGCAGTATGTGGTAGATTAGAAATGAGGTATAGATATTCAAATACAATTGTATATAATAATTTTCCTTGGCCTAATCTTACCAATAAGCAAAAACAAAAGATAGAAAAAACAGCACAAGGAATACTTGATGCAAGAGCATTATATCCAAATAGTTCATTAGCAGATTTATATGATGAATTAACTATGCCACCAGAATTAAGAAAGGCTCATCAAGAGAATGATAAAGCAGTAATGGAGGCATATGGATTTGATTGGCGTAATATGACTGAATCAGACTGTGTCGCCGAACTTATGAAAATGTATCAAGAATTAAGTAAAGGAGAGAAGAAAAAGTGAATTTGTTAGAAATGCCTATAGAAGAATTAAAGAAAAAAATAGAAATTATTAAAAATAATTTGAATGAAAAAGAATTAAAAGCATTTCACAGTGGAATTGAAATGATTGACAATGCAATATTATTAGATAAAAATGAAACAAAAGAAACTCTTTTAGCATTAATAACATATACGGTTTTAAAAGAAAAAGAAATTAATATATTTACATTAGAAGATAATTACATAAAAAAATTTATAAAAGCGTTTTAAAATATATTGGATTAAAAATTATGGAGGAATTATGGAAGATGAATTAGAAATTTATAGGTATAATGATGAGATATCATTTCGTAAATGTAGTTTATTTGAAAAACATAAATTGCATTTTGGCGATTGCACATCCTTTTACGAAGAAAGTAATTATTACAGTTGTAATCAATATGGCATTCATTTTCATTGTACTAATCATAAAAACGTTGAACTGAAAAATTTAAGAGATAATATAGGAGGTTTCTATTTGAAATGTCCCATATGCAATAATATGATAATAATAGATGATTTGAAAATGCTTATTTCAGATTGTTTGAAATTATTAAATAATGAAAAATTTAAAAATGCAAAATTAATTCGTTTAGACGATTATTATGTAAAAGAAGTAAAACTACCAAAGCAAAAGATTTCGGATTATTGGATTAAAGCAGACGTAAAAACGGATAAAGATGGTGATACAATTGTTGTAGTGTATGTTGGAAAAAATGATTATGATGATAAAGCACAATTTTTTATAAAACCTGAAAAACTTCAATTATCTACAGATTACAAAAATTTAGATCCTGCAAAGGTGCTTACGAAAATTGAAGTTACTTTGAAAGACCGTATAATTAAGCAAGAATATAATAATAAATAAAATATAATAAAATTTACCTAGAAAAAGATTTTAACTTTTGTTTAGGTAAATTTCTATTATATAACGAGTTGATTTATAAAAAACCAATTTTTCTCTTTGGCTTGCCTTTTTCTTTAGGAACTGCAATTAAAGATAAGTTAATTTGATTGACATGTTGAATTAATTGAGCAGGTTTATTATTTATATATCCATAAAACATTATCAAATATGGATTATGATATCCTATAGATTCAATAATAAATGGAACAGAAGTATTGTTAGGAATAATTAATCCAACTTCATGGCTAATATCTAATTTGTTTTCAAATGCTCCTATTTCTTCACAAATAATCTCATATTGATTATCTGCATAAGAAGTATCAGAGAGAAAATCTTCTGACTTTAAATCTAACATTTTATATCCTCCTTATATATGTATATTATATAATAAAATTTTTAAAATTTCTATATGAATTTTTTGCTTGTCTTTTATCTATGATTTTAATTTCCTATACAATTCTATTTTTATATCAACAACATAACACCTTATTATTTAAGTAAAACAATGTTATAGTCTAAGTTAATATTATAAAAAATAATAGAAAGCAAATCTATGCATTAGTTTAATTTTCTAAACAGCCTACAATTATCTCTACACCATCAACAAAACCATTTCTATAATATTTCTCATTCCAGTAGCAAAG
>CANRGT010000051.1 GCA_947630185.1 uncultured Clostridia bacterium | reverse complement strand
TAAGTTGTCTTAAATCCATTTACTGTTACTTCTGCGCTTACTACATCTTTTGTTAATGAAAGATCTCCATATTTTCTTTCTCTTAAACCTAAGTTCATATATTTTAAATATTCTGTATCTTGTATATAAGAAAAAGTTGTAATGAATGATTTTGCTTTCATATTTATTGCAGAACCTAAATTTCCATCCCATAAAGCAGTACTTACTTGTAATCTTGATGTTGGATTTCCTTCTTCATCATTTGTTGTGTATTCTAGTTTCTTTCCATCTCCACTACCATCTATATTTGAGAATGCTCTATTATATGAAATTGTTGTTAAACTTTCATTAAACTCTTTTCTTCCTTTTTCTTCAGCATTTGAATCTACAGCAAATGCCTGATTATACATCTTAAGTGTTTCTCTCGCTAAATTGTCATAATGTCTGTACTGTACCGCCTCAAATCTTTCTCCATCATAGTTAAATACTAAATAATAATTATAATATTCTTCCCAGTCATAGTACCTATCTCCAACGCCTCCGCGACCTGTAGGTTCATAATAGAAATAATTTCCTTCACCAATATCATAATCATAATTATTTGAAGTATCCTCTGTAACTTTAACATCTGCAACTTTAGTAAATGGGCTACTTCCTACATTATTTAATATTTTATTTTCTGATGCATAATTAATTGATTTTGAAGATACTGTATCATTAACTGCATTTTCCGTAATTATCATATATGGACTTCTTTTTACTCTACCAAATGAATATTCTCCTGTCTCATCATCAACGAATTTTCTTGCAACAAACTCATCAACCCTTCCGTTATCTGTTGCTACAGTCCTCCATAATTCCACACTTATATTTTTATATTGTTCCTTAGACATATTTTTGATTTGTTCATCTTCTCCATCATAAAGACCATCTCCATTTTGATCTAAGAATACTCTTCCTCCTATTTCTGGATCTAAGATTCTTACAAAGTCACTATCTTCTCCTTGTAAGTCTCCCGAAATTACTTGACTTGTATGATCAAATTTACAGCTACTATGATCACACCATTTTCTATATCCGTTATTTGCTGTATTTTCTTCATGCCAAGTTCCATGATTTACCAAACAAGTATATCTCGTATACTCATAATTAATATTTTGAACTTTATTTTCAATATTAACGCACATTAACTTAGGAGCTATTACCTCAAAACTCAACTTAGCACTTACTGTTTGTTCTTTATTAATATCATCTACATTAATATTTGTCCATTTAATTAAGACTTTCTCATAAGAACTCTCATAAATAACATTTTTGTCACTCATATCTGGAATAAACTTTAAGCAATCACTAAAGAATGTATCTTCACAAGTTAAAGAAGTAATTATTCTCTTATTATAGTGATCTGGGCAAAGATTTCCTTTATCATCATAAGCACTTAAATTTGGATCATCCATTTTAAATGTTAAATCTACTTGATATGTAACTATATCTCCTTTTTCAACTTCAACAGGGTGTTTATATTTCCAATCGTAATCTTTATCACTTCTATTGTCTTCAGAATAAACTTCATCAAATGCTCTTTCAGTAACACTACCCCTATCTTTATCATCGTATATATTAGTTATATTAGTTATATATTTTTTAAGTGTTCCAGTAGGTTGTTCCTCAACTGGTTTAAGTTTAAAATAATCTGATGATTCTATTACTCTTCTAGTTCCATTTACTATAAATCTTGATGTATTTCTATATATTCCTGGAAGTGTTTTTGCTTCTAATGTAGTTGTTACCGTTATAGTTGTTGATTCTTTAAATGTTAATTCATCACCATCTTTTATTACATTTCCATTTTCATCAACCATTTCATCTATGATTATTCCTTCATCAGCTTTATCATAGAATTTACCAGTTATTACTTCTTTATCGACATTGTTAATCGTTATTTTATAAACAATTGTCTTTTTCTCATAATTCGTTCCTGCATCTACTGCATTCTTTTCTTTATCTTCTTCACTCATTCCTTCACGTAAATATGTGGTTCCATTTATTTCAGCTATTGTTTTATTTATTGTTTGTCCTTCTGGAACAACTTTTATCCAGTCGGAAGATGTTGCTGTCATCTTTTCTGTAGTTCCTAATGGATATTGTTTCGTGGCAGTAATACTTGCTATATTTTCATAAGGACCTTTTGATACACCTTCTTCTACACCATCTAATATATCCTTATTTCCAGTTAATGTTAATTCAATTACATAATCCCTTGAAATTTCCTTTTTCTTAGGATCAAATGGACTAATATTAATTGTTTTTTCTATATAGTTAAGACCGCCTTTATCTTTCAAAAATTCACTCTCAAATACATCTACAAATTTTCCATTTAAAATAGGAATTGAACCAGTATTTGTTATTACAATTTTATAATGAACTTTAACATTACCATGTGCAGTTTTTACTGGATAGTTTTCTTTATCATCTTCATCCATTTCTGCTCTTGTATCATCTAAAACAATATCTGCACTATTGTCATTTGGAATATCTTCTACTCTTGTTATATATTTATTAATTTTAACTCCTTCTTCTGGAACTACATTTATCCAATCTGAAGATGTTTTAATCTTTCCAGTTGACGTAGATTTAAATGTAGCTTTGTTCTCTAATATACCAAAAAATGATGAATAACTTCCTTCTACAGTTACAGAAACTTTCCTCAATGTACTTCCTACTTTGATTTCACTCTCATTAGTAAAACTTTGTCCATCTAATTTTAGGCCTGTAATTGTAAATATATTATTTCTATTACCAAGCAATTCATCTGTAAAAGTTCCTTCAATTTCCTTATTAGCTTTATTCTGAATTGTAATTTCATAATTTATTTTTACATAACTATGTTTAACTATAACTGGAGTAGATTCCTTTGTTTCTTCATCAAAACTACTTCTTGAAGTATCATTTTCCAAATTTTCAATTTTATAATTGTTTCCATCTGCATCTTTCGTTAGTCCTTCATATTTTACACTTGTAATATATTTATTAATAATTATTTCTTCTGGCCTATCAATCATTTTACCATATACAAAACCTCTAGATTGAGAATAACCACCTGAACAAAATATTATCCTAGCTTGATAAACTGTATCACTATCTTCACAAGTTCCAGCATAAGCTTGAGCTTCTTCTAAAAGGGTTTTGTCATAATTTAATTGGGTGTCTGTTGTGTTAGGTAAAGTAATATTTATCTTTTCACCATTCTCATCAGTTAATTTATCTAATTCAGGCCTTAACCCATCTAACCAACTCCTAATAAATGTATTTTTTTTAATAGAAGCTCCTTGAGAAACACTACTTGTTTTTTCACAAAATTCAGAAATATAAGCTAATTCTGCTACATGAGAACTTGTTCCACTATATTTTTTT
>CANRGT010000050.1 GCA_947630185.1 uncultured Clostridia bacterium | reverse complement strand
TGTTTCTTACATGTATCTATTATACTTATTGCATCACAGTAATATTTTGAAAATTCTAATTTTCTAAATCCTCCTGCTATTTTTAATTTTGTTTTTACTTTTCTCAATCCTCTTTCCGCCAAATTATTTGTAAAATCTATTCTAAAATCTGTTAAAAATCTTAGATGATCATCAACTCGTTCTCTTAATCTTGCCTTTAAACACCTTTCACTATCAAAGTATTGCTTTCTATCATAATCATAATCTTTTTTAAAATCTTCATCCCATGCATCTAGTAATTCTATGTACTTTGTTTTTGACTCTTCGTACTCATTTTCTGTGAAAGATGTTTTTCCTTTCAATTTATATTCATCAACTTTATCCCTCAAGCTTAACAGATAATCCATAAATTTTTTTATAGACTCTCTTTTATGTACTTCATATTCTGCTTTACAATATCTTAAAATATGAAAATTACATTCCGCTTGCTTAGATTGTACAAATGAGTCATGTATTTTATTATGGTCATGACATACTGTTCCTATATACCTATCTAAAATCCCCATTTCTTTAAAACTTTCAAGATTTCTATGCTCAAATGCTTCTAGTAATGATATTCCTTTGGTAAATACTCCTATTGTACTCATTATTTTACCATTTACTTTTATAGGTGTTTCATCTTCATTAATAACTGGTGCTTTTAATATTTGTTGTTTCATTTTCTTAAGAACAGGTTTGCTTTTTTTACTAAATTGAGCCATAGTATTTCCTACTGTCCCTTGACACATTTTTATTTTATTATTGCTTAATAAACCTAAAAGCTCTGCTGTCTTTTGGTTTGGTACGTTACAATATGAATTTAAATATACTACTAATGATTTTATTTCTTTATCATAGTTTATTGTACTTTTTACTTGTTCTGGAAATTTAGGCATATATTCTTTGTTACAACATGGACATACTGTTTTTTTCCCTCTATATTGTGTTGTATGCACAATTATTTCAAGTGATATTAAATCTCTTGAAACTTCTTCTTTTTCTATTGTCTTATGTCCACATGTACATGTTGCAACTCTAGATACTCTAACTACTTCATCAGGTGTTTTACTTACAGTTGGGGCAGACTTTAAATGTCCTTTTTCTCTTCCTGGTTTTCTTCCGGATTTTACACGATTATTTTGGACAACTTTTTTAAAGCCATTTGTTGATGATGGCTTACAACTATTACTGCTGTTCTTTCCTAAGCTGATTCTCTGCATCTCGAATTTTTCTTCGAATATCTTTAGTTTTTTTTTGAGTTCTTTATTTTCTTGTTTTAAAGTTTCATATTTCCCTTTGTAGTTGTTTTTATCTAAATCATAAATAACTTCTTGTTGTTGTTTGTTTTGTTGTTTTAATAATTTATTTTCTTTCTCTTTTAATTCATTTTCTTTTTTCAATTTCTTTAATTGTTCTTCTAATTCTTTATATTGTTTTTCAGAATATATCATGTAAAATCACCACCCTTCTTGATGTAATTATTATACTACATATTCTTTAAAAATGCACGTTACAATATTATTACGAAGATATTACAGTATGAGGATTAATACAGAGAAGTTTATATTATTTTTTTCTTTTTGAATTAAAAAAATATATAAAAAAGGCTTTAATTAAGTAAATTTACTCAAATTAAAGCTTTTTATATGATGTAATACATTTTTTTTAATTATTTATCAAAAAAATATATTAAATTTTTGTTACAAAAACATTACATATAACTAAGTTTTAGCAGACTTTGTCAATATGTCAGTGTAAATTTCTTAAAAAAATTTTTATAAAGATTAAAAAATTGTTAAATATTTCCAATAGGTCAACTGATTACGTAAACTATGTTTGGACAAAACAATTTCCTAACGTGTTCAACGATAGTTATGTAAACTGATGGCCTATTTATTTTTCAATGTACTTTAGAAATCTTTCTCCATATATTTCCACGAGCTCTCGTTTAACGTTTGTCCAATTTGCTATTCCAGTTGACCACTTTTTTTGCAAATCCTTTACTCGTAAATATAATACTTTCATTAGTGCATTTTTATTGATAAATGAGCCTTTTCCTTTGGTTACTTTTCTTAGTGCTGAATTTAAGCTCTCAATTGCATTCGTTGTGTATATTACTTTTCGTATTGCTGGTGGATATTCAAATATTTGATATATCCAGTGTATATCTGTCTCTATTTTTTTTAACAATTTTTCTTTATCTTTATATTTCTCTCTAAAATTTTCATATTCCAATATAGCATTTTCTAAATTGGTTGCTGTATAAATTTTTTTCAAATCTGCTATTATTTCTTTTGCCTCTTTCTTTGGTATTACCGAATATATATTCCTAACTATATGCACTATACATCTTTGCATTATAGCTTTTGGATATATTTTTTCCACTGCCTCTGGTAATCCTGACAAACCATCCATTGATATAAAGAATATATCTTCTACTCCTCTTTCTTTCAGTTCTTCAAATATTTCACACCATTTGCTAGCTGACTCTGTTTTATCTATCCATATTCCTAGTACATCTTTTACTCCATCTTCTCCTACTCCTAATGCTACATATATAGCATGTTTTTCACTTACTAAATTTTCTTTGATAGCACAATATAGGCAATCTACGTACACGAATGGATAACATTTCTTTAAAGGTCTATTTTTCCAAATTTCTACTTCTTCGCTTACAGCTTCAGTCATATTGCTTAGTGTTTCTTTGCTTAGCTCTACTGAATATATTTGTTGGATCGTTCCTTTTATATCTTCTAATGATATTCCTTTGGCATATAGCGATATTACTATGCTATCAAATCCTCCTAATACTTTTTGACGTTTCTTTACTACTTGTGGTTCAAATTTTCCATCTCTATCTCTTGGCGGTCTTATTTCTATTACTCCATTATCTGTTTTTACTTTTTTTCCTTTTGATGACACTCCATTTCTTCTATTTCCATCTTTTTTCTCCTCATGTGAACCCTTTTCATATTCCATGAATTCATCAAACTCAGTATCTAATAGTCTTTGAATTATTTTTCCATACATTTCATTAAATGTTTTTGATATTTCTGCTCCTGTCGATATTCCTTTTTTTAACAATAAACTTATTATTTCGTTATCTAACTTTTCTTCTTCAGTTAGTTCCTTCTTTTTAGCCATTTAAGTATTCCTCCATTATTTCTTTATTTTCCTCATATATATCACTTATTATTTCTAGCCATTCATTTTTACTATAGCTTCTTCCTTTTTCAAACGAATTTATGTAGGGAAGTATTGCCTCTATCACTTCATTTATATTTGTACACAATTTTTCTCTATTTTTTAATTTATTTAAGCTTCTTTGCATCTCTCTTATTAAATAATATGGATATAATAATTTTCTTAATGTATAGCTGTATTTATAAAATTGCTCTATC
>CANRGT010000049.1 GCA_947630185.1 uncultured Clostridia bacterium | reverse complement strand
ATGTACTCCTTAAAAATAATTTTAATTAATTATAACATATTGGTGAGGAAATTGCACGTTTTTATCGTAGTTAATTAGGGGGGATAATTTGCTAGAGAAGGTTACAGTAGGGTGTGTTGCCGAGAGAAATAAAATAATAAAAATAAAAATTTTTGAAAACGTAATCTCCGGGTCTAACAGTTTCTAAGCATACACCCTTGAGCCTCTCCGATGGATTTGGGACACGCGCCCTCAAGTAGTGTATCGCAAGAAACTGTAAGACCCTGCGTTAACGTTTTCAAAAATTTTTATTTTTATTATTTTATTTCTCCGAATGGATGTGGTGCTTTAAGGGTTAAGTTGAGTAGTTGAAGAGTAGTTAGAAAACATTTATGGGTGAGAAAATTTTGACAAATATATAAAGATGTGCTAGAATAAAAATATATTTAATAGAGGAGAGAAAAGATATGTTAAACAATCAATTTGTAACCATAACCGAATATAGAGTAAACCAAATCAATTATATATAATTGATTGTTTTAGCGTGTATTAAAACATAAAATTTAAGTGACAAGCCTATTACAATCTTAGTTTGTAATAGGCTTGTATTGTATTTAATTGAAAAAATTTGAAGAATAAGAAGGAGATGATTACAATGACCGAAACAGAAACCGATACCAAAAATAAGGCAGATACCAAAAGCCACACCAATAAATTTACTAAAAGAAGAAAAGTCCTCTATTGAATAAAATTAAATGAAAGAAGGAATAAAAATGATAAATGAAAAAGGCGCAGATTTATTAAGAAAGATTATTTTAGAAAAATATGAAAATGTTAGATTAGATAGTATAGTAGCTGATGAAAATGAATTTTATTATGAATTTAAAGTAAATGAAGAAATTAGTGAGAATGATTTAGAAGAACTAGAAAAGCTTATTAGAAAATTAGATAATAAAATATTTGTAAAATTATTAAGAGTAAGCGGTGTTTATTTTGAAGGAAATGCTCAAAATGAGATGATTACTCGTATATCAGGGAAGGCATTTGAAACTAAAGAAGAATTAGAGAAATATGAAGAATTCTTGAAAGATGCAAGAGAAAGAGACCATAGAAAAATAGGTAGAGATTTGGATTTGTTTTGCTTTTCGGATTACTTGGGAGCAGGGCTTCCACTATATACACCTAGGGGAACAATAGTAAAAGATGAGTTACAAAAACAAGTTGAGAAAATTTGTAGAAATTATGGATTTCAAAAAGTAAGTTGCCCATCACTGGCCAGTATTAAGCTATTTGAAACATCAGGACATGCACAAAAATTTAATGATGAGCTATTCAGAGTAAGTTCTCCGAAAGGTCATGAATTTGTATTAAAGCCAGTTCAATGCCCACATCATACTCAAATATATGCTTCAAAAATAAGAAGTTATAGAGATTTACCAATTAGATATATGGAGTCAGATAAACAATATAGAGCCGAATTGCAAGGCTCTGTGGGTGGTTTGTCAAGGGTATATGCAATTACAATAGAAGATGGTCATTCATTTTGTAGAATAGATCAATTTAAAGATGAAGTTATTAATATGTATAATATTATAAAAGATTTCTATTCAAAAATGGGATTATGGAATAATTATTGGGTGTCATTATCTGTAAGAGATTTAAATCATCCTGAAAAATATATTGGAAGTAATGAAGATTGGGAATTGTGTGAAAGAGTATTACAAGAAGTATCAGATGAGCTAGGATTAAATGCAAAAAGATGTGAAGGTGAAGCAGCTTTATATGGACCAAAATTAGATTTTATGTTTAAAGATGCTTTAGGTAGAGAAATGCAAATTCCAACAATTCAAGTCGATTTTTCTACACCAAAAAGATTTGGATTATTTTATATTGATGAAAATGGAGAAAAACGAACTCCTGTAATGGTTCACAGAGCTATTCTTGGCTCTTATGAAAGATTTTTAGTATTACTATTAGAGCAATTTAAAGGGGTTTTGCCAGTGTGGCTATCACCAGTTCAAGTTAATATTGTGCCTGTAAATGTTAAGTATCATGATGAATATTGTAAAAAAATTATGAAAATATTAAATAATGAAGACATTAGAGTTGAATATGCTAATGGTAATGAAAGTATGAGTAAGAAGATTAAACTGAGTGTTGATATGAAAAATCCATATACTCTGGTTATTGGAAATAATGAGGTTGAAAGTAATAAGGTTAGTTATCGTAAATTAGGTAGTGAAGATGTTATTAGTGTTGGAATTGATGAGTTTATTGATATGATAAAAAAAGAAATAATAATCTAATGCATATAATTCTTGACTATATGCATATAAAATAGTAAAATATATGCAGAAAATATAAAAATATGCATAGAATATGCAGAAAGAGGAATGTGAAATGAAAAAATTTGATTATTCTTTTTTAGATAATGGTCTACTACCAGCTAAACTAATAAACATCACAGGAACAATTTACACATTAAAAACAGGTGCAAAAATTAGAAAAGATGAATATGAAAAAATATTTACAGAATTAGAAAAAATAGCCAAGGTTCAATCTGTTAAAAGCTCAAATGCCATAGAGGGAATTGTAACTAGTGATGAGCGTATAGAAGAAATAGTAAATCAAAACAGTAAACCATTGAATCATAATGAAAATGAAATTGCAGGATATAGAGATGCACTAAATGAGATACATTTACATTATGAAGATATAGAATTTAATGAAAACACAATATTAAGATTACATGAAATAATGATGACATATACAGGAAACGAAGATATAGGTAAATATAAAACAAATAATAATTATATTATTGAAGAAGATAAGCAAGGAAATAGAAAAATTAGATTTAAGCCATTAGATGCCAAGGAAACTCCAGAAGCAATGGAACAACTTATACTAGCATATTATGATGCATGTAACAATTCAAATATTAATCAATTGTTATTAATACCATGTGTTATTCTCGATTTCCTTTGTATACACCCTTTTAGAGATGGAAATGGAAGGATGTCAAGATTATTAACATTGCTATTATTATATAAAAATGGATTTGATGTTGGAAAATATATATCATTTGAAGAACAAATAAACAATAATAAAGGAAATTATTATGAAGCATTACGTTTATCATCTATTGATTGGGAGGAAAACCAACATAGTTATATTCCTTTTATTGAAAACTTTATAACTACATTGTATATGTGTTATAAAGAATTAGACAAGAGATTTAGTGTTGTAAATAGCAATAAAATTACTAAAAAAGCAAGAATTGAAGCTACAGTATTAAATAGTTTAACTCCAATTTCAAAAGCTGAGATATGTAATATTTTACCAGATGTTAGTGCAACAACAGTTGAAGCTGTTTTGGGAACTATGGTAAAAGATGGATTAATAGTATTAATAGGAAGTGGAAGGAATACCAAATATATGAAAAAATAAACTATTTTTTTATGCCAGCTAAAATTTAGTAATAGAGAAGAGAATTAGTTATTGATAAAGGAGCTTAAAGGTTATGATTGTATTAGATGTAAATAAGTTAGGAATAAATTTTGGATATGGGCAATTGTTTGATGGTGTTTCATTTTCATTAAATGAAGGAGAATCAATTTCAAT
>CANRGT010000048.1 GCA_947630185.1 uncultured Clostridia bacterium | reverse complement strand
TACTATGAAGGTTTCTGTAATAACACCTATATACAACCATAACATTCAATATGTTCGTCAGTGTCTCGAATCTCTCAGGGCACAAACCTTACAGGAGATAGAGTTTATTTTAATCGATAATGGTGCCAACCAGGAATCCAAAGATTTAATTGACGAATTTGTAAAAAATGATCCACGTTTTAAAGCCATACACTTCAAAAAAAATGCAGGCTATGGAAAGGCTATGAATGCTGGTCTTGATGCTGCATGTGGAGAGTATATCGGGATCGTGGAATCTGATGACTTTGTAGATTCCAATATGTACGAAGAGTTGTATGGAATCGCGAAGAGAGAACATGTGGATCTAGTTAAAACTCCTTTTTATGAACAAAAAGGAGAAAACTCCAATATTAGGAACTTCTACCCTCAGGACAAGCTGAACATACAACTCCATTTTTATGATTTTCCTACTTTCACGCTCTGTCACGCGAGCACATGGAGCGCGATTTATAACCGAGAGATGGTAAATAATCATAGTATTAGGTATGAAAAATCTAAAGGCTCCGTTGGTCAAGATATAGCTTTTATGCTTAAGACTTACGTTAGCGCAAAAAGCATTTATATTTTAGATAAACCTTTTTACCATTACAATATAGATAATGAAAATTCTTCAATGAGGAATAATAACCAAAATTTAGAAATAGGAAATCTAATTAAGCAGTATATTTCTCTTGAGAGGTGGAAGATGACTCAATCTTTTTTTAACGATGAAAGAATAGACGCTTTATTTGGCAAACGCCTCTTTTTTAATCTATCTCTTTTACAAAGGAAATATAAGAACTTAAAAATTGTTAACAAAATTAAAATAATAAATATTCTGAAACGAATAAAAGTCTATACTTATTTTTCGCAAGCTGAAATTATGGAGTATAACGCAATGGTTTCATGTCGACCACTTAAACAATTTATTAAAAGCCTTGTATTCAATAATTTGAAAGAAAAAGAAAAGACGATAACTTATATTCTCGGGCTCCCTTTCGAGAGTAAAACATACGATCCCATGCGAGTAGAGCATAAGCATTTTTTTGGGATAGGCAAAACCGAAAAGGAAAGAGGAGCCAAGAGGTATTACGTCTTGGGGATACCTGTGCTGAAAAAAGAGACGAGGAAACCATCGGCAGAAAAGGGAAAGGAGCCACCTGAGGAGAAGAGAGAGGAGGAAGAAAGAATGGAAAAATGTGTTGATATCTTGAAGGGAGAATTACTGAAAATGCAAAACGATTTAAAACTTCAATTAGCTCAGATGATGGAAACACAATATCAAATAACGTGGCTACCAAATAAAGTTGCTTCTCTCCATCAACAAGTATTCCCGCAATTTAAAAATACCCACGAGGGCGAAGACATTGTTATTGTCGGTTGCGGACCAACATTATTTGACTATATTCCTCTGTCTAAGGCCAAACACATTTCATTAAATAGAGCTTTCCGATATTCCGACATAAAATTTGATTATGCCTTTATTTGGGATCTTCCAGGTATAGCTGAATCTAACGACGGTACGGTTGAAGATTTCTTGAATTATGACTGCACGAAGTTTTTAGGCAAGTTTTTGTCAGAAAAGATTCCTGTGCCCGTCAATGTGAACAATAAAAGGGGGCGGTTGTTTAGATGCTATTCAACGGCAAGGCATTACTTGCAGAGATTGAGGTTTGTAGATGACATCATACATGAGGATTTATCACTGTTTCCCTTGGCAGATTTTATGAGTATATCGTTTGCTGCTTTACATTTCGCTATTTGGACACACCCAAGACGTATTTTTCTAGTGGGCTGTGATACCACTGTGAATGGAAGTTTTGATGGGCGACAAAACCACTATTGGCTCGATGATATGCTTCGAGGATATCGTCTATTTAAAGAATTCGTTACAACCCACTACCCGGAAATATCGATTATCTCCGTTAATCCAATTGGGTTGAGAGGCATGTTTCATGATGTGTATACACCATCTTACCTAGACAGTCATCCGGAAATTAAAGATGCAGAAATTTTCCCTTTGGATAGTGCAACCAGATAAAACAGTGAAAGTGTAATTGGATTGTCTTCGGAAATAGAATTCTTGAAAATCATTAATAGTTATGGAAAAGATTAAAATATTTGTTACTTATAAAAATCAAGAAAGTGTTATAAAGTCAAATATAATAACTCCGATTCAATCTGGAAGGGCTATTTCACCACTAATATTCAATGATATGATAGGTGATGATGAGGGAGATAATATTTCAGAGAAAAACCCCATTTTTTCCGAATTATCGGCAGTATATTGGGTATGGCGAAACTATCAGATAGCAGGGAATCCTGACTATGTAGGGTTCATGCATTATAGAAGACATTTTATCTTTAATGAAAGGCTTGCCTTACCTTATCCAAAATGGATTTCCTCCTTTTATTATTTCCCCTCTTTATTTGAAGCACTACCCTATTTTACAGATGAAGATATAACAGCTACAGTGCCTCATTATGATTATTTGATCCCCAAATATCACGTTACTCCTACAATAAATATTAGAGAGGAATATGTACGTCATATACCAGGGAGTCGGGCTCACATTTTTGATTCCTTCATTGAAATATGCAGAGAATTGCACCCCGATTGGGAAGAGGAAATTAAACGTATAGAAAGTGGAAATGTCGTTTTGATATGTAATATGTTTATTATGAAGAAAGAGCTCTTCTTCGAATATTGTAATTTTGCTTTTCCTGTTCTGCTCGAATTGGAACGGAGAATAGATAAAAAAGAATTAACTATCAACGGTTTGCGTTTTTGTGGATATATGGCTGAAAAGCTATTGACTATGTATACTTTCAGACTGGAGAAAAAAGGTACCTATAAGGGAAAATTCCTAGATTGTACATATATCCGACCTGACATTAAACGTAATGATGTCCGCATCAACTCTAAAGGCTCAGTTTCATGTGATCTATGCACCAAACTCGAAAAAGAGTCCTTGCCTGCTATTTTACGTCGAATCATTTATAATGAAGAGCAAATAAGATTAATGACAATATCAAACAATCTAGCATACTGGAAATTGAAAAAGATAAGATATTGGTTTAAAAGTTTATTTACTCGAGGAGAGAAAAGAGAAATAAATCGAAAAAAATACGAAGAAATAAGGATGACATTAAAGAAAATTCCTTTACGCAATAAAACTTAATGTGTCGGACTTTACTAGGACAATGTGTGAAGTCCTTGCTCGTTACGCCTTGGTCAATAAATAACATTGGGGATTCTTATTAATCTATGAGCAAAGCTATTATGAGGGGGCAATAATCTTATTCTAGCATTATTAATTTGACGATTTGTTCACGTCTGTTTTTTCAACGTTGTGATGTGATAGAATCTTAAAAGCTCCCAAAACAAGATTTTTCCACTTTTTACCTTATTCGGCAGTTCGAACGAATTACATCAAAGTAAATAAAGGCACTGATGAATACAAGATTCTCAGGCTATATAAAAAAGATATTCCCGCCTTTGAGCCAGACATCTTTGATACCCTCTCCGTTTTGAGCGATTAACTTCAACCAACTAACGATAACTATAAATTATGGATACCATTGAAAATATCATGAGAGAACTCGTCATCGTACTAATTGATGATTTCTGTAG
>CANRGT010000047.1 GCA_947630185.1 uncultured Clostridia bacterium | reverse complement strand
CTAGAACCATAACATTGTCACCTTTTTTTAGTTTCATTAAGGTTTTCCTCCTTTTTCAATATTTTAATTTTACTATAAAACTTCTGGAGCTAATGAAAGAATTTTCATATATTCTCCTTCTCTTAATTCCTTAGCCACAGGTCCAAAAATACGTGTTCCTCTTGGAGTCTTATCTTCTTTTATTATTACAGCTGCATTTTCATCAAATCTTAAATAAGATCCATCAGCTCTTCTTATAGGTTGTTTAGTTCTAACTATAACAGCTTTAACAACATCACCTTTTTTAACAACTCCACCTGGTGTTGCAGTTTTAACAGAAGCAACTATTATATCACCAATACCAGCTGTTTTTCTATATGAACCACCCAAACATCTAATACACATTATTTCTCTGGCACCTGTATTATCAGCAACTTTTAATCTTGTTTGTTGTTGTATCATAACATTCTTCCTTTCTGAACAAATAATCTTAATTTTTGTTCTATTTTTTATCACTTAATTATTTGCAGATTATTTTTGTATAGCTTTTTCTACGATTTCAACTACTCTCCATCTTTTATCTTTAGATAAGGGTCTTGTTTCCATAACTTTTACTTTATCTCCAGCTTGGCAGCTATTGTTTTCATCATGTGCTTTTAAAGTATATGTCTTTTTAACAATTTTTCCATAAACTTTATGTCTTACATTTCTTTCAACAGCTACTACTACAGTTTTGTCCATTTTATCAGATTTAACTGTACCAATCATTGTTTTACGAAGATTTCTTTCCATTATTCATTTACCCCTTTCTTTTCAGCGATTTTTCTTTCTGTCAAAACAGTATTAATTCTAGCTATATCTTTTTTAACTTCTCTAATTTTCATAGGATTTTCTAAAGAATTTGTAGCTAAACTAAATTTTAGTTTAAATAATTCTGTTTTTAATTCACCTAATTCTTTTTCCAATTCAGGTGAAGACATTTCTTTTATTTTATTAATTTTCATTATTTTCACCCTCCTCGATAGCTTCTTTATCTCTAACTACGAATTTTGTCTTTACAGGTAATTTGTTAGCACCTAATCTTAAAGCTTCTCTTGCTGTAGCTTCAGGAACACCTGCTATTTCAAACATTATTCTACCAGGTTTTACTGGTGCAACCCAAAATTCTGTATTTCCTTTACCTTTACCCATACGAGTTCCGGCTGGTTTTCTTGTTACTGGTTTGTCTGGGAATATTTTAATCCAAACATGACCATCTCTTTTCATATAACGGTTTATAGCAACTCTGGCTGCTTCTATTTGGTTTCCTGTAATTAAACCTGCTTCTATAGATTGTAATCCAAATTCACCATCAGAAACAGTAATTCCTCTTGTTGCTTTTCCTCTATTTCTACCTTTTTGCATTTTTCTAAATTTTGATCTTTTTGGCATTAATGGCATTACTATTCTCCTCCTTCCATTTTTTTAGTTGGAAGAACTTCTCCTTTATATATCCAAACTTTTACACCTATTTTTCCATAAGTTGTATCAGCTTCAGCGAAGCCATAATCAATATCTGCTCTTAAAGTTTGTAAAGGAATATTTCCTTCTTTATAAAATTCTGTTCTTGCCATGTCTGCTCCACCTAATCTTCCAGATACTGCAGTTTTAATTCCTTGAGCACCTGATTTCATAGTTTTTTGCATACATTGTTTCATGGCACGTCTAAATGAAACTCTTTTTTCTAGTTGTAATGCTATATCTTCTGCAACAAGTGTTGCTTCAAGACTTGCATTTTTAATTTCAACAATATTTAAATTAACTTCTTTTCCTATTAATTTTTTAATATCTAATCTTAATTTTTCAGCTCCTGCTCCACCTTTTCCAATTAAGATTCCAGGTTTAGCTGTGTAGACATTTACTTTTACAGATTTAGCTGTTCTCTCTATTTCAATTTTAGCTATTCCAGCTTCATATTCTTTTTTCTTTAAGAACTTACGAATTTTTTGATCTTCTACTAAATAGTCTGAAAAATTCTTCTTATCTGCATACCATTTAGATGACCAATCTCTTATAGTTCCTAATCTTGCTCCTGTAGGATGTACTTTTTGTCCCATAAGCTATTTGTCCTCCTTTTCTTTTAGAACAATTGTTATATGACTTGTTCTTTTTCTAATTCTTACTGCTGAACCTTTTGCAGCAGGTCTAATTCTTTTTAGAGTTGGACCTTGATTTGCATAGATTTCAGAAATATATAATTTATCACTTTTCATATCATGGTTATTTTCAGCATTTGCTATTGCTGATTTCAAAAGCTTTTCAATAATATCTGAAGAAGCTTTTGGTGTGAATTTTAGTATTGCTAAAGCTTCTTTTACATCTTTTCCTCTTATTAAATCAGAAACAATTTTTACTTTTCTAGCAGAAATTCTTGAATATTTAAGAGTAGCTCTAGCTGTTTTTATTTCTTCCATTAATCTTTCTCCTCTCTTTTTTATAGTAGGTTTATTTTTAAATTTTTATTTATGCTTGTTTTGTAGTTGTTTTTTCTCCTGCATGACCTTTAAATGTTCTTGTAGGAGCAAATTCACCTAATTTATGTCCAATCATTTCTTCTGAAATATATACAGGAACATGTTTTCTTCCGTCATGAACAGCTATTGTATGTCCTACCATTTGTGGATAAATTGTAGATGCTCTAGACCATGTTTTAATAACTTCTTTTTTGCCTTCTGCATTCATAGCTTCAATTCTTTTTAATAATTCAGGAGCTACAAAAGGTACTTTTTTACTTGATCTTGACATAAGTCTTATTTCCTCCTCTTAACTATAAATTTATTTGTTTTATTCTTCTTATTTCTTGTCTTATATCCAAGTGCTGGTTTACCCCAAGGTGTTAATGGTCCTGCGTGTCCTACTGGAGCTTTACCTTCACCACCACCATGTGGGTGATCATTAGGGTTCATTGCAGAACCTCTTACTGTAGGTCTTATTCCTAAATGTCTTGTTCTTCCTGCTTTACCTAAATTTACATTTTCATGATCTGAATTTCCTATAACTCCAATTGTTGCTCTACAATTAGCTAAAACTAATCTCATTTCTCCAGAAGGTAATCTTACATGTGCATATTTTCCTTCCTTAGCCATTAATTGAGCACTTTGACCAGCTGATCTAACAAGTTTTCCACCTTGTCCTGGATTTAATTCTATATTATGAATTAATGTACCAACTGGTATATTACTAATTGGTAATGAATTTCCTACCTTTATATCTGTTTTTTCACCAGATATTATTTTATCTCCATCTGTCAATCCTTCTGGTGCTAAAATATATGCTTTTTCTCCATCAGCATATTCAATTAATGCGATATTACTACTTCTGTTTGGATCATATTCAATTCCAATTACAGTTGCTTCCATATCATCTTTTCTACGTTTAAAATCAATTATTCTATATTTTTGTCTATTTCCTCCACCATGATGACGTACTGTTATTCTACCATATGAGTTTCTTCCTGCATTTTTCTTTTTCTTTTCTAATAAAGATTTTTCAGGAGTTTTTTTAGTAATCTCACTACTATAATCTAATACAGTCATATTTCTTCTTGATGGAGTATAGCTATTAAATCTTTTTGTTGCCATTTTAATTCTCTCCTTATTTTTTATTTACGGACTTTTTCCTGCTCCGCATACAGTTAAAATTTATTCTCCGGGTTCTCTCCCGTTATCTTTCTTTATATTAGTATTTTCTTCTATT
>CANRGT010000046.1 GCA_947630185.1 uncultured Clostridia bacterium | reverse complement strand
TTTAGAATTGCTTGAAGAATATAAAATGGAACTAACAGAAATGTACATAGAAAAAGGTTATCCTTATGATGTTTTTTAAAGGATTAATCTGAATTTTTCTAATAAAAAAATAAATATTATAAAAAACGGCATGATAGAAGTATATTGCACAACAGTTATTACGATTTTTCTAATAAGTTATTAGAAAAATCGTAATAACTGTTGACATAGTATAAAAAAATATGATATATTGTAAGCATTGGAAGGAGTAAATTATATGTTTACTAAAATTTTTATTGATAATTTTTTAGGTATATCAGAGCCAATAAAGCTTGACTTTATTTCCCAAAGTAGAAATAAAGATACATTGAATTCTGTAATAAAAATAGAAGAAGGAATCTATATTAATAAGCTAATAGGTATAATAGGAGGAAATGCTAGTGGAAAGACAAGCATATTAAGAGCAATAAATATGATTGGACAGCTTTTAGTATCACCTATAATACAATTTGATATAAATGATAAGATGGACAGTATAAAAGAATTACTAGAAAAAGATAATAATTTTGATGATAGAAAAAAGATTATGGAGATGCTTGATAGCATAAATGCAGGAACTGATATTACTGTTCAAAACCTTAGAAGAAAAAATGAAGATACAAAATTAGAAATAGAAATGTATATAGTAGCTGAAACAAAGGAATTGACTGGATACTATACATATAAAATATTTTTTAATGGTATAAGTAAAAAAATAAAAAATGAATATTTAGGTTTTAGAAAGAAGTATAGGGAAAAACCAACTCCTATCATTGCAATAGAGGATGCCAAAGAAGGACAAGTATATTATATTAATAGATATTTTAAAAATATAACAGATATAGATGTAGACAGAAAAAATGAATTAGAGGAGAAATATAATTATTGTAAAACATTTGTCGAGCATTATATAAAGAACTCTGCCTTTATTGACACAAGTGAAGATTATAATTATAAAGAACTAAAATATATAGATTGGTTTAAAAAATCTCCTGACTCTTTAAGAACATTAGTAAGAGTTGTAGATCCTAAAATAAAAGATGTTATGATAGATACTGATAGTAAATATGAAGAATTAGTGTTTATACTAAAGGATGGAAGTAAAATTACTAGAAATATGTTATCAACAGGAACAGAAAGGTTTCTAAATTTAATAAGATATGTAAATGAAATAATAGATAAAAATGGTGTATTAGCAGTAGATGAAATAGAACAAAACTTACATAAAGATTTAGTAGAATTAATCCTAAGATTATCTAGTGAAATGCCAAATCAAAATGCACAGATTATTTTTACTACATTAAGCCCTGAAATATTTGATATTGTGGATCAAAATAATAAAAAAATTTTTAAACAAGATACAATATTTATAATAGATTGTGAAAGTGATAATATTCAAGTCAATAAATTAATTAATTTGCAAATTGATGGTAATAGAGTAAAAGGGGATGCATCTGTATCTAATCTATATAAACATAAAAAAATTTCATGTCACCCAGATAGAGAGCAAATGGATTTATTTTTAAACAACTTTAAAAATAATTTAAATGACTTTTAAAAAGTTAGTCGTTAAAGAAACAAAAGAAAAGAACCATACAAAAGATGGCTCATAATAAGTATGAATTCCGCCAAGAATTTATACATACTTATTATAAAACAAATAGTTTTATTTGTAAAGTAGCGAACTTTTGTATTGGTTTCTAGAAAGGAGACCAATATGTTTTTTAAAACAAAAATTGAAAAGCTAGAGTAGTTGGTCTAAAACAAATATGTTTTAAACCAATTTTTTTAATTTATAAGAGAAAGGAAGAATTTGAATGAAAATTTATGTTTTAAGTTCGCAAGAATGTGAAGATGAAAGTAAAAATAATGGAGATTGCTTTGTAATAGATAACAATAAAGAGCTAGTAATATATGATTGTGGGTGTGAAGATTATGCCAATTGGGTAATTAGCTATATGAAAGAACACAATTATTCAAAGGTAAAAGTAGTATTGTCACACAATGACGATGATCATTTTAAGGGAATTCCTATACTAGTAGAAAAGGATAAAACATCAGAAATAACTACTGTATTGTTATTAAAATATGTAGATAAACTTTTGGATATTATTGATGATGGAAGGAAAAATAGGGAATCTTTAAAAAGACAAATACTAGATACATATGACAACATAGCTCAATTATCTGGAAATAATTTAAAGGATGCTTTTGAACATATAGAAATATCAGATGGAATTAAAATATCAGGACCAGGTAAGGACTATATATTAGATGCAGCAGCAAAAGGATTAGATTCTACAGAAGGAGATACTATAGATAGGTCAACAATTACAAATGCAACAAGCATTCACTTAGAAATTACATTGGATAATAAAAAAATATTACTAACAGGAGACTCATCATTCGAATCTGTAATGACAGAGAATTTAGAGAATTTTAAAGTAATACAATTACCTCATCATGGAAATGCAGATATAGGTGAAAGGATATTTAACGAAACTAAGAAAGATTTGGATAAACAATATATAATTTCAGATAATACTGGCAATTCAAATGGAGGATCAGCCAAACTCAATACAAAAGGTTATAGGGTAATGAATACTAAAGAAAAAGGATTATTAACATTAGATGAAAGCATAATTTCGCAAAGCAGAACAGTTACAGGAAATTTAGGAATATGCGATATTTAATTTGTAAAAATAATGTATCTAACGAAGAAGTTATTGCTAGAATAGAGTATATATATGAACTGTTTCATATATATACTCTAAAAGATAACAAAAATTCTTATAAAGATATAACTATATTAAATAGTATTCCAAGTCATCAGCCCAATATCTTAATGATAATTGGTCATGATCCTATAACTAACAACTATATTATACAAAATATAGATACATTGCCAGAAAAAAATATTATAATTATTTCATGCAATACTAAAAAAATTAAAAAATTAAAAAATATACATGATAAAAACATTTACCTTCCTAGCAATTCCACGAAAGTAAATTATTGTAAAGGAAAAGAAATTGGCTTTGATTTTGATATTACAGATGAAGAAGTTATGTTATATAGAAATAGAAAAGAAGACATATATACAATGCTAAATAATTCTCTTGAAAGGATGACAATAAATGGAAAAGATAATTGAAAAAATAGAAGTTTATCATTTTATAAACTATCTACTACCTGGAATCATATTTGGAACAATATTCACAGAAATCACACAAAAGAACTTTTTTAATGATAATATAATATTGGCTATCATTGAGTATTACTTTGTTGGTTTAGTATTAAGTAGGATAGGATCTATAATAATAAAACCAATATTAGAAAAATTAAAAATAATAACTTGTGTAAAATATAGTCAATACATAAATTGTAGTGAAACAGATAATAAAGTTGAATTATTACAAAGAGAAGCAAATCAGTATAGGACTTATATATCAGTATTTTTATGTTTAACAATATTAGCGATATATTATAGTTTTATAAATAACATATTCTATAACATTAGTTTATTATTTTTAGCATTAACAGTTTTGTTTATCTTATCATACAGGAAACAATTAAAATTTATAATTGAAAGACTACAGTATGCAAATCAAAAAAAATAATAATGTTTCTTTACATTTGTACTTAAATATGATACAATATAAGTACGATTGTAAAGAGGTGATATCATGGAAGAAAAAATAAAAAAACTTCTAAAACA
>CANRGT010000045.1 GCA_947630185.1 uncultured Clostridia bacterium | reverse complement strand
AACGCCCTTCCTATACTAGTTCTTTGTTGTTGACCTCCTGATAACTCATTTGGTAAATGATTTCTTCTATTTTCCAATCCTAATAATTTTAACATTTCATCTAATGTTCCCCTATTTATTTCGCGATTATCCAAAGCAAGTGGTAACGTGATATTCTCCTCAACATTTAATATAGGTATCAAATTATAAAACTGATATATTAACCCCACCTGTCTTCTTCTAAATATCGCAAGTTTATCATCATTAAAATTAAATATATCTTTCCCATCAATAAATACCTTACCAGATGTTGGTCTATCCACCCCTCCAATTAAATGTAACAATGTTGATTTTCCACTACCTGATGCTCCAACAATCGCAACAAATTCCCCTTTTTCTACCGAAAATGATACATTATCCAAAGCAACAACCCTAGTTGAGTCTTTCCCATAAACCTTTGTTAAATTCTCTACTTTCAAAATCTCCATAATCATACTCTCCTTTCGTAAACCCATTATACTATATTGAAAGTTACAACTAAGTTACAATTTAAGATTTATTTTTTTGTTGCGCATTATATTTACATAATTTCCAAATAATCTCATACGCGTCAACTTGTTATGTCTATTATCTTCATGTCAATGGGGACGGAGATTTTTGACATAAAGGTGTGTCAAAAATCTCCGTCCCCATTGACATGCCTCTCGGCAACAAAACTAAAGCGAAATCAACTTATCAAACAAAAAGTTTAATAAGTTGATTTCGCTCTAATTATCTATCCTATCAAAAAGAATCTCCACATTCTCCAAAGAAGTCCCTTCTTCCACACTTATCTCTTCCCAACAAGGTACTCCCAAATTTAAATATCCCCTTAATTTACCCGCCGTCTCCGGCATTATTGGCTCCAATAAATTAGATAAATTAGCAATAATATTAGCACAAGTATAAATAATATTATTAAATTCTTCTACATTCTCCTTCTTTTGTATCCATGGCTTTTTATCATCATAATATTTATTACCAATCTCTATTAATTCAATAATCTTACCACAAGCTTTTTTAAAATCTAACTCTTCAATATATTTTGAAACAATTTTATATGTCTCATTAATCTTACTTTCAATATCACTATCCATAATCCCTGATGGTATTTCCTCTAAGCCTTTGAACTTTAATGTTCTATTAACAAAATTACCAAATTTATTTACAATATCAGAATTATGTACGTTTATATAATTTTCAATTGTAAAATCTACATCCCTATTCTCTGGCCCATAAGCTAACATGTAATACCTTAAAGAATCCACATTATACTCATCCACCATTTGCAACACTGTTATTCCATTTCCCTTACTCTTTGAAATCTTTTCTGAATTTATATTTAAATATTGACTTGCAACCATTACATCAGGAAGATGGAAATTTTCATTCATAGCAAGTAATAAAGCTGGTAAAATTATAGTATGAAATGTAATATTATCTTTTCCATGGCACATATACATTTTTATATTTCCATTATTCTTCCAATAATCTTCCCAATTTAAATTATTTTCTTCGCAATATCTTTGTGTTGCTGTTACATAACCTAAAACCGCATCAATCCAAACATACATCTTTTTATCTTCAAAACCACTAACTGGTATATCTATTCCCCATGACAAGTCTCTTGTAACTGCTCTATCTTTTAGTCCCTCTTTTAGATATTTTTCTGTTTCATTTCTAGAAGCTATTCTCCAATTCATTTGATTTTCTTTAACATACTGTTGTATTTTATCTTGAAATTTGGATAGTGCTAAGTATAAGTGTGTATTCTCTTTTTCAATAGTTTTATTTCTACATTCTCTACAAGTTGCCCCTATTAAATCACTTTCCTTTGGAACATAACCACAATCACATTGATCTCCTTTAGTAATTTCTCCACAATTTGGGCAAACAATTTCTATTTCTCTGTCCGCTTCAAATTTTCCACAATGTTCACAATATGGCTGATTAGACTTTTTCTCATATATATACCCATTATCATACATTTTTCTAAACATTTCTTTTACATGTTCTTTATGATAATCATCACATGTTTTTGTATATAAATCATATGAAAAATTCATCTTTTCAAAAACTTCTTTAAATTCACTATGATATTTTTCTGCAATATCTTTAGGCATAACTCCTTCTTTTTTCGCACTTTCCGTAATTGGCGTACCATGACAATCTGTTCCAGAAACATATATTACATTATCCCCTAATAATTTATGGTATCTTTTTAGAAAGTCTCCTGAAATTAAAGCTGCTAAATGTCCTAAATGCAAAGAACTATTTGCATAAGGCCAAGCACCGCCAATTAGTACATTTCTTACACTTTTATTCTCTTTTTTTGAAATGTCATTCAATACACTATCCATTTATAATCCCCCCTAACATAAACTACTTTATGATACCATAGCAAAAGGCCTTGTGTCAATTACTCTTTAGATTTCTTAATCTTCTACTTTAACAATGTCAATGGGGACGGAGATTTTTGACACACCTTTTTATTTATTGTGTCAAAAATCTCCGTCCCCATTGACAACTTCGCTTCTTCTTATCTATTTGCAATTCCATAACTCCGCCATTTCATCATCTGTAATAATTTTTAAATTTTCTCTAGCATACTGAATCATTTTTCTTCTTTCTTCTTTATCCTCAATACTCCTCAAATAATTTAATACAGCTTCTTTTCCACCTATTCTCTCATTAAATTCATTCATTTCTTCCTTAGAAAATTTACGAACTTCTCCTGTTTTATCATCTCTCATTTTACAACTTATTGATAGTTGTTTTAGTACGGCATATCTTTCTAGTATAAAATTATTATCATCTTCCGAAGAACCATTAATCACATGAATCATATCATCAATATTATCAACACGCATAGGTGCTTTGTAAGTATAGTATGCCATAAGACTTCCAAATATTATTGCAGAAAATACGATTACTGCAACTACAACTATAACTACCTTATCCTTATACATCTTTATCCCCCCCATTGCTAATTTCTTTTTGATGCTCTTTTACTTGCTCTAATTTGTCATTTAATTGGTTCATAATATATTTGTCATATTTACTAACAAAATATAATATAGCAAAATATATTAGTGTATATACTACAAGATAATATGGACCAAATCCTAATATATAATGTTTTATGTTATGTAGATCTTGTGTTGGATTAATATTGGTTTCCATCAAAACTGATATAATTATTCTTTGAGTAATAAAACCTATTATTGAGAAAGAAAAAAGTCCAATAACATAATACCAGCATCTTTTTAAAATTAAATTAACTTTTCTCATATCTATATCATCCTTTCTTCCAGATATTTCATAATATCAGAACTTCTCCTTCGAGAAACGATCTGTTCACTCAAATCATCCAATTTAACTACGATTTTTCCAGTTTCACTTATATCAAACTTTTCTATATGATTTATATTAACTATACAACTTTTAGATATTCTTATAAAATCTGCATTTTCTTTTTCAAGTTCATATAATCTACTTTTTACTTTATAACTGTTATCCTTTACTTTACAATAGTTGTATTTTTTATCACTATAAAACATAATTATATCTTCTGCATTTATCTCGATTAGTGTATAATCTTCTGTTAAAACGACAACTGGATTTTTACATTTTGATTTATAATTATTTATATATTCAATTAAATGTTGTATTTCTTTATTTTGTGAACTGTATTGTATTTCTATATTTACTTCATCTTTTTTTAAGTTTTCATTATTTCTTTTATTAAAATTAATTTTCATAAACTATTTAATTGCTAATGTAACTTAACAATCCTCCTTTCAACAGTATAATAACTTTTCCTCCTTTCGTATTTTCATTTTATATTCTATATTTAAGTTTTTCAACATTTTACGATAAGAGGTTATT
>CANRGT010000044.1 GCA_947630185.1 uncultured Clostridia bacterium | reverse complement strand
AAAAATAGTAAAAACAGGAACACAAGAACTTGCAAAAGAAATAGAAGAAAATGGTTATTCAAAATATATAGAAAAAGCTTGCTAAAAAATAATTACATTTGAAAGGAAGATACCATACATGAAAAAGACTGAAATAGAAGAAATAAATAGAAATATATATAATATAAAAAATAAAGATGAATATGACTATAAAATAAAAAAAGGCCTTACACCAGAAATAATAGAAGAAATATCAAATCAAAAACAAGACCCAAAATGGATGAGAGAATTTAGACAAAAAGCACTACAAGTATATAATAAACTAGAATTACCAACATGGGGACCAGATTTATCAGAATTAGATATTAATGAAATTGCAACATATGTAAGACCAAAATCAAAATTAAATAATTCATGGGAAGATGTACCAGAAGATATAAAAAATACATTTGATAAATTAGGCATACCAGAAGCGGAAAAAACATCATTATCAGGAGTAGGGGCACAATATGATTCAGAAGTAGTATATCATAGTATGAAAGAAGAACTAATAAAACAAGGTGTAATATATACAGATATGGAAACAGCAATAAGAGAATATGAAGATATAGTAAAAAAACACTTTATGAAATGTGTACCAGTAAATGACCATAAATTTGTTGCATTGCATGGAGCCGTATGGTCAGGAGGTTCATTTGTATATGTTCCAAAAGGAGTAAAAGTAGATATACCACTACAATCATATTTTAGATTAAATTCACCAGAATCAGGACAGTTTGAACATACATTAATAATAGTAGAAGAGGGTGCAAGTTTACACTTTATTGAGGGATGTAGTGCACCAAAATATAATAAAATAAACTTACATGCAGGATGTGTAGAATTATATGTAAAAGATAATGCATATTTAAGATATTCAACAATAGAAAACTGGTCAAAAAACATGTTAAATTTAAACACAAAAAAAGCAATAGTAGGAAAAAATGCACAAGTAGATTGGGTATCAGGTTCATTTGGTTCAAAAATATCTATGTTATACCCAATGAGTATATTAAACGGAGAGGGTGCAAAAACAGAATTTACAGGAATATCATTTGCAGGAAAAGGTCAAAATTTAGATAATGGTTTTAAAGTAGTACACAATGCACCAAATACTTCAAGTGTTGTAAATGCAAAATCAATATCAAAAAATGGTGGTATATGCACATATAGGTCATCTGTAAAAATAAATGAAAATGCAGAAAACTCAAAAAGTTCTGTATCATGTGAATCACTAATGTTAGATAATATTTCAAAATCAGATACAATACCTGTAAATGAAATAAAAACAGATAAAGTAGAATTTTCTCACGAAGCAAAAATAGGAAAAATAAGTGATAAAACTATTTTTTATTTAATGAGTAGAGGAATTTCAGAAGAAGATGCAAAGGCAATGATAGTAAGAGGTTTTGCTTATCCAATTTCTAAAGAATTGCCAGTGGAGTATGCAGTAGAAATGAATAATTTAATTAATTTAGAACTTGAAGGGGCTATTGGGTAAAATAAATTAATTAGAAAGGAAATAAAAATGGAAGAACTATCTTTAAATGAAACACCAGTTAGAACTGCTAATAATTATAATATTAATAATATAAAAATAAAAGAAATAAAAATTCCAGAAAAAATAGAAAAATTTAAAAATGTTATAATAAAAAAAGAAACAGATAAAGATACAATTAACGAAAATTCAAGCAAATTAAAATTAAGTTATGGAATTGGAAAAGAATTAATTGAACAAATAAATAATAATTCTAATAATAATACAAAAATTACAATAAATAGTAAAACAAATAAAAAAATAATTATACAATATAAATTAAATAAAGAAAATAAAAATTTAATTGAAAATATAGAAATAATAGCAAAAGAAAATACAAAATCAAATATAATAATAAAATATGAATCAGAAGAAGATTTACAATATTATCATAATGGAGCAATAAGAATAAAATCGGAAGAAAATTCAGAGGTAAATGTAACAATAATAAATTATCTAAGTAAAAACACATATAATTTTTTAAGTATTGAAAATGAAATTAAAAATAATTCAAAAATAAATTATAACATAATAGACTTTGGTGGAAAGAGCAGTATAACAAATTATTATACAAACATAAAAGGAAATGATGCACAAAATAATATAAATACAATATATATAGGAAATGAAAATCAATTAATAGACTTAAACTATATTGTAGAATTAAGAGGAGAAAAAGCAAAAACAAATATAGAAGTACAAGGAGCATTAAAAGATAATGCTGTTAAACATTTTAAAGGAACAATTGATTTTAAAAAAGGAAGTAAAAAGTCAACAGGAAATGAAAATGAATTTTGTATGTTATTATCAGAAAAAGCAAAATCAATAGCATTACCAATGCTATTATGTAGTGAAGAAGATGTAGAGGGAAATCACTCTAGTAGTAGTCGGAAAAGCAGATGCAAGCCAGATTTTTTATATAATGAGTAGAGGATTTTCATATAATGAAGCAATGAAATTAATAATAAGAGCAAAATTCAATAAAATATTAGAAAAAATACAAGATGAAGATATAAAAAATGAAATAATAGAACAAATAAATAAAAAATTAGATTAATAATTGAAAAGAGGTTAAAATGAATATAAAAGAAGATTTTCCATTATTAAAAAATAGAGATATAGCATATTTAGATAGTGGAGCAACAACACAAAAACCAATACAAGTAATAAATGCAATAAAAGAATATTATGAAAAAAACAATTCAAATCCACATAGAGGAGCATATACACTAAGTCAAGAAACTACTGAAATTTATGAAGAAACTAGAAAAAAAATAGCAAAATTCATAAATGCAAGATATAGTGAAGAAATAATATTCACAAAAAATGCAACAGAAAGTTTAAATTTAATTGCATACTCTTACGGAATTAACACTTTGAAAGAAAACGATAAAATAGTTTTATCAATTATGGAACATCACTCAAATATAGTTCCTTGGCAAAAAATAGCAAAACAAACAGGTGCAAAATTAGAATATATGTATATAAACGAAAACTTTGAAATACCAGATGAAGAAATAGAAAAAAAGATAACAAAAGAAACAAAAATAGTTGGAATTACACATGTTTCAAATGTATTAGGAACAATAAATAATATAGAAAAAATAATAAAAATAGCACATAAAAATGGAGCAAAAGTAATAGTAGATGCATCACAAAGTATACAACATATAAAAATAGATGTGCAAGAATTAGATGCAGATTTTTTAGTATTTTCAGCACATAAAATGTTAGCACCAATGGGATTAGGAATATTATATGGAAAAAGAGAAATATTAAATAATATGAAACCTTTCTTAATGGGAGGAGACATGATAGAATATGTACATGAACAAGACACAACATTTGCACCATTACCAAACAAATTTGAAGCAGGAACACAAAATGTAGAGGCAGTAGTGGGGTTAGGTGTAGCAATAGATTATTTAGAAAATATAGGTTATGAAAAAATACAAGAAATAGAGCAAGAACTTACTACATATGCAATAGAAAAACTAAAAAAATTAGAATTTATAGAACTATATTTAACGCCAAATACAAAAAATCATACCAGTGTAATATCATTTAATATAAAAGGCATACATCCACATGATGTTGCAAGTATTTTAGATGCAAATGGAGTATGTGTTCGTTCAGGAAATCATTGTGCACAACCACTTATGAGATTTTTAAATATTGATTCAACATGTAGAGTAAGTTTGTATATTTATAATACAAAAGAAGATATAGATAGATTAGTTGTTGCATTAGAAAAAACATATAATATGTTTAAGAAGTATATAAAATAAAAGTTATAGAAAGGGTAAAATTATGGAAGATTTAACAGATGTATATAATGAATTAATAATGGAACATAGTATGAATTCATATAATAAGAAACATTTAGAAAAAGCAGATTATGAAGAAATAGGACACAATCCAAATTGTGGAGATGAAATAACACTAGAATTAAAATTAAATAACAATATAATAGAAGATATGTCATTTACAGGACATGGTTGCGCAATATCACAAGCATCAACTTCCATAATGATAGATACATTAAAAGGAAAAACAGTAGAAGAAGCAAAAGAAATAATAGAAACATTTATAAAAATGATAAAAAGAGAAGAAACAAATGAAGAAAATTTAAAAAAATTAGAAGATGCAATATGTTTTAAAAATGTATCAAATATGCCAGCAAGAGTTAAATGTGCATTATTAGCATGGCATACAATTGAAAAGATTTTACAAGAAAAAAATAAATAAATTAATTAATTAATGTCTAATTTTAAATATAATATTTTTTGCGAAACGTGAGAAAAAATATAACTTACCGAAGAAAGTTTAGCAAAAAATTAGGATATAAAAAGGTGAAAAAAATGGAAAATAAAAAAGTATTATTAGGAATGAGTGGAGGAGTAGACAGTTCAGTTTCTGCAATATTATTGCAACAAAAAGGTTATGAAGTAATAGGA
>CANRGT010000043.1 GCA_947630185.1 uncultured Clostridia bacterium | reverse complement strand
ATTTTAGGTTTTTTAATTTGTAAAAATATTATAGATTTATCAAAAATAGAAAAAAACAAATATTATAAAATAAGTATTATTGGAATTTATTTTGTTGGTTTAATAGGATTGTTTAGTATTTCAGTTCTTGGTAGTGAATCTACTTCATTATTAGCGATTAAAGAATTAAAAAATGGTATAGCTAAAAAATATTGTCAAGAAATTGATTATAGAATAGAAAAATATAATGATAAAAATATTAAAGATGTTGAAGTTGAAGAATTAAAAAATAAATCTCAATTATTGTTTTTTTCAGATATAGAAACAGATCCTAATATTTGGCCTAATGTAGATATAGCCAAATATTATGATAAAGAGAAAATTTATATGAAGAAATAAAAAAAAATGTCGAATTTTTGTTGAAATATAAAATCATAAATGATATACTAAGTATGAATTTTGGAAATTCATACCTAGTATTTTTTTTGGGAGATAATACAAAATGAATGTTGATATAATTTGTCCATTATATAATGCTGAAAAATACATTGAGAATTTAAACTATAGTATTAAAAAACAAAAAAATGTTGATATTAATTCTATTAATTATATTTTAACTGAAAGCAATGATAAATCAGAAGATATTTTAAAAGAATTGAATATCACATATGAAAAAATAAAAAAGGAAGAATTTTCACATAGTATTGTTAGAGAAAAGGTTGCAAAAAAATCAAATTCTGATATTTTAGTTTTTGTTACTCAAGATGTAAATATTGTAAGGGAAGATTGGCTTGAGAATTTAATTAAACCAATTATAAATAATGAAGCTGAGGCTTGTTTTAGCAGACAGCTTACCAAATATGATAATATAGAAAAATATATCAGAGAAAAAAATTATCCAGAAAATTCTTATATAGTAAATAAAGATTCTTTAAAAACAATGGGAACTAGAGCATTTTTCTTTTCAGATGCATCTTCTGCAATAAGGACAGATATTTTTAAGAAGTTAAATGGATATGATGGAAAAAAACTACCTACTAATGAAGATCAATATATTGCTTATAAAATTATAACAAATGGATATAGAATAAAATATTGTTCTGATTCGGAGGTTTACCATTCACATAATTTTACACTAAAAGAGCTATATAAGAGATATTATGATACAGGTATTTTTTATAAGCAAAATAGTTATTTAGACAATTATGGAACTACTAAAACTGGTGGTGGACTTGCTAAATATGTATTGAAAAGAGCAATCCAAGATAAAAACGGAAAGGTATTATTAAGATTCTTGCCAGATATGCTTGCAAGATTTATAGGTATGAAAATGGGGAAATTAAATGGAAAATAATGATTTAATAACAATTGTTATTCCGATTTATAATGTTGATAAATATTTAGAAAAATGTGTAGAATCTGTAATAAATCAAACATATAAGAAAATTGAGATTATATTGGTTGATGATGGTTCAACTGATGAGTCAGGAAAAATATGTGATGATTATAAAGAAAAAGATTCTAGAATCGAAGTTATACATAAAAAAAATGGTGGATTGTCTGATGCTAGAAATTTTGGTATTGAACAAGCAACAGGAAAATATATAACATTTATAGATTCGGATGATATTGTAGAAAAAGATTATATAGAATATTTATATAATTTAATAAAGAAATATAATTCAAAAATTTCAATTTGCGCATATTCTATTTTAATGGAAAATGGGAAGAAAATAGATAATGGAAAAGGTTATTGTGAAGAAAAATTAACAAAATTAGAAGCATTAGATAGAATGTTGAATGAAAAAGGATATTCAGTTTCAGCATGTGCAAAATTATATGATATAGAATTATTTAAAGATGTTAGATATCCAATAGGAAAACTTTGTGAAGATAATGGAACTACATATAAACTTTTTGATAAAGCAGATACAATTGCTTATGGGAATGAAAGTAAATATTATTATTTTAAAAGAAAAGGTTCAATTATGTTAAGCTCTTTTAATGAGAAAAAATTTGATATGATTGAACTTACAGATGAAATGTGTGATTATATAGATTCAAAATATCCTGAGCTCAAGGATACAACTGAGAGAAGAAGGTTATATAGTAGATTTAATGTTTTAAGACAAATGGTATGTTCTAAGAATCTTGATGATAATTTGATTAAAAAAGAAAATGAAATTATTGAATGGATAAAAATTAGAAAAAAAGAGATTTTAAAAAATCCTAAATCATCAAAAAGAGATAAAATTGCTTTAATTTGTTTATGTATAGGAAAAGGATTTTTTAAAATTGTTTGGAACTTTTATGAAAGGATAAAATATTAAATTATGTTTAATTTTAAATTAACTAAAAACAAAATAATAGTTTTTATTATTAATTTAGTCTTGTTTAGCATATATATTTTTCCAACTGGTATTTTGAATGATTATGTTAGTATTCCCTTAGATAAATTAATATTTATTTTAGGTGTATTATTAGTATATATTTTAACTATTAAAAAAATGAGTAAATCTGAAATATTATTTCTTTTTTTTGTTTTTATATTTGTTATATTATCTGGAAATATAGAATACATACTTTTTTTATCAATTCCTTTGTTAATGAAATTAATAAAATATAAAAAATTAATCAAGTATTATTTAAAAAGAACTCCTGTATTATATATTTGTTTAATAATGACACTTATATATTCTGTTATATATAATATAGGTGATGGAAGAATGGCTTATTCAGCAATTAGAGAGATAAATCAATCTGGATTAGCAATTTTTTGTCTAGCTTGTTTATTAATTCAAAAAAATATATACTTATCATTAATTACATTTATACTAGGATTTCTAACATTATCTAGATCTTATATGTTGGCAGTTTTGTGTATAATATTTTTTAGATTGTCATTTATAAAGAATTTTTTAAAGAAATTTAATTTGAATATTTTTAATTTTGTTAATTTGACTATATTATCAAGTTTTATATTATATATGTTAGGTGTAATATATATATATCAATATAAAGCGGGGAATATAGTAGATAGTACTAATTTAAATTCAAAGTTAACACTATTAGATACATCAAATCTATTTAGATTTTTTGTAATATATGTTATAATATCAGTTTATATTAGTAACCCAGCAAAAATATTCGTAGGTATAACAGATAATGAATATGTTAATTTTCTTTCTAAAATATCAAACTCAACAGGAATTCCATATCATTATACGGTACCACATAATTTGTTTTTTTCTCATTTAAAAATATATGGAATTTTTGCAGTAATAGAAATTATATATGTGTCAAATATTTTGAAAAAAATAGTTAATGAACAGAATTTTGGTATATATGTTGCTATTGCTTTATATTCAATAATATTAGGTGCAGGATTATATAGTTATTGGCTATATTTAACTGTATTTGGACTAATTGTATTTGATGACAATATAAAAATAAGTGAAATGCTAGTTCATAATAAAAGTTAAAGAATGGGAGTTTAAATATGCAAAGTAATATTTTAGCAGTAATTGTAACTTATAATAGATTAGAGTTATTAAAGGAGAATATTCAAGGATTATTAAACCAGACTAATAATAATTTTGATATTTTAATTATTGACAACAAAAGTACAGATGGAACTGATAAATATTTAGAGCAAATAAAAAGTGATAGAATATCTTATATAATAACTGATAAAAACATAGGTGGTGCTGGTGGCTTTAACTTAGGGTTAAGATATGCAATAGAGAATAATTATAGTTATGCTTGGGTAATGGATGATGATACTATTCCAGAAGAAAATTCATTAGAAAAATTATTAAATGCAAAAGAAATATTAAAAGATGAGTTTTCATTTTTAAATAGTTATGTAAAATGGATAGATGGTTCTATTTGTAAAATGAATGCACCAATGGTTAATAGAAAACTTTTAACACTTCAAAATTATGAGTTATTAGATAAAAAAATGATAATATTAAGTAGTTGTTCTTTTGTTTCTTGTTTTATTAACTTGACAAAAGTGGGCAAATGTGGTTTACCTATAAAGGAGTTTTTTATATATTATGATGATATTGAATATACATCTAGAATTGGTCGAGTATTACCAGGTTATTTAGTGGTTGATAGTGTTGTAGTACATAAGATGAAAAATAATGAATCTACAACAGTAGAAAATTTGACTAATGTTGATAAGATTAATCGTTTAGTATATGATTATAGAAACGGATATAAATTTTATAGGGAAGAAGGATTTATAAAAACAATAAAATATAATATTAAATATTTTTATCATGTATTTAGAGTCTTATTTTCTAAGAATGGATTTAAATTAAAAAAAATAAAATCAATGACAAAAGGTATGTGCTTAGGTTTGTTTTTTAATCCTAAGATTGAGTATGTTGAGAGGAAAAATAAAAATGTATGATTATTTAATAGTAGGCTCAGGGTTATTTGGAGCTGTTTTTGCACACGAGATGAAAAAGAATGGTAAAAAATGTTTAGTTATAGATAAAAGAGATCATATAGGTGGAAATATTTATACTGAAAAGATTGAGGATATAAATGTACATAAATATGGTGCTCATATTTTCCATACAAGTAATAAAAAAGTTTGGGATTATATGAATAGTTTTGTGGAATTTAATAGATATACAAATTCACCGATAGCTAGATATAAAGATGAAGTTTATAATATG
>CANRGT010000042.1 GCA_947630185.1 uncultured Clostridia bacterium | reverse complement strand
TATTTAACAAAAATGTATTCAGACCAACTAAAAGTAGGAGATGCATACGAAAAACCACTAAAAACAATATCAATAAATATATTAAACTTTAATTTTTTCAAAAGGAATGCATACCATTCAATAGCCAGAATAAAATTTGAAAAAGATGAGAAAGAAAAATATGTAGATATGGAATATGACAAAGAAGACGAATATGTAACAGAAGATTTAGAGGTACATTACATAGAACTGCCAAAATTTATGAAGAAAAATCCGGGGGTAAAAACAAAACTAGAACAGTGGTTATGGCTTATTTGTGGAGAAGAAGGGGGAAAAGTAGAAATGGCGAAGGAAGAAAATGAAAAAGTAAAAGAAGCATCAGAAGTACTAGAAAGAATGAGTATGAGCTATGAAGAAAGATGGTTATATGACCAAAGAATGTTAAGAAAAATGGATGAAATGAGTCTAAAAGAGCATGCAAAGCAAGAACGGATTAGAGGAACGGGCGAAAAGAACGGTCTAGAAGAACGGAAGAGAAGAGCGGACGAGAAGAACGGAATAAAACAAGAAAAATTAGAAACCGCAAAGAAAATGTTAGAAGAAGGAATAAATATAGAAACTATTATTAAAATTACAGGATTAACAAAAGAAAAAATTGTAGAAATTTCGAAAAAATAAAATATTAGAATCATAATGGGTTATATTTTGAAAAATAAAAATTGTGCATAAAAAAATAAAAAGTATTCTAAAATAAGTTTAGAATACTTTTTTAACGTTTTTATTGTTCATTATTAGAATCATCATTTTCTTCTGTAGCTTCACTTTCAGAAGTAGATTTATCACTATCATCATTATTTTTCACTTTTTTTACTTCAGGAACTAGAATAGTTCTATTTTCCTTTGGCTTAGGATTTTCTATTTCTAAATGCTCATAAACAGGAGAAATGTCTAAATCACCATTACCTGTAACAACTTCTATTTTTTTTGGTTCATTTACTTCTTTTTCATCTTCATCCATGATATAAACCACTCCTAACTCTTTACTTTTCTTAATATTATCATAGAAAAAAAACAATGTCAATATTGCTTGACATAAAGCTAAATACATGACATAATAGATAAGGAAATTTATATAAAATAAAATTTAATCTAGTAAAAATATAAATGTGAAAAAATACGAATATAAGAAATGAAGGTAATAAAATGGAACTAAACGAAAAAAAAGGAATTATAGAAGCTATACTTTTTGCAGCAGGAAGAGAAGTAAAAATAAATGAGCTTATGTCTGCATTAGAGCTAAGTTCTGCCGAAGTTATACAAGCAGTAGAAAGCTTAAAATTAGACTATAGAAATGCAGAAAGAGGCTTACAAATAATAAATGTAGGTGAAGCTTATCAATTATGCACAAAACAAGATTATTATGAATATTTATATACAATTATTGATAAAAGAAATAAACCGAATTTATCACAAGCAGCACTAGAAACTCTAGCTATTATTGCGTATAATCCACGAATTACAAGAGCTGAAATAGAAACTATCCGTGGTGTTAATTCAGACGGAACCATTTATAAATTATTAGACTATAACTTAATTGAAGAAACAGGTAAATTAGATGCACCTGGAAAGCCTGGAACTTATGGCGTTACAAATGAATTTTTTAGAATTTTTGGTATAAGTAATTTAGAAGAATTGCCAGATTTACCTAGATATAAATTAGATGAAAATAAACAAATTGTTATTGACGACATTATAGAGGAAAACGAAAAAGTAGATGATACAAAAAATATAGACAGTGTAGCTAATACAGAAAATGTATTAGAAAATACTGCTAATACAGAAAATGTATTAGAAAACACTGAAGAGAAAGTTAATGAAGAAATTGAGGCTCCAATGCCCGAAAGGGAAAAAGATGCAAACTAACACATAAATTCAAAACACAATAATATGAAATTTAATATAAATTATATAGATGTAGCTTAAATTTAGACTATTAAGAAGGGAAATAAATAAAATGGGAGATAATAAAGAATTTGTAAAAGAAATTACTAATATAGAAGAAGATATTGCTAAATGGTATACAGACATTGTAAAAAAAGCAGATTTAGCAGATTATACAGACACAAAAGGATGTATTGCGATTAAACCTTATGGTTATGCAATTTGGGAAAACATACAAAAATATATGGATGATTTATTTAAAAAATCAGGTGTTGAAAATGTATATTTTCCAGTTTTAATTCCAGAAAGTTTACTTCAAAAAGAAAAAGACCATGTTGAAGGTTTTGCACCAGAAGTAGCATGGGTAACACAAGGTGGAGGAGAAGAATTAGAAGAAAGGCTATGTATTAGGCCAACTTCAGAAACTATGTTTTCTAACCTATATTCAAAATGGTTAAGCTCATGGAGAGATTTACCAATGGTATATAATCAATGGTGTAATGTACTTCGTTGGGAAAAGGAAACAAGACCATTCTTACGTTCAAGAGAATTCTTATGGCAAGAAGGTCATACAATTCATAGCACAGAACAAGAAGCAAGAGAGAGAACCATTCAAATGCTAGAAATTTATGAAAGAGTAATAGAAGATTTACTTGCTATTCCAGTAGTAAAAGGCGAAAAAACACCAAGTGAAAAATTTGCAGGTGCAGAAAATACTTATACAGTAGAAACAATGATGCATGACGGAAGAGCTCTTCAATCAGCAACTTCACATTACTTTGGTCAAAACTTTACAAAGCCATTTGAAGTAAAATTCCAAAACAAAGAAGGAAAAGAAGAATATGCTTATCAAACTTCATGGGGTAGTAGCACAAGATTAATTGGGGGTGTTATTATGGCACATGGAGATAATAGAGGCTTAAAATTACCACCAAGAGTAGCACCAATTCAAGTAGTAATTGTACCAATAGCAGCACATAAAGAAGGTGTAACTGAAAAGGCACAAGAAATATACAATGAGCTTGCAGAAAATTATAGAGTAAAATTAGATTTAAGAGACAGTTACTCAACAGGATATAAATTCAATGATTGGGAAATGAGAGGTGTACCAGTTCGTATAGAAATGGGACCAAGAGATATAGAAAATGGTGTTTGCGTATTAGTAAGAAGAGATACTTTAGAAAAGACAGAAGTAAAATTAGAAGAAGTATCAACAAAATTAGGTGAATTACTAGAAGCAATCCAAGCTAATATGTTTGAAGAATGTAAAAAGAGATTAGAAGAAAAAACTACAATAGCAACTAACTTAGACGAATTTAAAAATAACATGGAAAACAATCAAGGCTTTATAAAAGCTATGTGGTGCGGAGATGAAGCTTGCGAAGATAAAATAAAAGAACTAACAGGTGCTAAATCTAGATGTATTCCATTTAAACAAGAGCACATATCAGATACTTGTGTATGTTGTGGTAAAAAAGCAGATAAAATGGTAGTTTGGGGTAGACAATATTAGACAATAATTATAAAGGTTAGAGTATACAATATTATAAAAAGTGAACATAAATAAATTGAAAAAATGTTGAAACTTAATAAAAAACATGATATACTTTCGCTAACTATATTTTATATCATCCTATTATTTCAACATGATTAGATGAGGCAACATATAGTAAAAATTTTTGATAGGAGGAAATAATATGGTTAGCTCAAGCAGTATTGGAGATTGCGAAAATATTTTTGAGCCTAAAAGTTCAAGAATGATGCAATATCCAGAATCTTTTATGCGGGAGGTAAAAGAAATTTTCCCTGATGAAACTAAGTTACATCAGATGGTAGAGGAGGGCGATTGCCACATAGGTGAGCTCTTATCTAGCAGAATTCCCGAGATAACTGAAAGAGATGTTTTAAGAGCAAACTCTCTTGAAGAACTGCAAAGAAAGGCAAACGATATACTGAGAAAAAAGGAGGTATATCATAAGTGGCTGGACTTATGCAGAGATCAGAATATTCACTGATGAGCCCAAAGGATGAAAATATTATGTTTTGTCCAAAGAAAAAATCCTAGCAGATTTAAATGCTAGGATTTTTTATGAAATAAAGAGGTTCCTAAAATAAGAAGCCTGCATGATTTTAGTAAAATTCTTTAAAATATAAATTGTTAAGTGGCAAGTAATTTTTTTAATGATTTAATGAATTTAATATCTCAGGGTAAATTCTATAAGCATTTTCTTTCCAATTATCTACAATGTTTTTTGCTTCTTCACGTGAACCAGCAAAAACACTTACTTCAAAAATGCAATTATTATTTTCATTTATTTTACAAGTAACAGTATAATTGTCATTTCCGATAGGAACATACTCAGATGTAATAGCTTCTTCTTCTTTTATTTCTTTCATTTCTTTTCCAAAAGAAGTATCTACTTTTAATTTAATAATTCCAGGAAGTATATCATTTGTTAAGCTTAATGCTTCTTTTCCAATATCAGTTATTTGATAAACTTGTTTTCCATCTTGTGAAAAAGAAATAATATAATTTTTTTCTAATAAATCTAGCAAAAATTGTTGAAAATAAAAATAATTCATATCCATTACAGAAATGACAAATTGTAACAAATTATCATTTGTTACAGGTTCATTTAATTTACTTAAAATATATAAAATTAAAACTTTATTTTCCGCTAAAACTTCACCATCTTGTGTTAATTTCAATGTATTCAACTCCTATAATTTTTAAATAACAGTTACATTATATCATAAACTATTTAAAAATACTATTCATTATAAAATCTTTTTTATTTTTCTATGAAAGAAATGTGATAATGTCTTAAGTAAAGAAATGAGAAAATGTCCCAACAAAAAAATATTTGTTCTCTTAAAT
>CANRGT010000041.1 GCA_947630185.1 uncultured Clostridia bacterium | reverse complement strand
GTTTCTTGGTCAAAGGCTTCTATTAAATTTGCATTTTCTTCTTTTTCATTTTCTTTTGCTAAATAATCTGTTTCAATATATTTTGCCTCTTCTATATTATTTGTTTCTTCGCCTTCTTCAGTATACATTTTCCATCTATACTCTACATTTGTTTCATGCTCTGGTAAGAAGGTTAAGCCTTCTGGTAAATCATCTTTTACTTTACTTGCATATCCTGCTAGTTTTCCTTCATTAAATATTCTTAATGTATATGTTACTATGTTTCCATATGCTACTTGTACAGGATCCTTTGGATGCTCGTATTTAAATTCTGTTTCATTTACCTTTGTAAATACTGGCACTCTATTTGTTATATCTGTATCATTTACCTTTGTTATGAATTTTCTTAATGCTAAGTCAAAGTTTTCTTTTTTTACAATTAACTCTTCAAAATCATCATCATCTTCTTGGCTCTTATCTCCATATTCGTCTTTCTTTACATTGTCTGGTGTAGAGTCTCTATCTTCTACTGTCTTATCTCCATGTTCATCACTATGCTCTGTTATTTCTGCTATGTTCTTTAAGCTCTTATCTTTTGAGCCAGCTTCTGCTACTACTTCACATTCTATTTTTAAATCTTCATAATCTAAAGTTTCTCCATTAAATGCATCTATTAATATATTTGCTATATGGTCTGTTTCGATTGTTCTTCCATCTCCGTTTGGATTTGTCCAACCATATTCTTTATTAATTTGACTTTCTGGTAGGAATTTTAAGCCTTCTGGTAGGTAGTCTGTTACCTTTGTAGCATATCCTGATATTTTTCCTTCATTATATACTCTTATGATATATATTACTTTATCTCCAGTTTCTACTATTAATGGTTCTTTCGAATGTACTTTTTGTGCTGTTGTTCCATCATCTAAGCTTGCTGAACCATTTGCTAATTTCTTTAATTCTTCATCTGTTATTACTGGCTCTCTACTATATTTTGGTGTGTTTCCTGCTATGCTTATTATGAATTTTCTTAAGGCTAGGTCTAATTTGTAGTTTTTCATTTGGATATATATTTTTCCATTTACTACATTTGCTTTTAATTCTGTCTTTCCTGATGTTACTTCTGTTAATGTACTTCCTATACTATTTTCTTCTATTTCTATTGTCTTTACAACATATTCTCCTTCTTCTAGTACAGGTGTTACTTTAACTGTAATTGTATCAACACTCTTGCTATATCCTGATGGTGCTTTTGTTTCTGTTATTGTTATTGTTTGTTCTCCAAGCTGTGTTATTGGTAAATCATTAATTGTAATTTTTCCTTGCGCATTACTTGTGTATGTATTTGTTGTTCCATCTGGAAGTGTTATTTGAAATTCTGCGTTTGCAAGTTTTGTATTTAAGTTTTGTCCATCTACTTTTTCTAATTCTAAGTTGTATTTTCCTGTTGCCTTTTCTAATATTAATTTTTCAAAGTCATCATCATCTTCTTGACTTTCTTCTTTATATGTATTTTTATCTACGTTTCCTGGCTGTGAATCTATATCTTCTACATTTTTATCACCATATTCATCGCTATGCTCTGTTATTTCTGCAATATTTTTTAGTTGTGCTTCTTCTTCTCCTGGTTTTGCTACCACTTCACACTCTATTTTTAAATCTTGATAATGCAAAGTTTTTCCATCAAATGCATCTATTAATGTATCTGCTATATGGTCTGTTTCTATTATTCTTTCATCTTCTTCTGTGCTTGTCCAGCCATATTGCTGGTTAATCTTACTTTGATTTTCCCCAGTACCTGGAGCTATGAATTTTAATCCTTCTGGTAAATGGTCTGTTACTTTTTTTGCATAACCTGCAATTTCACCTTCGTTATATACTCTTATTGTGTATACTACTCTACTTCCTGTATGTACTTTTAATGGATCTTTTGGATGTACTTTTTCTGCTGTTGTTCCATTATCTAATTTTCCTTGACCATTTGCTAATTTTCCTTTTTCTTCTTCTGTAATCTTTGGCTCTCTTGCAAGCGCATCTCCTGTTTCATTTTTTACATCTTTTCCATCAATACTTGTTATGAATTTTCTTAATGCTAGGTCTAGTTTATAGTTCTTCATTTTAACTACTATTTTGCTTCCTTGTAGCTCTGCTGTATATCCTTTTAATTCTGTAGATTCTGTTGCTTCTGATTTCATTGTTCCTACTGAAGTTATCTTTTTTATTACATATTGATCATCATCTGCCGAATCTGTTTCTACCGTTATTACTATTTTTGCTTCTTGATTACTATATCCTGCTGGTGCTTTTGTTTCTGTTATTGTAATTGTATGTGTTCCTTTTCCTGAAATTTGTATATCAGTAATATTGATTTTTCCTTGTCCATCTGTTGTATATTGACCATTTTTACTTGATCCATCACCAGTTATTTCTACATTAAATTCTACACCTTGTAGTTTTTTAGATGTATCATATGAGTCTACTTTTTGTAATTCTATTTCATATTTTCCTGGTGTTACTTTTTCTAAAACTAATCTTTCAAAATCGTCATCATCTTCTTTATTTTGTTCTCCGTAGCCCTCTATTGTAACATTATGTGGAGTTGAATCTCTATCTTTTGCTTGAGTAGTATTGCCATATTCATCTTTATGTGCTGTTATTTCTGCTATATTTTTTAATTCAAGTTCAGTTTCGCTTGGTGTTGCTACTACTTTACATTCTATTTCTAAATCTTCATACTTTAAATCTTGACCATTAAATGCTTCTATTTTTCTTTCTGCTAAATAATCAGTTGTTACAGTTTTTTTATCATTATCTGCAGTATGCCATTTATAAGTTTCATTAATCTCACTTTGATTTTGACCTTTACCTGGTTCTATAAATTCTAACCCATCTGGCAAATGGTCTGTTACTTCTGTTGCATAACCTGCTATTGATCCCTCATTATATACTCTAATTTTATATCTTACTATATCACCTGTTTTTACTGACAATGGATCTTTTGGATGTTTTTTCTCTGCTGTTTTTCCTTGATCCCATCCTGCTGTTTTTGATTGTAATTTTTTTAACTCATCTGCTGAAATCTTTGGCTCTCTTGTATCCTTTCCATCTATGTTTTTATCTCCAATTTTTACAATGAATTTTCTTAATGCTAAGTCAAATTCTCCTGGTGTAAACTCTTTATTATCTGTAAAGGTTTGCTTTTCTTTTTCTATTTTAACTACTGGTTGGTCTTTTTGTCCTGGATTTGTAACTGACCAATAAGTTATTTTTGTAGTATAATATGTTCCTGTTATTTCAAATTTTATTGTAGAATAAGTTTCCTGTTTTGGAATAGAAATATAAAAATTATTTCCTACTAAAGCATTTAAATTATTATTGTCATATGCCTCTCCATTAACATTTTTTAAATACTTAATTTCTCCATCTTGTATAACACTATTTCCATATGTTACTTTTCCTGTTAACTCACAATTAGTTGAACCTTCTAATCTATATGGTCCAAAAATATATTTGTCTCCAGATACTGTCATTGTAACGGTTGTATCTGTAAATTTTACTTCTTTTTCATCTTTATTTACATTTTTATAATCATATTGCTTTGCATTTTCTTTTGCATTTTCTACTAAGTAATCAAACAAGGCTTGACATGCATTTGCTCTTTGTAGACCATGGCCGAAACGATCACTTGATAATGCATCATATGTACCCTGTTTTACATCATTTTTTATTACATTTAAATAAAGTTCAAATGTTTCATGTATATGATATGGGTCATGTTCATCTGAATTTGTATAATGCCATATCGCTAATTGTTGTACTACATCTATATCATCATCTGTTAAGTAACTAAAATCACCAGCTTTAGCGTCTTCTCCATTTTCTTTTGCATATGCTTTTGCTGCATTTAACAAATTATCTCTTCTTAAATCTCCTTCTGTAATATCAGAACTACTAGCTTCTTGAGTGTTTTTTTCTGGCAATATAAAGCAATTATCTAATATCCACATTATAGCTTTATATTCTGTACTATTAGAATCTGGCAAAATGTTTACTTCTCCATATTTTTTGAATTGAGCTGTTATGGTGTCTGGATCTCTCATATCAAAATAATTAGTATATGTTGCTTGTTGTGGTTGTGTACTAAACATATCTTGAGATCCAAAACCAGGTCCACCTTTCAAACAATAAATTGTGTAGTTTCTATCATTACTAGTATCATATATTTTCCAAATATTTTTACCTGAATTTGCAAGTTGGTAACCATAACCTGAAGATCTTTCCATCTTAATATTTAAATTCATTGTTCCTTGGCTTGCAAAAACAACATTAAATGAACTAATAAATGTGGTTATTAGCACAAAAAATAAAATTAGTAATATGATTCTCTTTTTAACTTTCATTTTAAAAATCCTCTTTCTAAAATTTTCTTTTTTTATACTAATAATTTTAGTTTTATTTTTATATACTGTCAATATCAGGTTTTAGCATATTTTGCAATCTTTTCCTTTTGTATTTTTTTCTTATTACGGATATAATATTTTTAAATTTTTGTTTGAAATATTACATTTAAATTACATTTTTGTAATTTTTTTATATATTTATTTATTATTACTTAGGGATAAGACAATAATAGGTCTTTTAATACCGAAAAAACGCAGTACCTAGTTTATAGGTACTGCATCTTTTACTTAAAGCAATCTTTATTTTTGCTATTACATATTAGTTTTCTTAAAATAAGATTTATATTTAAAATTAACTTAAATTACAAACTTCTTAATTAAAACTACTCCACCTGCAAGTATACTAATTACTATTAAAACTAGTCCTACATATGTTGGTGTGCTACCTGTTACTACTGCTAGAATTACTGGTGCATCATCTATATCGTCTTCTTCTGGTTTATTGTTTCCTGGCTCAGAGTCTATATCTGGTGAATGTGGCTCGTTGTCATCTTTGTATATCTCTGCCCAGTTTACTTTCTC
>CANRGT010000040.1 GCA_947630185.1 uncultured Clostridia bacterium | reverse complement strand
TCATTTTTATTTCTCCTTTCTCTGACACTTTGTCAGTATCATAATATACTAGTTCTGACACAATGTCAATACTTTTTTATAAAAAAATAGCCTATGCTTTTACATAGCTATTTTTCAACATTTATACATTACTACAAATTTATTATATGGTCATTTCTTTATTTGTCAAATAAATTTTCAATTATTCGTATACATGTAAGTTGTCGATGAGATTTATAATAAATCAATCCAATTTCTTCTTCCATACATAATCCTAACTATTTCTATATTTTCTTTTTTTATTCTATAAAAAACAATATAATTATTTACTATTAATTTTCTAATTTCAATTTTTTTTATAAAATCATCATCTATAATTTGATAAATTTCGGGATTATGTTTTAAATTGTTTATTTCATATCTTATTTCTGATATTAATTTTTGTGCTGTTTCTGGTTCTTGTAAATTATATTTAATATATTGTTTTATCCCTATTAAATCTTGTTTAGCTTCCTTTGAATATTCTATATTATATTTAGTCACAAACAATCCTTCCTTCTATATTTTATCTAATTCCTTATATACTTCTTCTTCGGAATACTTTTCTCCATTTTCTAAAGAATTGATACCTTTTTCTAATTCCTTATATAACATATATTTATCTGTTAATAGTTCATATAATTCAATACTCATTACTGCTAAATCTCCTGCACCATTTTTAGTAATATATACTGGGCTTTTAGTTTGATGACAAATTGTAGAAATTTCATTATAATTGTTTCTTAAATCCGAACTTGGTCTAATAATTGGCATAATAAACACCCCCCATTAATATTATATACATATTTTATCAAAATATTGATATATTGTCAATATTTTTTCCTTATTAACACTAATGGAGTCAATTCATTTCCTTGTGATGATGGGTTATCTTTTATTAATGCTTTTAATTGCTCTACTGATAATTGAATATCATCTGAATATCCTAATATCTCCTGACCAAAATCATTTGCATCTACAATCATTGTTGATATTCCTAGTTTTCTTTTTATTTCATTACATACTGCAGTTGGATTTTCTGGTAATCTTATTCCTATATCGGCATATTCTTTCCAATAATGGTCATAAAATCCATCTAATCCACTGACCTCTTGTCCAACAATTTTGTAGAATACTCCCTTTTTTCCAAATAATTTAGTCACTATACTTGCAATACTAGCCCATAATACTTTTAATAATCCTACTGTATCAATTGCATACTGCATTTTAATTGTTTCTCCTACTCCAACGCCACTTACTGGATGAGAAGCAAACTTGGATAAAAACCTTGCCCACAACCCTATTTTTATATCTTTTCTTTTTATTACTCTATTCTGGCAAAGTGATATTATTTTTTCACTACTAGATATTATATCTCCCTCTTGATAAATTGGCAAAACATATTCTTTAAATATCTCAATATATGATTCACCTTGTTTTATAAATCTAGTTTTTATAGCATGCCTCATATACACTTCATTATCCATCTCTATTTCTACCTTTTTTCCTTCATTTGAAAAAAATTCCATACAACCATCTCCATTCAAAAACAACCTTATGCTTTAAAATTAGCATAAGGTTGTTTCAAACATGTATAAAACTAGTATCCAAGTTGTAAATTTTAATGTCAATGGGGACGGAGATTTTTGACACAACTTTTTATTTATTGTGTCAAAAATCTCCGTCCCCATTGACATTGAATTTTGCGACTACCTGCAAATCCCCCTAAAAAGAAACAAATTAACCTAACCTATTAATATAGTTACTAGAATGCACAGACAAACAATAATCATCATTATTTTCCTCCAAACTAACCACCAATTTAGCCTTTTCCGACCTCAAAACATTATCGGAATAACTCCAATCGCCAACAATATACAAATCTAAATATTTTACAAAATTAACCAATAGATCTTCTCTATTATCAACATTTAACATATCTTTCTGAACAGAAATATTTAATATCTTTTTTATCTTATTCTCAATTTCCACATGATATATTACATTATTTGCTTCAAATAATACATTATCTATAACATATTCTTCATTATAATGTTGATAAAGTTTGTTTATTAACTTAATATTATATTTTCCATTCTTACTTATCTCAAAATTCTTTAAAATATCATATTCTTTCAATTTAAGTAATTCATCATCTACATTCAAAGTATCAAATTCTGTTGGTACTATTGAGTCCCATTTGTTTGCACTAGTAACTATTTCAACTGGATTGTTTTCATCTTCCATATAATGAATTGCCTTCACAAGATAAATATTTTCTGTTTCGATATCTAATGCTGTTTCATTTTCTATTTTTTCATACACTTCATTTTCAATATTATCAGACACACTATTTAGCAATATTTCTGGCACTTTAAATGAACTTAGAATAATAACAAAAACTATGACATATACAACAAAATTTCTTATGGTCATTACTTCACTCATACCCCTTTCTAAACCAAATCCAAATAAAAATAGACCACAGTTCCAACATTTTCTTCGCTTTCTATATTGATATTAGATTTATGAAACAATAAAATCTTTTTCACCAAAGATAAACCAATTCCACTTCCATTTGACTCTCTACTTCTTGATTTATCAACCATATAAAAGTCCTCTGTTACTCTACTAATATGCTCTTTAGGTATTCCCATTCCCTTATCAATAACAGATATTCTATACTTTTTATTTTCAGTCTTTTCTCCTTTTATTAAAACCCTATTATCCTTTGGTTTTGCTTTTTTAGCATTTTCTACTAAATTTCTTATTACTACTTCTAATAAATCTTTATCTCCTATTACATTAGCTGTCTCAATGCTTGTCACAATTAAAACATCAGGAATAATATCATTTTCTATCCTTGCTATTTTGTCTATAAAATCAGTTACATTTATGTTACATAGCTCTATTTTTTCTTCTGTTAATGACATCAATCTCATTAGCTTTGATGACAAGCTCTCTAATCTTTTAGTTTCTGAATAAATATAATTTAATGCTTTTTTAGAAATATCTTCATCACATTTTTTTAATCTTAATAAATCAGCATATCCCATCATTGCTGTCATTGGTGTTTTTAATTCATGTGTAAATCCATTGATAAAATCATTTTTCTGCTTGACCTGTAGATGTAATTCACTAATTTTATTTTCAATTTGATCAGCCATTATATTGAAACTTTCAGCTAATTCCCCCATTTCATCTTTACTTGTAATATTGACTCTCTCGTTAAACTTTCCAGATGCAATTTTTTTGCTTGTTTTATTTAAAATACTTATTGGTCTAGTTATATATTTTGAAAAAATGAAAATTGCTATTGTACTAACTAATAAAATAATAATATCTGTAACCAATATTCCAGACATCTGTCTATCTTTTTCTTCATATATCGCACCTACATCATAAGCATTTATAATATAGATAATTTTATTGTTGATATTCCAATGTGATGAAAATAACATATAATGATTATTTCCTATTTTTCTTAAACAATATAAATTTTTATTTTGGCTTAATATATTTTTAATATCTAAAGTATCTATACCACCTATATTTGAATATATCTGTTGAAAATCTTCAGTATATAATGCAACTAATTCTGATTCGTTATTGGTATGCATATATAATGAATTTAAATATTCTATTATTTTCTTATCTGTCATTTCTTCACCGTTCTTGAATACTTTTTACAATATTGCTTTCTAACATATATTTTTCTAAACTATGCTGATTTATGTTTTGCTTACTTGTATTTTCTATTGAATGTAAGAAATTATTTTTGACTATATAATATCTACTGAATGATAATACTATTGATATTATTGCTATTGTAAATAGTACCAATTTTTTCCATATTTTCATTTTACACCTCTAACATATACCCTATTTTATATACTGTTTTTATCTTATCTTTCCAATCTAACTTCTTTCGTAATCTTTGAATATGCAAGTCCAAAGTTCTTGTTTCAAAGTCTAAATCCTCTCCCCAGACTTTTTCAAATATTGTTTCTCTGTATAATGCATAATTCTTATTTTGAATAAGTAAAGATAAAAGATCAAATTCCTTTGGTGTCAAATTAATTTCTTTTCCACACTTCTTTACAATTCTAGCTGTTAAATTTATTTCTACATCATCTATTTTTTGAGTTTCATTACCTTTGTTGTATCTTCTAAGTACTGCTTCGACTCTTGCAATTAACTCCCCTATTTCAAAAGGCTTAGTAATATAATCATCTGCTCCTAATCTCAATCCTTTTATTTTATCTGCAGTTTGATTTTTAGCAGTTATAAATATTGTTGGTATTTCAAAGGTTTGTCTGATGTATTCCAATAATTCATATCCATCTACTTTTGGTAACATTATATCTAATAATATTAAATCGTATTTTTTTCTTTCAATAAGATCTGAGGCTTTTTCTCCATCATTAACTACTTCACATTTATAACCTTTTGTTTCTAATGATATTTTTATTAAATCACTAATTGCGATTTCATCTTCTACTATTAAAATTCTATTCATATAATCTTCTCCCATTTTACTGTATAATAAAATTGTATCTAAGTTGTATCTATTTTAGTATGCTATGATAAAATTTTTTTATTTTACATTTTGGACTAATTTACTAAGAATTTTTACATCTGTCAATGGGGACTGTCAATGGGGACGGAGATTTTTGACACAACTTTTTATTTATTGTGTCAAAAATCTCCGTCCCCATTGACAGATAATTAACAACTAACTATCTGCTCTATAACTTGTAATTTTTCGCTGAGTTTACCTTTCAGATTCTTCATCAAATTCTTTAACTCTTGTAGTTACACCATCTATTATTTTATATTCTCTTTTAGAATTTTTATAAACTTTTTTCTGTATTTCATCTTCTAAATCTATTCCTAATATTTCTGATAATCCTAATAAATATATAGCAACATCTGCTAATTCTTCTCCTAAATCTTCTTTCTTTTTTCTCCATGCCTCATATGCTTCAGCAACCTCTCCATATGTTAAGCAAAACTCTTTATTAACATCTGTCACATTAAATCCTTTATCTACTTTGTTTTGATATATTTCTTTTTGTAACTTTTTTAAATCTACCATATCAATTACCTCCATATATTTTTTAATCTAAGTGATAAATGAATAAGAAATTAATCGAAGTAAGTTTAAGAAAAAACTCCACTAGAAGCTCTTGCTCAATAAAACTTACT
>CANRGT010000039.1 GCA_947630185.1 uncultured Clostridia bacterium | reverse complement strand
TATAATTATATCAAAAAAATATCTAAAACTAAATTCCACTTAAGCCATCGATGGAATTTACTTTTAAATTTAAGAAATGTTGTATATTTTGAAAAGTTTTATTGACAATTAAATTCAGTTATAGTATAAAATATATTGTATACATGAGTGTTAAAACACCAAAGAAACATGAATAATATAATAAATAGAATTATTATTCAAAGTCAAAAAAGAGGAGGAAAACAGATGAAAAGTAAAAACGCTTGTGGCTCTAGAGAGAGAGAGAGAGAGAGAGCCGTAATTTAGTAAAAATAGAAGAAAGGGAAGGTTTATATAGCAAAAATAGACCGTTATTTATATGCACTGCAAAAGTTAGACAAGGTAAAAGTGTAAGTTCAATTTCAGGAATAACACTAATAGCCTTAGTAGTAACGATTGTAGTGCTTTTGATTTTGGCATCAGTAAGTATAACAGTAGTATTTGGAGATAATGGAATATTGCAGTTAGCAAAAGAAGCAGGAAAAAAAACAAATGAGGCAGTAAAAAATGATATATCTAGCATAGGAGAATTAGAAGATATATTACATGAAACACAAACAGGAATAGTAGTAGAAAAAGTAATAGATACAAATCCGGGAAAATTAGAAGAAAGTGGAGAAAGCACTTATACAATAAATAGTATAGAAGATTTAGTAGCATTTGCACATAATGTGACAAGTGGAACTGAAACTTATGAGGGAAAAACTGTAAAGCTAGGATTAAGCTTAGACTTTGCATCAACTAAATCTTATGTAGATGCAAATAGGACAGACTATGGAGAATATGGCTATAATGGGAAATTAAAGAAACTACTAAATGAAAGTGGATTTATTCCAATTGGAACGCAAGACTGGAATGAAGATGAAGATAGAGAATCTAATGAAAGTTTTCATGGAACCTTTGATGGAAGTGGTAATACTATATACAATTTAAGATTAAGAGAAGAAACAATCAACTCCATTTTGTTGTGTAAGCGGTATTGGAATGTTTATTGTGAATTATGGGGTTATACAAAATTTAAATATTGAAAATGCTGATATATATGCAAATATAAAAGGTGAAGGCTGGTCATGTCTAGGAATTTTAGTTTCCACTATGAATGGAGGAAAGATTAATAGATGCCATGTATCTGGAAAAATTATTGGTACTGTTGAAAATTGTGATGTAGGTGGTATTGCTGGTCAGACAGGTGCCGGAGAAATCTTAAACAGCTATAGTGAAGTTGATATGGAAATATTAGGAAACAACTTTTCAGTTTTTGAAGGGTTAGTTGCTGGTTCGTGTAATGTAAGTAGTACAATAAAGAATGTTTATTCTAAAGGTACTATATACGCAAATAATTATGGAGTAGTAGGATTAGCGGTCGGAGCAAATAATGGAAATATAGAAAACTCATATACCTTAGGAAAGGTTAATGTTAATGTGAGTATGGCACAAAACATTAATGTTCGTACATTTGGCTATCTTAATGCGAGAGCAATATGCTCTAATTGTTATTATCTAGGTAGTAGTATTAATGAAGCATGGAAAAATGGAGGAAAAGTTTGGGTTGAGAGTCTTGGTACTTCTGGCGACGCAATAACAGAAGAAGACATGAAAAAGCCGGACTTTGTTACTTGGTTAAACGATAAGCAAGAAGGGAATCCATGGAAACCAGATACGAATAATATAAATGACGGCTATCCAATATTAAGTTGGCAATAAAAATTGAAATATACAAAAATGAGGCAAATTATAAATGCCTCATTTTTGTATCTATAAATAAAAGTAAAAATATTTTTTATTTACTAGTTCTTAAAAATCTTACTTTAATCATATATATTCTTTCTGTGTCCTATTTCTAAAACTAACACAATTACTTTATCGTCTTGTATTTCACAAATTGCTCTATAATCCCCAATTCTATATCTCCACTGACCAGATCTATTACTCGTTAATCCTTTTCCGTGAACTCTTGGATCAGAGCAACCATCAATATTTTTTTCTAGCCATCCAATTATCAGTGCAACTATATGTTTATCTATTTTTTTTAAGTTCTTTTTTGCATTTTCAGAAAAAACAACCTTATATTTCATCTTATATATCAAGCTCCTTTTTTATTTCATCAAGAGTATAAGTTTTAGGGTTTTTATGGTATTCTTTAATCGCTTTGTTATATGTTTCTAAGTCATATTCATCTTCAATTTTTTCTAATACAGCATTTCTAATTAAATCTGATAAGGAAATATTATTAAGTTCAGCGTATTTTTTTATTAATATTTCATCTTTTTCACTTAATCTAACTGAAACGGTCATTTTATTCACCTCTTTCTGTAATACATTGTAATACAAAACTAAAAAGATGTCAATAATATTATAATATGTTTTATAAAATTTATACCTAATTAAAACTAATAGAGCATCTAGTTTAAAGCAATTTAAAAATAAAATATCTTATAGGGTGACATTATCATAAGTTAATCACAAAATTATAAAAAAACACTTTACAATTTTGCTTTTTATATATATAATAGTAACGCTAAGGTTTAACATAAACCTTAGGTATAAATAAGTTAATTACTTTTTAAGTAATATAAAAAATTTAAAGGAGGTTCTTTATGAGTCAAAAATACGTATACTTATTTAAAGAAGGAAACGCTAACATGAGAGAATTGTTAGGAGGAAAGGGAGCTAACTTAGCAGAAATGACTAACTTAGGTTTACCAATTCCACAAGGATTCACAGTAACAACTGAGGCATGTACAAGATATTACGAAGATGGTGAAACAATTGCAAAGGAAATAGAAGATGAAATCTTTGCAGCACTATCTAAACTAGAAGAAATGACAGGAAAGAAATTTGGAGATAAAGAAAACCCATTATTAGTATCAGTTCGTTCAGGAGCTAGAGCATCAATGCCTGGTATGATGGATACTATATTAAACTTAGGTTTAAATCAAGACGTTGTAGAAGTTATGGCAACAAAAAATGAAAGATTTGCTTATGACAGCTACAGAAGATTTATCCAAATGTTTAGTGATGTTGTTATGGAAATACCAAAACCACTATTTGAAAAAGCAATAGATGAAATGAAAGAGAAAAGAGGAGTTAAACTAGATACTGAATTAACAGCTAGTGACTTAAAAGAATTAGTTGCTACATTCAAAGGAATTTATTTAAAAGAACATGGAAGTGAATTCCCATCAGATCCAGTTATTCAATTAAAAGAAGCTGTAAAAGCCGTATTCCGTTCATGGAATAACCCAAGAGCTATTACATATAGAAGATTAAATGATATTCCAGGAAGTTGGGGAACAGCCGTTAACGTTCAAGAAATGGTTTTCGGTAACATGGGAGATGACTGTGGTACAGGTGTTGCATTTACTCGTAACCCAGCTACAGGTGAAAATAAATTATTTGGTGAATATTTAATGAATGCACAAGGTGAAGACGTTGTTGCAGGTATTAGAACACCACAACCAATCGCTACATTAGAGCAAACAAATAAACAAGCATATGAAGATTTCGTAAAATATGCAAACGAACTAGAAAAACATTACAAAGATATGCAAGATATGGAATTTACTATTGAAAGAGGAAAATTATTCTTCTTACAAACAAGAAATGGTAAAAGAACAGCAAACGCTGCATTAAAAATTGCCGTTGATTTAGTAAATGAAGGAATGATTACAGAAAAAGAAGCAGTTTTAAGAGTTGAGCCAAATCAATTAGATCAATTATTACATCCAAACTTTGACCAAGCTAAATTAAAAGCTGCAAAACCAGTTGCTAAAGGTTTAGCTGCATCACCAGGAGCTGCAACAGGTAAAGTTGTATTTACAGCTGATAGAGCAGTTGAAATGCATGAAGCTGGAGAAAAAGACTTAGTATTAGTTAGACTAGAAACATCACCAGAAGACATTGATGGTATGAACGTATGCCATGGTGTATTAACAGTTAGAGGTGGTATGACATCACACGCAGCCGTAGTTGCAAGAGGTATGGGAACATGCTGTGTTGCAGGTTGTGGAGAATTAGTTGTTAATGAAGAAGAAAAAACATTCACAGATGCACAAGGAAGAGTATATCATGAAGGTGATTATATTTCACTTGATGGTTCTACAGGTAATGTTTATGGAGAAAGAATTGATACAGTTGATGCAACAGTATCAGGAGATTTCGCAAAATTAATGGGATGGGCAGATCAATATAGACAAATGGAAGTTAGAACAAACGCTGATACTCCAAAGGATGCTAAAGTAGCATACAACTTCGGAGCACAAGGTATTGGTCTATGCCGTACAGAGCATATGTTCTTTGCACCAGAAAGAATTGCAGCTATTCGTGAAATGATAGTTTCAAAAACAGCTGAACAAAGAGAAAAAGCATTAGATAAAATTCTTCCAATGCAACAAGGAGACTTTGAAGGATTATTCAGAGAAATGAAAGGTTACCCAGTAACAATTCGTTTACTAGATCCACCACTACATGAATTTGTACCACATTCAGACGAAGATATTGCTGATTTAGCAAAAGAAATGGGAATAACATTTGAAGAATTAAAGAATGTAGTAGAAGGTTTACATGAATTTAACCCAATGATGGGACATCGTGGATGCCGTCTAGATGTTACTTATCCTGAAATTGCTGTAATGCAAACAAGAGCTATTATTAGAGCTGCTATTACAGTAAATAACGAAGGAATGCATATAGTACCTGAAATAATGGTTCCATTAGTAGGAGAAGTTAAAGAATTAAAATATGTAAAAGACATCATTACAAAAACAGCTGACGAAGAAATCGCAAAAGCTGGTGTTCAAATGAAATACAAAGTAGGAACAATGATTGAAATTCCTAGAGCTGCATTAACAGCTGATGAAATTGCAAAAGAAGCTGAATTCTTCTCATTTGGTACAAACGACTTAACACAAATGACATTCGGATTTAGCCGTGATGATGCTGGTAAATTCTTAGGTTCATACTATGAAAAGAAAATATATGAATCAGACCCATTTGCTAAACTTGACCAAACTGGTGTTGGAAAATTAGTTAAAATGGCAGTTGAAATGGGAAAAGCTACTCGTCCAGACATCAAACTTGGAATTTGTGGAGAGCATGGTGGAAACCCACCTACAGTTGAGTTCTGCCATAATGTTGGTTTAACTTATGTATCTTGCTCACCATACAGAGTTCCAATAGCAAGATTAGCAGCAGCACAAGCAGCAATTAAAAATCCTAGATAAAATGTGAAATAAAATATTTTAATAAGTAAACTAAAAATAGATGACACATCTTTCGATATGTCATCTATTTTCTTAGGACTAATTAGTTGATAGAAGTAACAATGATATTTTTCATTCCGTGTTCATCTTTTTTGCGACCTTCTTTAGCAACCAGCTTCCCATAATTTCTGAAACTTCTCTTTCCATATTCTGTTATAATAAAACAACTTCCAATTTCAGAGTGAATGCTCAATGTATTGAACATCATTTCAGTACATTCCCGGGATTCTCCTGGTTTAATTTGGTTACCCAAGATTTCGAGTGTGACGGTTGTTTTGTTTGTTACTGTCATAACAGCACCTCCTAATAATTTATAATTATATTGTACTATGTTTAACAAAAAATTGCAAGTTTCAAATTTATCAAAAAAGTAAAAAAGTGTGTCAATGATTTTTGAAAATGTCCCAAAATTTTTTAAACATTAGCCCTAAAAATTTAGTTTTTTAGGGCTAAATTTT
>CANRGT010000038.1 GCA_947630185.1 uncultured Clostridia bacterium | reverse complement strand
TTATATCAAATTATTATTATTTAGTACAGAAAAAAATAGCAAATTAGAAAATTTATTTTCCAATTTGCTATTTTTTTTTGCTACTTTTTCAGCAGCCTCGTGGACAATGGAGGGATTTTTTTAAATCGTTAGAGGGATGTAGTAATGTCGCATCTCTGTTTATGGAAAGGTGCGAATCTATTAGTAATGATTGTTTTTATGAATCGAGTGCTGAAAATAAGAAAGTTGAAATATTTACAGGTGATAAGATAGGGAGGTGCTCAATTAATTCGAATGTAAGAGGAATGCATTTGATTCTTGAGCATTTGGTTGGAGTGGCAGAATTGAGTTTCGAATCGGATTTTGAACAAGATAATTGGGAAAATAAACTAAGTTTTGATAATTTAACTTCTTTAACGATGAAAGGAAAATTTTTAAATGATTTTTCTATATTTAATAATTTGGTAGGATTGACATCATTGAAAATAATTAATTGTGAAAATTTCAAAACTCTTTCTGGTTTGGAGAATTTGACTTTTTTAACTAGTTTAACTGTTAATGATACAGGAATTACTTCTGTTATTCCACTAAAAAATTTGATAAATTTAACTTATTTAGATTTAAAAAATAATGCAATAGGTCCATTTAGTGTTGAAGAAAATGAAAATGTTTCTAATTTAGATATTCTGGCTTCACTTCATCCTAATGGTTTAAGAGAAGGTAATACAAAGGGAAAATTAAAACAGTTATACTTGCAGGGAAATGATAGCTTGAGTGGCGTCATAGAGAATCATTCTATTTTGAAGTTGGAATGGACGAATGGAAGTATTTGGTAATATAAGGGGGATTTATGAATAGAAGATATATTATTATTATTTCAATTATATTATTAATATCTATAATTGTAATTATGTTTTGGAAATTCAACAATGGAAAAGTAAATAAAAATATAGATAATACTAAAGAAACTATTAAGAAAGATGTAGTTCAGTATGATGAAGAAAGTGGTTATTATTATATTAAGAATAGTGAGACAGGAGAGATAAGGAGTGCTAGTAAAAATAAAGAGGATTTGAAAATATATATAGATAATCCAAGTTATGATCCAGATCCATTAAGCTCAAATCCAACAGATTTACAAGAGTATATAATGATGAATTCTGAGACTTCGAGCGAAAATACAGATTAACGGTGTAGTAGCATATTTTTTTGGATGCACATGTCAATGGGGACAGAGATTTTTGACGCAGTTCAGTGCGCATGGGGGACGTAAATGACTGACAGTTCTCTGAATCATAGAGTATCAATGAATTGCGAGAAAAAAGTTTAACTTGTAGTTGTAAAATTTGAAAAAAAATTTAGGCAAATGAATTGAGATTTGTTTTTAGGAAAATAGAGTGTAAGAACACGAAGGAGTGTCACAGATGTTCAAAAGTGAACATTTAAGGACTGTCCCTTTGTGTTCATTTTTTTGTTCGTCATAAGATACAAAAATGACGATAATTGTTCTGCTTATATTGGCTCGGTGTCTCATTAAATGCGATAATTCGGGGATGATGGGATAATAAATAGCGCGGTGGATGCAAAGCAAAAGCAAGGAATGGCAGCACTAGAGGAATTTTTACAAGAACAATATATAGATAGTTTTGAAAAAGTAGATCAAAATGGAGTCGAATATACTCCTTTAGAAGTTTTATTAAAGACACATTCGGAATATTTTTATCAAGATGGCTCAAAAGATTATATAGTAAAACAAATTACTTATTCTAATGAAAGCGGAGAATCTCAAACAGATTTTTTAAAAATAAGGTTAATAAGAAAAGTAAAAATTCCTAATGAAATTCAAGAATCACTAGTTGGTGGTGAGGCAATTGGACGAGATGGGAATAGAGATAGCTATGATGCATATGATCAATTATTAGATGTTTATGGGGTTACAAATGATTTAAAGGTATTTTATTGCTCAAATGGTTTAGAATCATCACAAGGAGCAAACTACTTTTTAAGCGAATCCTATGATTCAGGAAAAGTTCTTTATAATAGTGATAGTTCATTGTCAAAAGCAATTTCAGAAACATATGGAGAACCAGCTAAAAATTTAACATTAAAAGATTTATTATCTATAACAGAATTAACAATTGCTCCTTCATCAAATATTAGTGACTTGAATTCACTTGCAGACCTTCAAAATCTAGAAAAATTAACTTTAGTTGATTTTTTTGGAACGCTTGAAGGAATAGAGAGAGCATATAATTTAACATATATATATTTTGATAATTCACAAAATGTACAAAATATTAATTTTACAGGATTTGAAGGAGCTACAAGTTTAAATGAAATAAGATTTTATAATCCAACAGATGTTGAGCTAAAAAAAATGTGTGACCAAATGTCAAGAACGGACTATAATTTTTTAGATAAAATTTATTTATTTGGTGATTGGAATTCTGAATGGGCGAATTGGAACGGTACATATCGTGATTTGTATGGTGAAGCTAATTTAGAAAGTATAAATTATTTAGATAGTTTATCAGTTGGTACAAAAGATAATGTGAAAAAAATTATGGTTAGTTGTACTAAAGTTTCATCTTTGAGAGGATTAGAAGGTTATGAACAATTAACGCACTTGAGACTTTATAAAAATCATTTAGAAAATATAAATGAATTATCGAGCTTGAGAATGTTAAACTATTTAGATTTGTCAGGGAATGAAGAACTTAATAGTATTAACGGAATATCAAATATTTCGACGTTATCAACTATTTTGATGAGATTTGTTCCGAATTTAATTGATGTATCGCCTGTTGTTTTATCGTCAAATCCAGATTATTTAGATGGATTATCTAATACAAATTTTGATTTTAGTACAGAAGTTTGGGCTAAAGATGAAAACGCTCTAATTAGTAAGCTTGGGGAGGTGAGGACTTTACTTCTTGATTCTAAGTATGGTTTAATTTTTGTGGATGGAGGTTCTATTTCATTGTCTTCTGATTTTAATTGGGAGCAAATTAGAGTTTTGAAGAATAAGAAAACTTTAAAAACAATTAATTTTAATGGAAATAAAAATTTAACAAATAGTGAGCTACAAGAATTATTGACTTCTCTTTCAAATATTAAAAATATAAATTTGGACAGTACAAATATTGAGACATTAGATTTTGTTACGGATGGGGAATTAAGCTTAAATAGGATTTCATTTTATGAAACTAAGGTTACTGATATAATTCCTTTATATGGTCAATCGGATTTAGGGTATGTCCGTTTTAGTGTTTATAAAGATAATGGTTCAATTACACATAAAGTAAAGTTACATGATCAAGATGATGAAAAATTTAACGAAAAAATTATTTCTATAATAGAAACGTCTTACGATAAGTCTCAAAAAGAAATTGGGAATTATTTTCCGAATGGTGGTGGTTTTGTGCCAGGAGATAGTATTTATTGGCCTGAATTAAACAAATTAACAAATTTAACAAAATTTTCTATGAGATGGTATACTTGTCCTTCAACATATAATTTTGATTTTTCAGGGACTAGACTGAGGTCAATAAATCTCGGGATGGGTAATGGTGCGTCAGTAAAAGTACCTAATACAATTGAAAATATAAATGTGACATATAAACTTAATTTTCAGGCGTCTAGTATCGATAATTTGAAAAGTCTTTCTGGAAATGGTTCGGTTGTAATAAATTGTGAAGATGTCAATACGATTTTTAATAGTATTCAAAATGGTGTCAAAGTTAGTCACAGTGGTGATGTTGTGGGAAATATTGAAGATATTATTGGTTATTATGATTTTGATTTGGTTGGGAGTTTCTCCCATACTCATGTTGGAGTGAATGGGAATTTGGGGACGTTTTCATCAAGTATGGTGTCTCCTATGATAAGGTGTAACTATTTTTGTATAGGTTGTGAGAATGTAAGCAGACTAGATGGAAATGATTTTTCTGAGTTTACTAGAGATTTTACATTTATTTTAAATAAATGCGGTGTGACAACATTTGATAATGTTAATTTAGCGACGAAACTTAAGGTTCTTCAATTGACTAATAATAGAATCAGTGACGTAAGTTTCTTTGTGGATGGTTATGAGAATAGTAATCTTCAAAAATTATATTTAACAAATAACAAACTTGAAAATTTGACAACTTATAAAAACAAAGATGGAACTTCTGTAACTATGAAGACATCAGAAGTAATTGGAAGGCTTCCAAATCTTACTTATGTAGATTTATCTGAAAATAATAATTTGACAGATTTTAGTGGATTAATAAAAAATGGGTTCAGTGAGACAGGAAATAATACAAAAATATTTACAAAAAAATAATATATTGAAAGGAATAAATAAATGAATAGAAGAAAATTAATTATAACTATAATAATTATAATTATTGTATTAGTTTTATCTATTATATTAATTAAAGTAAATAATTTTAAAATAATGAAAAAAGAAAAAAATAATTCAAGTTCACAGTCTTCTGAATTGACTAACTTTGAAAATGCAAAAGAGGCTTTAAAAGATAGTTTAGAAATTTCTAAATCATTATATGAATCTGAGGATGATTTCTATGTATATTTTAGAACTGATTTTATAAATAGTTATTTAGAGGGGTATGACTTGATTTTTGTTGATAATATAGATACTGTGAATTTTAGATTATCTGAAATATATGGACTTGATGGGAAGAAAATGGAAAAATTTCCTTATGAAAAAGTAAGTAAAGTTTCAAAAGATAATTTAGTTATTGAACCAGATCAAGATTGTATAGTTAAGATTTATTCAAGTTCAGAAGAAATAGCATATTATTTTATATTAAATATTTCAAAAACAGGAGAGTATAAAATAACAGATTTATGTTATACAGTTGGAGAGACAATAAATGTGAATTCTGTAGAGGAATATTATTAGAAGTATCGCACGTGGGGGACATAAATGACTGACAGTTCTCTGAATATAGAGTATCGATAAATTTCGAGAAAAAAGTTTAACTTGTAGTTGTAAAATTTGAAAAAGCAGAGTAAAAATTTAGGCAAATGAATTGAGATTTGTTTTTAGGAAAATGGAATGTGAGAACACGAAGGACAGTCTTAAAATGTTCATTTTTGAACATTTAAGGACTGTCCATTTTAATTCGTCATAAGATACAAAAATGACGATAATTGTTCTGCTTATATTAGCCCGGTATTTCAATAAATGCGATAATTCGGGGATGATGGGATAATAGATAGCGCGGTGGAAGCGAAGATGAAAACAGGAATGGCTGTTTTAGAAGAGTTTTTGCAAGAGAAGTATGTAGAAAATTATGATAAAGTTGAAAGTCAATCATCAAAAATATTAGGACTGATGAAAATTCCTAGTGTAAGCTTATATTTTTATAAACCAACAGTTGGGGTTTTGAATTATGTTGTTGATAGTGACGGAGATGCTTTATATTTAATAGATAAAAGCAAGTTACCAAAAGAAATAAGAGAACAATTAGTAGGAGGAGATGCTGGAAATAAAACATATTCAGATTATCAAAGTTTAAATGATGTTTATGGGGTAACAAGTGATTTAAAAGTATATTATTGTTCAAATGGAAAAGATACAATATATGGTTTAGCAAAAGATAATTTGGATAAAGATGATTTTACAAGAGAAGTATTTGGAACAACATCAGGAAAAGAATATTGTGATGAATTAGTAAAATTAGGAAAAGACAATAATGGAGATGGAAAAATCTCAGCAGAAGAAGCGCAATCAGTAAAAGAATTAACAATAAATGAAAATAGTTCGATAAGTTCATTAGATGAATTATATAATTTAGTATCATTGCAAAAATTAGTAATAGAAAATAAACAATTAGAGAGTTTAGAAGGAATAGAAAATTGTCCTAGTTTATTTTATTTATACTTTAATAATAGTACAATAGGCGATTATTCAGCAATGAGTGGGCTAGGAAATAGATTAACAACATTATACTTCTATAATATAGATGATACTGAATTTTCAAAAGCTTGTGAAGGAATAAAAGATGCTAAATTTAGTGAATTAGAGACGTTGGCTGTTACAGGAAATACTTATTTTATTATTCCTACAACAATACTAACGAATGATTTGGTTGTAGGTACAAAGTGTGCTAAAACAATATCTACATTAGAACCATTATCAAAATTAAGTAGTGAAACAAAACAAGCAATAAGATATATGTGTATAAATAA
>CANRGT010000037.1 GCA_947630185.1 uncultured Clostridia bacterium | reverse complement strand
AAAAATATGGAATTATCTTATTCACTACATTTAGGTAATGATAAAAACAAATCTATTAAAGCAAGACAAGAAGCAAAGAATACTCCATCAGGTACTACATCAAAAAATAATAATGCTATTCAAAATGTTAAGCAATTAGGAAAAGTTAATCATCATAATTTAAGACAATATGATAATAATCAAGAATTAATAAAAACTATCAAAGGTTCGAACGATATTGTTAAAGATGTTAAAGAATTATATTTAGATTTATTTGAAAAGTCTAGATTAGAATACAATAATAAACAAACTAGAGATGACAGAAAGATAGATAGCTATTTTAATAAAATTGCTAATGATACAAAACATGATCTTGCTTGTGAAATAGTTATTGAACTTGGAAATATGGAATATTGGGATGATAAAAATTTAGAATATAAATATCAAATGACACAGGTATTTGAACAACAATTAGAAGATATACAAGAAATAGTTCCAGACTTTTATATAGCAAATGCTACTATACATTTTGATGAACACTCTCCACATATGCACATAGTTGGTGTTCCAGTTAAAGAAAATTGTAAAACTGGTTTATCAAGACAAGTTGGTAAAACATCAATATTCACAAAAGAATCATTAGTAATTATTCAAGATAAAATGAGAGAAAGATGTATTAATGAATTTAATATTGCTTATGGTATGGATTCTAAATTAAAAGAAAAACAAAAAGGTAAAAACAGAGATATAACTTCATACGAAAGAAAACTCTTTAATGAAAGAGTTAAAGGATTAAAACAAGAAATCTCTAATCTTGAAAATCAAGTATCTGACTTAGAAGATAATAAAGAATCTATCAATAAAGAAATCTCTAATCTTAATAAAGATAAAGATGATATAAAAAATGAAATTGATAAAAAGAAAAAACTTAATAATAAAATTGTTCTTAAATCTAAAAATCAGTTATGGGATGAAAATAAAAAATTAGAAGAAGAAAGAGATTTTTATAAAGGATTAAGTAATCAATATGAAGGTATGTATAAAAGAGAAAAAGAAAAAACTAATTATCTAATTTATCACTTAAATAAAGTATTTAAAAAATTACCTGAATTTATTCAAACAATAGTAGATAAATTATTTAATTATAGTGGACTAGATTTAGAATATTTTAAAAGAGATTATGATCCAGAAGTTAAAAGAAAAAATGAAAAATCATTTAAAGGATTTAATTTATTCAATAAAAAAGAAATTGATAAATCAACTAAACATATTAATGATGAAATGGATGAGGCAGCTGAAGAATTTTATCAAACTAAAAAGAACAAAGAAAAAGACAATGGTTTTGAAAGATAACCCGTTGTCTTTTATTTTGTCCAATGTTCTTTTCTCTTTGTATTTGTATTTTCAATTTGTTTAGATAATAACTCATTAGATTTTTCTTCTGCTTGTTGATAATTATTATTATCAACAAATACAAAGTGTGAAATATAAATATTTCTTATCAATGAAATTATTTCTTCTCTAGATATTTCGTTAATATTATCTTCATAATAATTTTTTAATTTTTGATATGCAAGTAATATTTCGTTTTTATTTTCCATACTACCAATATTACAACTAAAGAATTTGTTTAATTCAATTATTTCTTCTCTTAATTTTACATAATGTGAGTTAATAATATTTTCTTCAGTTTCTCCAGATAATTCAATTTGCATTTTTTCAATTGTACTAACAGAATCAATTATCTCTTTTATTTCTTCAATGGATTTATTGTCTAAGGAAATATTCCAAAATAATACAACATCTCCATATCCACCTGAAGGGAATTGTTTATTATGATAATTATTTATATCATCAGCAGAAATTAAAGTTGCATTAAATGTAATAGTATCATTTGCATTACTAGGAGAATCTATATATGGATCACAATGTAAACAATGTTTAATATTATCTTTATCTTTTAAAATAACTTGAAAATTACCATGTGATGTAATTCCATTTACTTCAGTTCTTTTATATAAAAATGGTATAGATAATTCTTCACATATGAATTTCATTATAGTTGAATAACCTTGACACATTGCTTTTTGAGTTAATATAGTTCCTATAATATCATGGCTAGTGTTTTTATCTTCTTCATCTTTAGGAATACCAATTACATTAATGTACATATATAAGAATTTTTCTAATTCTGATAAATCTCTATATTCATCTTTATCCCTCATTTTCAATTTATCTAAATTGCTAAATAAGGTACAAAAATATTCAGCAACTTGTTCTATTTGGTCTTTAGAGTAATTAGTAGAAAATTCTAATTTATTTAATTTATTAATAAAATAATTCTTATCTCTAATCATATATTATCCCTCTACATTTTTTTGCCAGTATTTAATTGTTCTAAAAATTCTTGATTTAATTCTTCACTTGATGGCATAGAATCACTATTATGGTTATTTAATACTGAATAAAATCTATTTTGTATTTCTGCCTTTTTTCTTTCTAAATTTTCTGGTGTTATTTGTTCTTCTTGTAATTTCTTGTTTAATTTTTCTTCAAACCATATCATTCCTATGTTGTCTAAAAGTTTTATTTGTTCTTCATTTATTTTATTATTATCTTTCCCTCTATATGCTTTTCTTTGACTATTAATCCAATTTCCTAATGAGCATCCATTTTCATCTTTAGTGTATCCATCATTTGTTTTAAAGTTGGCTGATATTTTTAAATTACCATGATGTTCATAATATGTCTTTGCTAAATTATACATTTTCATCCAATTTTCGTTCAAATCCCAAATCATTCCTATTTCATTTAAAAGTCTTATTTGATTTTCAGAAATTTTATCATCACGTGTACCTTTAGATGCTGCTCTCTTTGTACTAATCCAACTTCCTAAAGCAATCCCGTTTTCATCTGGTTCATATCCATTTATTGTTTTAAAGTTGGAAGATATTTTTAAATTACCATGATGTTCATAATATGCTTTCGCTAATTCATACATTTTCATCCAATTATAATCATTTATATCCCAAATCATTCCAATCTCATTTAAAAGTTGTATTCTATCTGGAGATATTATACCATTTCCTTTATCGTTATATATTTGTCTTTGATTAGAAATCCACTTCCCAAGTGCAACACCATTTTCATCTGGTTCATATCCATTTATTGTTTTAAATCTAGCCGGAATATCTAAATTACGATGTTTTTCATAATATGCCTTTGCTAAATTATAATTATTTTTCCATTGAACATCATTAAAATTAAAAATTATGCCTATTGCTTTTAATTTTTCAATTTGTTTTTCTGATAACAAAGCTTTTGGATTATTGTTAATTACAACATGCTTCTGTTTTTGAACCCATCTTCCAAGCGTAAATCCGTTTTCATCTGGTTCATATCCATTTATTGTTCTATACTTTGGAGGTACTTCTAAGTTACCATGATGTTCATAATATGCTTTCGCTAGTTCATAATTTTTATTCCAATTAATTTCATTTAAATTCGATTCAAATCTCATCCCTATATCGTCTAATAGTTTGATTTGTTCTTCGGAAATTTTACCATTTGTACCTTTAAATGCTGCTCTTTGAGCATAAATCCAACTTCCTAAAGCAATACCATTTTCATCTGGTTCATATCCATTTATTGTTCTATATTTTGATGGTATTTCTAAATTACCGTGATGATCATAATATGCTTTTGCTAATTCATACATTCTCATCCAGTTTTCACCATATACATCAAATATCATTCCTATTTCCTTCAACATTTTTATTTGTTCTTCGGAAATTTTATATCTATTTGTATCTCTATATGCGTCCCTTTGAGTTTCAATCCATTTTCCTAAGCGGACACCATTTTCATTAAACTCATAACCATTTATCGTTCTGAATTTTGATGGTATTTTTAAATCACCATTATGCTCATAATATACTTTTGCTAATTTATATTTATCTTCCCATGTCATTGTCATTCTATCCATGACATATCTTAACATTTCAAATAAATCTTGATTTTCAATTTCTACATCAAATGAAGCATCTCTAATTTTCATTTCACGATGATTACCTAAACCATTCTCCTGAATATCTTTTATTCTATCTTTTAAGTTGTTTTCAAGATCTTTTATAAAATCATAATTATTTGTTAAATCAATTACTACAGGTGCAATTAATTTTTCAATCAATTCTTCTTTACTGATATTATCTTTAATCGGAATATCTTTTTCTTTGCACATAGAAATTAATTGTTGAGTTGAATATTGTTCTAATTCATCAAACTTATCTTTTGTATTACCACGGACTGATAAAGCTCTACCTAATTGTTCAAAATAAACTATATCAGAAGTTGTTCCTCTTCCCATAATTACACCATCGACATTTGGTGCATGAATACCTTCGTTATATTGATTTATAGCAAACATAACTCTAAGTTTATTATCGACTTTATCACCATCTAGATTAACATCACTATAAAAGGCATCTCTATTTTTTTTACCATCTTCACCCATATCACTAGTAGATGTATAAACAATTATATCTTTTTCAGGAACAAATTGTTTAAACCATAGGGTTGATTGTTGCTTAATTGTTTCAATATCATTAGATCCTTCTTCTGAACAAGGAGGGCAAAAATAAATATATTTGCCATCTGGTTTTATAGATTTTTTTAATATATTTGGAATACTTGGTGCTTCATGAATTCTTTTTTTTACATCATTTAATATTGCCATATATTCTTGATATTCTTTAGTAGTAGCACCTAGCTTTTGAACTTTTTCTTCTAATTGACTTTCAAGTCCAATTAAATTTGTATAAGCACTTTTATAAATAGGTTTAGGTAAAACTCCATCAATCATTGCATCACATAAATCGTATCTACTTTCAACTTTACCAGAAAATAGTTCATCAGTCTCAGGATTTGCCATATCTCTTTCATAAGATGTTCCTCTATCTCGCACAGTATAAGCAGTCATTCCAAATATTTTCATATCAGGATGTGTTTCTACCATTGTATTAATTCTTGCTCCCCAAACTGGTGCTCCAATATGATGAAATTCATCAAGTATTAATAAATCACAATTTATATCAGATATTTCATCTTCAGATAGAGAAATAAAACTTTGATATGTTCTAAATTCTAAATTTGGAAAATCTCTTTTTAAATTTAAGTTAGGATTATCCTCAATTATTTTATTAATATGTTCAATAATTCCATGAGAAGGAACAACATAAACAATTTTCTTATCTTTATTATCATAAGCAAGTTGTAATGCATTATATGATTTACCAGTTCCTGTAGCATGAACAATTGCTACAACATCATTTCCAGATTCAAAAGAAGATTTTACTTGATTATAACTATCTGCATTATGATCATATAGTCCTATAGTTGTATATTCATTATTATTCATAATCTTCACCACCATATAATCTAATATCCACAAAATTTTTACCAGAAATATTTTGTTCAATTATTTCCACTAAATCATTTTTCATAATCATGGCATTTTCTTCATTTTGTTCAACTGTAACTTCTTTTAAACCATTATTAGTCATTATTTTAAATGTTATATTAGTTCTATTCATAATATCTAATAAATTATTATTTTTGTATTGTTCTGGAATATATATTTCTATAACTTTTCCTATAGTCTTGTTCATAATAAACCTCCTGGACTTTAATTATATCTATAAACATTATACCATATATTTTTTAAATATTTGCTTGTAATTATATAAAAAAAAAGAAATTGGATTTTCCAATTTCAATTGTCATAATTAAAAAGATTTTAATATTATAAAAGATTGAATAAATTAATTCTATTTTGCTATTTTTACTGGATCATTAACATTAAAATTAGGATCATTTACTGCTATTGTTTGAGAAATTGCTTCTAAACCGCTTTTATATGCAGCCTCCATTATTTTTTCTGCATATTCTTCAGTGATTTTTTTATCATCTACCAAAGATTTTACATATTGCATAAAATCAAGTAATTTTTTAAAATATCCATCTTTTAAAGGGTCTTTAAAAAAATTAGTTCCATTATTTTCATTATTATTAAAACCCATAATTTGTTCTTCAGTATTCATAATATCCCTCCAACTCAATTATAGCATATTTTTATAAATTTTAAAATTTATATTGGAATTATTATAAATTTATGGTAAGATGTATATAGAAATTGATACTAGTATGTATTAATTCTCAATTGTGATGGAAAAGTTGTAAATAACTTAACCAATCGCTCCAATATGATAGGAAACTCGAACTTTTGAGATTTCGAGAGTAATAAATGCTAACAGAAATGTTAGTTTTTTTGT
>CANRGT010000036.1 GCA_947630185.1 uncultured Clostridia bacterium | reverse complement strand
GGAGATGGCAAAACTAAATAGAGATAGTTTTATGGTAAAGGCAAAATTATATTATATTGATCAATTTTCAAAAAGAGAAAATTGGAATTACTTGTCTATATTAGATTCAACAAATATAAAAGAAAATATTACACCTATTTTGTTATCTTCAGGTGAAAATGAAGATGCAAAGAATTTTGATAATTTATTATATAGTTTACAAGTAAAAAGGATTAATAATCAAAAAACGAATAAAATAGAAGAACATATTTCTAGTTTAGTGGCAGAATTAGAAAAGTTAGGAACAGTACCAAAAGTAGTAGAAAAACAAGAATTAATTTTAAAAGTTGCAGAAAGTGATTATTTAAGCAGAGCAAATTTCTTTGATATCGAAAAAGTAAGAGAAGAGTTAAGAAATTTAATTCAATATATAGATCCACATATGAGACCTCCTATATATTCGGATTTTGAAGATACATTGATGGAAGTTATGGATGATTATGTATATCTAAGTAGTGTAAATGACTTTACTAACTACAAAAAGAAATTAAGTAAGTATTTTAATAGTAATTTAGACAATATTGTTGTTTGGAAAATAAGACATAATGAGAAAATAAATGATTCCGAAAAAGAGGACTTAGAAAGAATATTATTTGACGAACTAGGAACTAATAAAGAATTTGAAGGAGCGTATGGAGATAAAGGAGTAGTAGAAGTAGTAAGGAATATTATAGGATTAGATCCAGCAACTGCAAGTGAAATTTTTTCAAAATATATTAATGACAATCAATTAAATATGAAACAAATTCAATTTGTTAAGTTACTAATTGATTATGTTATAAAAAATGGCACAATTGATATGATTGCTTTAACAGAAGATCCTTTTAGAGCTTTAGGTGAAGTTGGAGATTTATTTGAAGATAAGGTTAATATATTTATGCAAATAAGAAAAGATATAGAAAATATAAATGAAAATGCTAAGAAATTAGCATAGATAAGGTAAAAATTGGGGGCAATAATAAATAATCTAAGTTTAACAGCATGCAGTATATGGATAAGGGGAAAAAAACCTGGTAAAAATAATACTGTAAATATAGTAAATTTAAATAAAAAAATTAAGGGTAAAAAATATGAAGATGTTTTTTTAAAGCATTGACATGAGATAATTATTTTTATAATAGATTAATACAACTAAAATCCTTTTTGGAAACTGATTATAATAAATTTAATAAAAACTTTCTTTTTTAGAAATAATATGATATAATAATATTATAGTCTAAAAAGGAGAGTTTTTATTATGTTAGGAGATAAAATTAAATCATATAGAGAAAATAAAAAAATGACTCAAAATGAGATTGCTAATATACTAAATGTAAGTCCAGCGACCGTTTCAAAATATGAATCAGGTGCTTTAGAGCCCAATATTGAGTCTTTAAAAAGACTAGCTGAATTGTTTGAAATATCAATTGATGAATTATTAAATGATCAAGAAGAAAAATTTGATGTTTCAAAAATAAATGTATTAGATATCCTTAGAGAACAAAAAGAAATGAAACTAAAAGGAAACTTGTATCATCAAACTCAGATTTCATTTGCATATAATACAAATCACATTGAAGGAAGTACATTAACAGAAGATCAAACAAGATATATTTTTGAAACAAATACTATTTTATTTGCGAGTGACACAATTGCAAAAGTAGATGATATATTAGAAACTGCTAATCACTTTAAATTAGTTGATTATATGTTAGATGTAGCAGATAATAAATTAACTGAAAAGATGATAAAAGAAATTCATGAAATTTTAAAAGATGGTACTTCAGATAGTAGAGTGGAATGGTTTAATGTTGGAGAATATAAACAAAGAGCTAATACAATAGGAAACGGTATTAAAACAACATCACCCAACAATGTTGAAAAAGAAATGTCAAAACTAATGAAATGGTATAATTCACTAGAACAAATAACAATAAAAGAAATAATAGAATTTCATTTTAGATTTGAGAAAATACATCCATTTCAAGATGGCAATGGTAGAGTTGGAAGAATAATTATGTTTAAGGAATGTCTAAAAAATAATATAATTCCTTTTATTATTTTAGATAAAGATAAATTATTTTATTATAGAGGTTTAAAAGAATATAAGAATGAAAAAGGTTATTTAATTGATACATGTTTAAATGCACAAGATCAGTATGAGAACTTAGTACAATATTACTTAAAAAATTAATAGAATTAATTTGAATACAAGTGAGCAATTTGCTCACTTGTATTCATGAATTTTCAAAGCATCCACCAATTAACTGTACTCCATCACAAAACCCATTCCTATAATACTTTTCACTCTACCTTACATTATACCCATAACAAAAATTCTAAATTAATATAAACTTATCCTTCCTTTTCACCCAAATCCTCAGAAAATCTTAACAAATACCCATCAGGATCTTGTATTAAAAATTCCTTATTTCCCAATAATTTATTATCTTGTCTATACCAATTTTCCTCAATATCAAATGCTATTTTATAATTTGAATTTTTAAAATTATTATATATTACAGTCAAATCATCGACTTCTAATTGAAAATTTACTCCATTTCCAAAAGGATAGGTAAGAGGAGAAATGTCCCATTTGCCATTTGGGGCAATTTCTTGTAGCATGAATTGTATTTTCCCTAAACTTATAAATGCAAATTTATTTTCAGGTCTATCATATTCTACTTTAAATCCAGCAGTCTTATAAAAATTCAAACTATTTTCTAAATCAGTAACGGATAATTCAGGAATAATCTTATTAAATTCCAAAAAATTTTGATGACTACTATCTATTGGACTATCAATTTTAACATCTGTAGTTTTGTTTGAATAATTTCTGTTATCCATATATAATCACCTACAAAATAAATCTATTACTGTTTTCAATAATATTAACTGTTTCATCAATTGATAAATTAGAGGTGTCTAATATGTTTTCTTCATTATAAGTATTATTCTTAAAACTATTTAATAAAGTGACGCAGCGCTCTTTCATTTGACGATCCTCTGGTCTTTCTTTATCTCTTAAAAGTAGAGTGTTTTCATCTACTAATAACACAATGAACTTTATATTATAATTTTTAAACTGATTATAAATTTGCTTTAATGGAGTAGGTGTTACAATATAATTAAATACTACATCATATCCATCTTCTAAATAAATTTTAATTGTATTTATGCATACTTTCCAAAAGGTTTCAAGATGATTTCCTTCTTTCCAAGCTTGAACATATCCTCCAATAACTTGATGATAAATATCATCACCTTCTATTAAAACCGATTTACTTTTTGATTCTGCAATTTTTTTTGAAATTGTACTTTTTCCGACACCGGCAGGACCAGTTATAATATATAAATTTGGCATTTTATACCTCCTAATTTTTTTAACAATTATATAAAAGAAATATACAATCAAAATAATTGTATGGTTGAATAATAATATAATAATATTTAGATGTCAACTAGATTTGAATGGAATGATAGCCAAGGGTGGTTTAAATATTTTAAAATTATAATTAAACATGTAAAATGACAGCTTTTTGAGTGGAAAGATGTTAATTTCTTAATTACAGGTGACACACATGCAGATTTTCAAGATTTAATGAAGATAGTTTTCCAATACAAAATGAAATGAAAAAAGAGGATTATGTAATAATATAATATGTGGTGATTTTGGCGGAATATGGACAGTTGAAGAATGCAGACTCTTTAATATAAAAAAGTTTAGGATAAATGGATATGCAAGAACAAAAATGTATTTTGAGGATAGTGCTTTGTCAATAAAATGTAAAGAAAATGTAATGCAAATGTAATATAGCTGTTATATACAAAGTTACATAACTATTGTATAATAAAAGAGTAGGAAAATAATTATTTTGTTAATTATGTTTTCTTTTATATAGATAAATTTAGTATACAAAGGAGTAAATAAAATGAAGGCACAGATATTAAAAAAAGTATTTTTAAGTGTTATGGCTATTGTTTTAGTTATGGGAACTATAGTGATGACAAATGTATATGCGGAAGAAAGTTATACTATAACGATTAATAAAAAAGATGATGGTGTAAATCATGAATATGAAGCATACCAGATTTTTTCTGGGGATTTATATGAAGAAGAACGAGAAGGCCGTAAAAAAACGCTATCTAATATCGAATGGGGAGATGGAATAAAACAAGAAAGCAAAGAAGAATTGATAAAAGCATTGAAAAACGCGGATACTATAGGAGAAAAATTCAGCGCTTGTAATTCAGCAAGAGAGGTTGCAGTTGTTCTTGAGGGATTTAAAGAGGATGAAGAAGAAATAAAAGCTTTTGCTGAATTTATAAGCCAATACTTGACAGATACCACAACACATAAATCAAGTCCTGTTGGAGAAAATTATGAAATCACAGTTTCTGCTCCTGGATATTATCTTATAAAAGATAAAAACGATTCATTAAAGGAAACCGATTATGCAGCTTATACTAGATATATTTTAGAAGTTGTTGGAGATATAGAAATTGACCCAAAATCAGAGAAACCTACTATTGAAAAATCTTTATCTGCAGAAAACACTAATGAAGATACTGGTGATTACGCAATAAATGAAAAATTCAATTACTATTTAACAGCTGAACTTCCTGCAAAAAAGGAATATGGTGAGTATGAAAAATATAAACTTGAATTTGAAGATCAAATGAGCAAAGGAATTACATATGATGAAATTGTAAGTGTAATTGTAAAAGCAAAAGAAAAAGAGGCTCCTAATACTGAAAAAGAAATTACATTGAATGAAGAAAGTAATGGGTACAAAAAAGAAATAAAAAGTGTAGAAGACAATGGTCAAAAATTAACAATTACTATTGAAAATTTAGTTGAAATTCTTGAAGAGAATAGTGCAGATATTACAAAAGGTGTTAAGGTTATAGTTACATATAAAGCACATTTAAATGAACAGGCAGAGATATCAAAGCCTGGAAAAGAAAACAAACCAAACACTAATACTGTACAACTTAAATATTCTAATAATCCTAATGCAGGTGGTGAAGACTCAACAGGTACTACTATAGCAGATGAAAATTATGTATTTACATATGAAATTGATAATACAAAATATGGAAGAAATGCTGATCAAGGCGAATTAGACAATAAAGCTCTAGAAGGAGCGGGATTCTCTCTTTATAAAGGGGAAAGTGCAGAAGAGGGAGAAGAAATATCTTTCAAGTATAATGAAAAATTGGAAGCATATTGTCCTTGTGAAAGTACCGATCCACAAGCAAATAAAGTAATTACATCTATGAAAGATGGCAAATTTAACATAGCAGGTCTAGATGCTGGTACATATACTTTAGTGGAAGTAGAAACACCTAAAGGTTATAATACATGTAAAAATGTTACAATAAAAATCAATCCGGAATTTGCTAAAGATGGTTCTCACAAAATAATCAGCTTTGGCGATTCAAACATGGAAAACTCAATTGTAAACATCCATGGCTCAAGACTACCAAGCACAGGTAGCATCACACTAATCGTCATCTTCGGAGTAGCCATTGTTCTAGGAGTTACAGGACTAATCATTTCAAAAAATAAGAAGGAGGAATAATCTTTGACAAACAGATAAGTATTTTATATACTTATCTGTTTGCAAAGTATAACAATTATGAAAAAAATACACATAAGAGAAATAATATCAAAAATATTTATTATAATTGCGATATGCCTACTTTGTTATCCTGCATTCGCTGAAATATACAATAAATACCATGCCTCATATGTAATAAAATCATATGAAAATACGGTCAGTCAAATAAGTGAAGAAAATTATAATAACCTGATAGAAGAAGCAAAACAATATAATGAAACTATGGACAAAAGTAAAACTAGATACTTTTTATCAAAAGAACAAAAAGAAAAATATATGTCTCTTCTAAATGTCGCAGGAAATGGCATAATGGGAATTATTTCAATTCCAAAAATAAATGTTAAACTCCCAATATATCACACAGCAGATGATGATGTACTACAGGTAGCAATAGGCCACATACCAGGTACTTCACTACCAGTTGGAGGAATAGGCACACACTCAGTAATTTCCGGACATAGAGGTTTAGCATCTGCAGCACTATTTACAAATTTACCTGAAATGGAAATAGGAGATACATTTAATATTGAAGTATTAAATGAAGTTCTTACATATGAAGTTGACAAAATTGATGTTGTACTACCAACAGATATTGAAAACATCGAAATAGTTGATGGAGAAGATTATTGTACACTTATCACCTGTACCCCATTAGGAATTAATAGCCACAGGCTCTTAGTAAGAGGACATAGAGTAGAAACAATATATGAGGATAAAAAGTCAGATGATGGAGTTTTAAATGAAATAGCAAAAGGAAAAGTTCTTACAATTTACGAAATTATTATGCTAATCATAGCAATATTATTATTTATAGTTGGAATAGTTTTACCAATGATAAAGAAGCATAAGAAAAAAGAATAAGAATAAAAGTAAAAGCGACTTTATGTAAAGCCGCTTTTATTTTGTTAACTTTAGCGGTAAACCCCCAGCTATGCTGGGGGCGTCGGAGAACTTATAGTTTTGCACAGAGTAACAAAAAATC
>CANRGT010000035.1 GCA_947630185.1 uncultured Clostridia bacterium | reverse complement strand
GAGTCTATAAAAACATTATAACAAAAAAATAAAAAAGAAAGGAGTTCGTATAATGTTTATATGTTCATTATACGAGGTGAAGACAATGGAATTACAGAAAATCCAAAGGGCAACACTAACAATGAAAGAAGCAGCAGAGTATCTGGGCATTTCTTATTGGTTAATTAATCAATTAGTAAGACGAAAACAAATACTATGCTCCAAAGTTGGTGGAAAATTTCTATTTAGAGTTCAAGCATTAGATGAATATCTAAATAGTAAAGAAAAAGAATCAATTAAATATTAATTTAAAGAAAGCGAGGAAAGGAGGCTATGTATGAAATTCAATGGTTCAAAGTCGAATCAAACATCTTTTCAAACAGGAAGATGCAAATAATTCTAAAGCTTCCAGATGGAGATACATACTTTAGAGTATGGATGCAGTTAATTGCTTTAGCAGTTGAATGTAATAGCAAAGGAAGATTAGAAATAGGATCAGATAACCCTATGACAATTCAAAATTTTTCAAAGATTATGGGAAAATCTAATAAAAAAATTGAAAAAATTTTTAAAAAGTTTTTAGAGTTAGAAATGTTAATTAAAGAAGGGGAAACATTTCTAATAAAAAATTGGGACATGTATCAAAGTATTGAAAAATATGAGAAATATCAAATGCAAAGCAGAGAAAAAGAAAAAAGCTAGAAGATATGAGAGATAAAAATAATATTTATAAATTAGTTGAGAAAATTGTCATTTTATGATATAAAAAAGTAGGAAAATGAAATATGGAGGATTATTATGAGTAAAAAATATACATTAGAAGCAGATGTGGATGATTATGTAAAAAAGAAACTTGAAGAATTAGGTCTAAAGAAATTAATAGATTATAATGAAAAATCATCAATGTCTGAATATATGAAAACTGCATTAAAAGGTGCTGCAAAAACAGAAAATAAAAAGAATTTTGGAGTACCAGATTTTCATATTGAAAAATATAATTTACCTATTGTAATAGAAAATAAATTAGGACTTAAATATCATATTGCAGAAACTAAACAAGGTATAAAGATGGATGAGAAATCAATTAAAAATTATGCTGTAAATGGTGCAATTTATTATGCTAAAAGTATGATAGCTTCAAAAAAATATGATGAAGTCATAGCAATTGGAATATCGGGAGAAGATGAAGATAATATAAAGATATCAACATACTATGTATTCTCTCCATCAATAGAACCTAAGTATATGGAACATTATAATAAACTAGATTTTGTTCAAAATATTGAAAGTATAAATGCTTTTTATAGAGAGGCAACAGTTACAGAATCTGAAAAACATGCTATTTTAATAAAATCCAGAGAAGAATTATTAAAACACTCAAAGAATCTTAATAGATTAATGAATAATCAAAATATAGGAGTTGACCAGCGTGTTGTATATGTTTCTGGAATGTTGTTAGCAATGCAAGATATTTTAGATGAGAATGGAGATATAATAGATTTTGGACTGATACCAGATGATTTAAGAGGAATTCAAACTGAACAAAATAGAGATGGAGTTGTAATTGTAAAGCATATAGAAGAATATTTAGATAGAAAAAATATTCCTATGGATAAGAAGAGAATAATGTTAGATTCATTTAAAATGTCAATTTCATTGGACACTGCAAGAGATGTAAAAATAGAATTAGATCCTGTTGTTGCAAAAATAATGAAATATGACGCATCAACAAATAAGCAAATATTTACATATTTATACGAGAATATTTATAAAGCGATTGATTTATCAAGTGGGGCATTAGATATAATGGCAGAAATGTACTCAACATTTTTGAAATATGCATTAAGTGATGGAGCCCAATTAGGTAAGGTTCTTACACCACCATATATAACAAGTTTAATGGCTAAAATATTAGATGTTAATAAGGATTCTAAAGTAATGGATTTGGCAACAGGATCTGCTGCATTTCTAGTTGCATCAATGGACTTAATGATAGAGGATGCCAATAAAAAATATGGAAAAAATACTCAAAGAGCTAATGAAAAAATTGACCAAATTAGACATGAACAGCTTTTAGGAATTGAAGTCGATGCTAAGATGTATACTCTAGCTGCAACTAATATGATCTTAAGAGGAGATGGAAGTTCTCAAATAAAGAAAGCTGACACATTTACAACACCTGATTCTTTGTTTGAAGAGTTTAAAGCAGATAAATTGTTATTAAATCCACCATTTTCATATAGAGATAATGGACTACCATTTTTTGAATTTGGTTTAGATCATATGAAAAATGGTGGAATTGGTGCAGTAATAGTTCAAGATTCTATTGGGGCGGGAAAAGGGACATCAACAACATTAAAAATATTAGAAAAGCATACAATGTTAGCTAGTATAAAAATGCCTGCAGATTTATTTGAGCCTAATGCGACAGTTCAAACGAGCATTTATGTATTTAAAGCAGGGACACCACATAATTTTAATACAGATATAGTAAAATTTATTGATTTTAGAAATGATGGCTATAAGCGTACATTAAGAACTATTAATGATGTGGACCATCCTGTAGAAAGATATGAAGATTTATATTTAATTTATAAATTAGGATTTAATGCAATAAAGAATACTGAATTTCATAGTAATTTATGGAATTTAAACGATATATATTGCGAAGATACAATTTCAAAAAAAGGCAATGATTGGAATTTTGAGCAACATAAAAAAATGAATAATAATCCAGAACAAGATAAATTTGCTAAGACCATAGATGAACAATTAGCATGGAATATAAGAGAATGGATATACGATAATGGTGAAAAAGATTTTTCTGAGATAGAAAATAAAGAGATGGGAGAATATTTAACATCAGAAGTTTTTGATATAGATACAGTACCAAGCTACAATAAAGATAAGCTAACAAAAGTTATTGATCAAAATAAAGTGTATGACTATATTACAAGAACGAACGAAAATAGAGGAATCTGTGAAAAGACAGGATATATTGATGATATTGGTATTAATAATGCTGGAACATTTAGTTTAGGACTCTTACAAATGGGATTTTATTATAGAGAAAATAGTTGGTACGCAGGACAATTTATGAGAAAAATAACTTGTAAGTATGATATAGACAAGTATGCAGGAATTTTTTTGGAAACGGTTTTAAATGGTTTATCTAATTATTTATTATCTGGATTAGTAAGAGACGTTGATAAAAAATTTAATACCTCTAAAATTGTTTTACCAAGCAAAAATGGAAAAATTGATTTTGAATGGATGTCCCAATATGTGAAAAATAGAAGACAAAAACTTTTAACAAAGTTATTAAAAGAATATAAATAATAAAAAATATATACACATGAATAGATTATACAAATGAAAAGCAAAATAATATGTAATTATTTTTATAGAATTATTTTGCTTTTTTGATATTAAAGGACAAGTTTCGACAATATAATTATAGAAAATATGTTATATTCAATTTATTAAATTAATTAGGAGAAATGTTAAAATGAGAGAAAAATTAATTAGTATTTTAGAAAAAGCTTGCCATAAATTATATAAAGAAGATAAATATTTAATTAATGTTAATGTGTGTGTGAGCCATTGTATTTCGATTCGGAATATATTTACAAAGAATTCTTGCTAGGGATAATGAATTTAAATCATATCACTTTAGTTATAAGATGCTTCTGAATTCGTGAATTTAAGAGTTTACTATGAAAATTAAATGTTTAATTTGTGGAGATATAATTAAATCAAAAAGCCCTAACAATTTTGTATCTTGTAACTGTGAGAATTGTTATTGGGTAAAAAATTCTCAAAAAACGTCCTAAAAATATACAAATGTTTGCTATACTAAAAAAACAGAAGGTATTAAAATACAGCCTAAAATCCTTGATTTCACTAAATTACATAAACCTCTCAACTAGCCCTCATAACCCGAAGGTCGATAGTTCGAGTCTTACCCCCACAACCACTAAAAAGCCTCTGTTAAAGCAATTTGCAGAGGATTTTTTTATTTCTCTGAAAAATCCATTTAAGAGTATTAAAAACCGTTAAAAAGCATTAAAATTTATTTCATAAAGGGTAAAAAATAATGTAAGTTTAATTTTATATGCTTGTATATTAGCAGGAAAGGAAAGTGATCGAAGAAGCGGATATTTTCATTAGAGCAATCTAAGGCAACGTATAATGTAAGAGAACAGAAGTAATACAAAGCAAAAATACACGGAGTATTCACTATAGAATACTTCGTGTATTTTTCAACAAAAAATTCTATTTAACATATGATTGAAAAACACCCTTTATAAACGTTCCAGAATTAGTCAAGTAATCATTAAAATCTAAGTTCTGTTCAACATAATCAGTGGTATTTGAATTTTCAGAAGAGCCATCAGAAGTGCTGTTAAGTCCAGTATCCGTAGTATTATTTGAACTTTCTAAATCACTAACTGAAACATAACTAGGTAACAAAATTGCAGAAGACTCATCTTTATTACAGAAAGACCAATATACCCAACTAATGGAATTAGTATTCAAATATTCAATCCATTCATTAAATTTATCAAAATAAACAGCACCATTCCCAGAAGCATCAGTTAATCCGCACTCTGAGACAAAAACAGGAATATCTTTATTAATGCAATAATCTATTGTATCTCTCAACTCTTTACCATGTGTTCCAGAATAAAAATGGCAAGTATAAACAACATTTTTAAAATCCAAAGGATTGTCAGCAGCCTTATCTAACTTCTTAGACCAATCTGGAGTTCCTACTAGAACTAAAGAATTTTCACTATTATTACGAATAATAGGAATTATTTCTTCCGCATATGGCTTTATATCTCTATCCCAAGTAACATTATTTCCATTTGGCTCATTGCAAATTTCGTATAATACATTTGGTTTATCAGCATATTTTTTTGAAACCTCATTAAAGAATACTTTTGCTTCTTCCTTATGAGTCTGCGGATTGTTGTCGTTTAGAATATGCCAATCAACTATAACATACATATCAATATCTATTGCTGTATCTATTATATTGAACACCTTATCCAGATTTTCTTGAGGATTAAATATATACCCCTGAGAATTTGAATCTGTATACATTGCAATTCTAAAAACATTAGTATTCCAATCATTTTTAAGACTTTCTAGATTTTTATGATTAATTACATCAAAAAACCACTCTATACCATGGCTACTAACACCTCTTAATTGAAAAACTTCATTTTTTTCGTTTTCAAGCTTAGAGCCGTTTGTATGTAGCCAGCCATTATAAGTAACTGATGATTTATCTACAATAGGTTCTTCTTCAACAATAGTTTCTGTAGTTTCTGTATCTTCTGTATCTTCAATATTTTCAGTATTAATATCAGCTGATTCGTTATTTGGTGCCTCAGTCTTCTGATAAAAGAATAAAAATCCTAAAATTAAAATAATAGCAATAATGACAATAAAAATATATTTTTTCATATTATAAATCCTTTATTTTATATTTGAATTTTTCTAAATTCATAAACAATATTTATTATATCATTTAAAATTAATAACTTCAACCCAAAAAACGAATTTCAAAAAAGGCTGTTCTTTTATTTTCAATTTGTTGAAAAAATTAAGATTTTATGGTATAAAATGGAATGTATGATATATCAATGTGAGGAGGATAATGATGAATAATTTAGCGGTTTGTATACAATATGATAATGAAAATGTTTCACCTAAGGAGACAATTAATGCAATTAAAAATGCAGGTTTTAAAGATGTATTTATTCAATATTACCATAGAAATGATTTAGAATTCAGTGAATTAGAGCAGATTGATTATTGTAGAGAATTAGGATTAAATATTATTTTCTGTCATTTGGGATATAAAAATATTAATGAAATATGGCTTGATGGAGAAATAGGAGAAAAGGTTACTAACGAATATATTAAAGATTTAGAACTAATGCATCAAAAACAAATTAACATGGTGGTTATGCACTTAACGACACGTAGAGAACCACCTATGTATAATGAAATTGGTTTAGAAAGAGTTAAAAGAATTGTTAAATATGCAAAAGAATTAGGAATAAAAATTGCATTTGAAAATACTAGAAAACAAGGATATTTAGAATATGTATTAGGAAATATAAAAGATGATAATGTTGGTATTTGTTTTGATACAGGGCATTGCCATGCTCATTTTGATGATAAATTTGATTATGCATTTTTTAAAGATAGATTTTTTGCGGTACATATGCATGATAATGATAAATCTGGGGATTTACACTTATTACCTTTTGATGGAACTATTGATTGGAATGATGTATTATTAAAATTAAAAGAAAATAATTATAAGGGACCGATTACGTTAGAATTATTTTATAGAAATGATTATTTAAATCAAACAATAGATGAGTTTTATAAAGAGGGGTATGATAGGGGTGTTAAATTAAAGGAAATATTTGATAATGCAACGAAGTTTAGTGTGTAATTTTTGTGGATTTATTTCTCCGAATGAATGTGTTGTTTCAAAGTTTTTTGACTTAAGGACTTAGGAGGATTTTGTGGTAGGAGGGATGTAAATGAGGAGTTTAATGGTGTTAAATGGGATTAGCAAAGATTTATATTGATAGTAGCCATATGACCAATTTGGAAGAAGGAATTAATTGTAAATATTTTAAAGTATAGGTTGAGAAAAAAGTCGTTTTATGCTAGAATACATTATGTAATAATATAACTATTGGAGGAAAAGATGGAACAAGAAACAAAAAGTATAATAGATAGAATATGGACAAACTTTTGGGAAGGCGGAGTGACCAACCCATTAACGGTTATAGAACAAATTACATACCTTTTATTTGTAAAGGGATTAGATGATATAGATATAGCACATGAGAAGAATGATAATATGTTAGGAATAAAAACAAAAAGAATTTTTGATGAAAAACATCAGGATTGTAGATGGAGCATATTTAAAAATTATCCAGCTGAAAAAATGTATAAAATA
>CANRGT010000034.1 GCA_947630185.1 uncultured Clostridia bacterium | reverse complement strand
TAAGTTCGTGTCGATAAGTTTTTTCACAAATTTTTAAACTTACACTATCAAGGCTTTTCAACTAGCGAAAAAATTCATTTAATTTTTATTTAATCTGATTTTTATTTAAACATATAATTTTAAACATAAAAAATAGACAAATTTGCAACTGCAAATTTGTCTAGTCGCTTGATTAGATTACGGATTGGATACATACAACATATCCATCTCTTTCACCCGGTTCATAGACCTTATCAATAACCATCCAGCCGTATGGTATTGCTGAACTTCCGATCCTTACCTTTCTCAAAGAAGCTTTCGGATATACCAAAACATTATTTGCAATATATCCTAATTTCCATCCTTTGAGAATGACGCTTTTCCGAGTTCCGATTTCATGTGAATCGGGGGTGTTGATGAATAATTCGTTGATTTTCTTGTACTGTCCAGTAACCCTGTTCAAAATGCTTCTCGCAAACATAGTAAGTCCTCCTCATTGTTTGCATTTTAAAATTTTTGTGAGCACATGGCTTCACTATATATATTATACCATATTATGTTAAATTTCGCAATCTTCATGGCTTTCCAATAGTTTTCATACATTACTATTCGATAGCTTTTATCATTTTATAATGCTCTTCTATATAATTCAATGAAATCTTCTTTTGTTGTTTCTCTTGGATTGCCTGGTCTACAAGGATCATTCATTGCCTTTTCTGCAAGCATTTCAAAATCCTCTTCTTTAGATCCATAATCTTTAATAGTTTGAGTAATTCCTACTGCTTTACTTAACTCAGATAACATCCATACAAATGTGTTTATAACATCTTGGTCATTTAAGTTTGCTGCATCTGGTCTTCCTATATTTACAAGAATTTGTCTAAATCTATCTGCACATACTTCTCCATTAAATCTCATAACTGTTGGTAATAACATTGCATTTGCTATTCCGTGTGGTGTATCATATACAGCACCTAATTGGTGTGCCATAGAGTGTACAATTCCAAGTCCTACGTTTGAAAATCCCATTCCTGCAATATATTGAGCCATTCCCATCATTTCAATTGCTTCTGGATTTTTGTCATTTACAGCTGATGGTAAATATTTAAATATCATTTGAATAGCTTTTAAATGGAACATATCAGACATTTCATTATGTGATTTTGTTATATAACCTTCTACTGCATGTGTTAATGCATCCATTCCTGTTGCAGCAGCTAAACTTTTAGGCATTGTTTCCATTAATTCTGAATCTATTATTGATAAAATTGGTATATCATTTGGATCTACGCATACCATTTTTATTTGAGCATCTTCATCAGTTATAACATAGTTTATTGTAACTTCGGCTGCTGTTCCTGCTGTAGTAGGAAGTGCTATTAGTGGCATTCCTCTATTTACAGTATTTGATAATCCATTTAATGACTTAACATCTGCTCTATCTGGATTTGTCATTATTATTGAAATTCCTTTTGCTGTATCTATACTTGAGCCTCCTCCTACTGCTACTATTAAATCTGCTCCTGATCTTTTACAAGCCTTAACACCATCTAATACATTTTTTATTGTAGGATTAGGCTTTATTTTTGAATATAAGCTATGTGGTATTTTCTCCTTTTTTAATATACTTTGAATCTTTGCTGTTACCCCTGCTTCTACAAGTGAACTATCACTTACTATAAAAACTTTTTTAAACCCTCTCTTTTTTATTTCTCCTGGTAATTCTTCTCTTGAACCTCTTCCAAAATATGCCGTTTCATTTAAAACAAATTTTGTTGACATACAACAATTCCCTCCTTTGTATTTTAATTATAAACAATATACAATTTGCTAAACATATTTTAGCACAATATTTTTTAAATTACTATATTTAAGTAATTTATACTTATTAAAAATAATTTATTGTACAAATTGCATTTACTTTACAGAATTCCATTTAACTTTTCACTTCACATTTAACATAATTTTGTTATTAGATTTTTTAATATTGATAATTTAAATTATTATTTTAAATCTTCCATAACATTTCTTAAAACTTCTTTTAAATTATCAAAAGTAAGTAGCTCTAATGCCTCTTCAAATGTGCACCATTTCACCTCTTTTATTTCACTATCTTGCTTTACTAATTCTCCTCCTGTAGTAGTTGCCGTATAAAATACAGAAGTTTTATCTATTTCATCTCTTACAATATAATTTGTTACATATCTTTTACTTTCGTCAATTTTAACATCTAAGCCTACTTCTTCTTTTACTTCTCTTTTAGCTGTTTGAATTTCAGTTTCACCATTTTCCACATGACCTTTTGGAAATCCCCAATAAGCATCATTTTGTTGAAGTATTAGTAATACTTTATTATTTTCGACAATAACACATCCACAGCTTTTTTCTTTTTTTAGCTCCATATTTTACATCGCTCCTTTCAGAATATACTGCCTTTTTTAATTATAATTCTTTTATGAATTTTAATACTGATTTTTTGTTTTTAATAATTTTTTGTTTTAATAATTATGTTTTTTATTTTTTATAATAATAACATAACAACAAATAATTAACAATAAAAATTTCATAAAAAATCTCTCTAAATATTAGAGAGATTTTGTCATTTTCTTATGATAATGTAACAACTGAATCGCCTTTATTACAAGCTTTTAAAAGAGCATTTCTCATTTTTTTAGCTTTATTTTCGGCTTTTTTAGTCGTTATTGTACCATAAATGGGTTTTATTCCATAATCTTTATCTTCGCCGATAACATATACTGCATCGAATATTCTTGTAACAAACACATCTTTTAAATTTGCGAATTCAACATCGCCAAAATTGGTTTTTACAGTTATACGATGTTCTCCATTTGCTGTTACATTTTTTGGTTCTTTGGATTTCCATCCAAACATTTGAATTTCCACCTTTCAGTATTAAAATGACTTATAAATTATGTACTCGCCATAATTTATAACTTATATTATACTACATAAAATAAGATTTTGCAAATTTTAGATAATTTCGTTTTTAAACATCATTTTTATTTTAATTTGTAAATATTATATCTTAGCAAAATTATATTTTTAATTTAATATCCTCATATTTTAATATAATTCTTATTGACTTTTTAGTTGTTTTGGATTATTCTATTCATAGAGAAAAGCTTAACTTTTAAGTAATATCAAGATTTTAAGCTGTAATATAAAAATTATATCACGAAAGTGCAATAATTTTAAAGTTTTGGGTTACCTTTAAACCTAAATATATATTTAAGGAGATTAAAAAATATGGAATTAAAAGGTTCAAAAACAGAAGCTAATTTAAAAGCTGCATTTGCTGGTGAATCACAAGCTAGAAATAAATACACATATTTTGCAAGTGTAGCTAAAAAAGAAGGATATGAGCAAATCGCTGCTATATTCTTAGAAACAGCAGAAAATGAAAAGGAGCATGCTAAAATACATTTAAAATATTTACAAGGAATTGGTGATACAAAGGCTAATTTAGCAGATGCTGCAGCAGGTGAAAATTATGAATGGACAGATATGTATGCTACTTTTGCTAAAGAAGCTGATGAAGAAGGATTTACTGAAATTGCTGCTACTTTTAGAGGAATTGCAGAGGTCGAAAAACATCATGAAGAAAGATATAGAAAATTATTAGATAACTTAGGAAATGGTGAAGTTTTCAAAAAAGGAAGTATTACTGTTTGGAAATGTAGAAATTGTGGACATATTCATGTTGGATTAGAAGCGCCTACAATTTGCCCTGTTTGTAAACATCCTCAATCATACTTTGAAGTAAATTGTGAAAATTACTAAATCAATTTGAACTATTTTCAATTTAAAAATAAGAATATATAATGGATAAATTTATACTAAAAAAATTTGGTACTAAAAATTTTATTTATGGTATATATTTATTTATATACAAAAAATTATAGTAAATTCTAATTGCTTTTATGTTTTGTTAAACAGCGTACTTAATGTACAAAGTAACTTTAGCAACCACTTAAAACACTTTAGTTGCTACATAAAAAAGCTTTTAAGAATTTACTATAATTTTTTAATTTAATAACATACTTTATAATATATGTATTTTTATATTTTTCATATAAATCGAAGTTAATTATCTATTTTGAAAATTATATTAATTTTGCAATTAAATCATATTCTTTTACATCAGTAATTTTGCATTTAACAAAACTACCAACTTCAAGGATAGTATCTTCATTTTCAATATATACTCTTCCATCTATTTCAGGAGCATCCATATAGCTTCTTCCAACGTAAAACTTTTTATTTTTTGTTATCCCCTCTACCATTACATCAATAGTGTTTCCTATTTTATTTTTTAGATTTTCACTAGATATTTTTTGTTGAAGCTCCATTATTTTTCTATATCTACTTTTTTTAGTAGCTGGATGAACTTGATTTGGCATATAATAAGCTGAAGTACCTTCTTCTTTTGAAAATGCAAATGCTCCTAATTTATCAAATCTTACTTCTTCTAAAAATGTATATAATTCTTCAAATTCTTCTTTAGTTTCCCCTGGGAACCCTACCATAACAGTAGTTCTTAATATTACATTTGGAATCTCTTGTCTTAATTTCTTAATTAAATTTCTGATTGTTTTTCCGTTACTTTTTCTATTCATTCTTTTTAATACACCATCAGAAATATGTTGAATTGGAATATCAAAATAAGCACATATTTTTTTATTATTTTTAACTACTTGTATTAATTCATCTGTTATTGTTTCAGGATAGGCATATAAAAATCTAATCCACTTAATTTCTTTTATTGAGCATAACTTTTCTAATAATTCTGCAAGCATTGGCTTTCCATAGATATCTTCTCCGTACTTTGTTGTATCTTGTGCTGTTACAATAATTTCTTTATAGCCTTTTTTCACCAAATCTTTTGCTTCTTCTATAATATTCTCTATTGTCCTACTTTTTAATAATCCTCTTATTTTTGGAATTGCACAATATGCACAACAATTACTACACCCATCTGCTATTTTTAAATAAGCATAATTTTGTCCAGTTGTTATAACTCTATTTATATTTTCTTCAAATTTTGCACCTTTAATGTCTTTACTTTCAGTGCATTTAACTATATTTTTTTTACATCTTTTGTAATCATCATTTTCTTTTGGTAATTTATCTTTTTTATTTCTTGAACTTTCATTCATATTTTTCTTTTCATTTATTAATTCTTGAATTGCACTTGGATTTACAAGCTTTTGAATTTGTTCCCATAATGTATCATAAGTTCCATATGGAATATATAAATCCACTTCAGGAAGTGCTTTTTTAAGCTCGCCTTCATAACGCTTTACTAAACATCCCATTGCAACAAGATACTTACATTTTCTATTTTTATATTCTGCCATTTCTAACAAAGTGTTTATAGCTTCTTCTTTTGCAGATTCTATAAATCCACAAGTATTTACTACAATCATATCTGCATCTTCTGGACTATTTACAATCTCATAATGATTTTGTTTAAATAAAGCTATCGTTTTTTCAGTATCTACTAAATTTTTATTACATCCTAGTGAAATAAATCCTACTTTCATTTTTACTACCCTTATTTTATTAATTATTTAAATACATTATAATTTACAGATTTTTTACTGTTTATTTTCTTTTATTGCTTCCGTATTTTTTTTATCTATATTTTTTTCTTCCATATTTTTATCTTCTGTATTTTTGTCTATATTTTTCTCTTCTGTATTTATTTCTTCTTTTTCTTCTACTTTTACTACATTTTCTAACAATTTTAGTCCATCTAATAATTTGTTATAAGTATTTTTATCAACTACTCTAATATCTCCACTCGCATATCTTTTTGCAATTCCCTTCATGTCTATTAGCTCATATCTATTTTGTGCATCTAATCCATTATCTAATGCATAAATCGGTGTGTAGTCAACTTTTGTTAAAGTTAATTTCTCATTCTCGCTATCAATAGTAATTTCTATATTTAAAACTAATTCTACTTTTGAAACCTCATTACTAATTGATGAAATGTAATTTCCTAAAGAATATGCAATAAATACATCTTCTCCTTCTTTATTTTTTCTTACTTCCATTGGTTGTATTGCTGCTGGGTGATTTCCTAAAATAACATCAGCTCCATTTTCTACTAAAAAGTCTGCTATTTTTCTTTGCTCATCGCTTACTTCAGTTGCATATGGTTCTCCCCAATGCATAATTACAAATATGAAATCTGCATTCTCTTTTGCATAATCTAATTCTTGTTTTGCTAACTTTTCACTATATATATTAATACTCTGTAATTCCTTTTTTGATTTTTTATTTTGGTTTTCAACTCCATAAGTATATGATAAAAATGCAATCTTTTTATCTTTAATAGTTTGAATATTTACAGTTTGTTCATCTAGCCTATCTCCTACAGTTGAAAATCCTAATTCTTGTAAGTAACTTTTAGTTTTTTTAATGCCGTCTATTCCATAGTCTAAACTGTGATTTGTTGTAATACTTACTAAATTTATTCCTGAATCTTTAACAGCTTGTCCAAATTCTTTTGGACTATTTCTATTTCCATAGCCAGAATATGTATTATCAGTAAAACTTGTTTCCATTGTACCTAGAACTATATCACTTTCTTTTACAAAATTAGTAATATTTTTAAACATATAATCAAACTGATAACTTTTGCTATCTTTTTGATATGCGTCAGAAAGCATTTCTTCTCCACATAAAATATCTCCTACTGCTGAAATACGAATAACTTCATTAGGAGTATTCATAGTATTTTCTTCTATACTTTGTGATGTCGCAACAAAAATATCTTCTATACTTTTTTCTAGTTCCATTCTTTGCTCAGCAAGTAACTTCCTATCTTGATAGTTACGATAGCAAATTACAGAAGAACAAATTGAAATAATAATTATTAACGGTATAGCTATTATAAAAAACTTTTTCAAACTAATTGCATCTACTACTTTATTCATACTCATTTTTCTTTGGCTTCTTCTTTTTCTTGACATTTGCAACCTCCATTTACTTCCTCACTTGGAAGAATTAATATATTTTTATAAAATATTTTTTTAGTTATACACTATAAATTTTAATTTATACTATTTTTTAAAAATAGAAGTAATTGCATTCCATATTCCAACAAATATACTTCCTATGATATCAATAATTGTTTTTATAATTGGATTTGAATTATAAAATTCAATTATCCAATTATGTGTAATTGGAAAGAACCATAAAGCTACACATATAAGAATAAGAATTAAAATAGAAATTATGAAATTTTTATAGTCTTTCCATGTCCATTTATATTTAATTTTATAACCTAATCGCCTTAAGTAATTTTCATAAGCATTTTGATATTTTTGTTCATAATCTGCTTGCATATTTTTTTTAATTTCTTCTTGCGTTTTTAATTCCATCTGTCTTTTTCTTTCGATTTCCAATGTACTGTTATATTCTTTTCTTTTTATTTCATTACTTAAAACATCATATGCTTCATTTATTTCTTTCATTTTTTGTTCTGCATATTCTTTTTTGTCTTGTGGCCACAAATCTGGGTGATATTTTTTTGCCAATACTTTATATGCTTTTTCTATAATTTCATTAGATGCATTCTCGCTTACTTCTAATATTTCATATAATGTTTTCATTTTTTCCCCCACTTTTATTATATTTTTTAGTATATCATTTTTTGTTATAAAAGCATAGTACTTTTTAAAATCTTTTTATATTTCATAACTTAAATACCCATGATTTATAGTAAAATTTAAAATACTATTTTAAGAAAAATAAAAAAGATTTTATAATGAATGTCAATGATTTTTGAAAATGTCCCAAAATTTTTTAAACATTAGCCCTAAAAATTTAGTTTTTTAGGGCTAAATTT
>CANRGT010000033.1 GCA_947630185.1 uncultured Clostridia bacterium | reverse complement strand
AAAAATAGCCACTTCAAGAGATAATACTTAATAACAAAAAATGTTAAAAGTTAGATGAAAGATAAGACTTTGACTCTAGCATGCGGTAGTTCGAATCTACCCAGCCCAACCAACACAAAAATTTCCTACTATGCATTTGCAATAGTAGGAAGTTTTTTGTTGTAGAATGAAATGGATCAATATTATAAACACATACGAAGTTGTTTTTTCATTAAAATTTATTGACAAATATATAAATTCATAGTAAAATAAAAATAGAAAATGAGAGACCACAAACGTGGTTTACCAGTTTAGTATGTAAAAAACACACCTTACCGGTCAAGTAACAGATGTGTTTTTTATTTGTCTATTTGCTTAAAAATATTATAAATATAATTAAGGCAAATACTATAATAGTTTCGACAAGTAAAGCAAATAAAAGTAAGTATATTATTTCTAATAAAACTGCTTCTATCATAGCACCACCTCCATTCTAAAGGACAAGCCTTTATATGTAAAGTGGCAAACCACATCTGCTTATTCTCATTTCCTATAAACAACACTATACAATAAATTCTTGTAAAAAACAAGTAACTAATAAAAAAATGTAAAATTTTACAAATTATACAATTAAGCAAATAAGCAAAAAAATACTTGATTTTTTTATTAAATTAAGTTATCATTAGCTTAAATAAAAAAACGAAGGAGAAAATATTATGATAGTAGATAAAAATGGAAATATGTTTCAAGATAGAAGAAAAAAAGAAAATCAAGGTAAACAAGTAAAAGAAGACAGAAGAAAAGCAGAGCCACAAGTAAAAGAACGCAGAAGAAATAGTACAAAAAGTAAATAATTAAAATATTATATAAAAATTATATAAAAATTATATAAAAAGCAGTTTAGGGGAGTAAAAGCTCACCTTAAACTGCTTTTTAAAAGTTTAGTTATTTAAAGGTTTAGTTATTAGCAACATCCACCTCTACCACCATTTCCGCAACAGCAGAAAAGTAGGATAAGAATTAAAATAATCCATATGCAGTTGTCATCACCAAAACCACATCCGCATCCTCTAGAATTTTCTGGCATACCAAAATTCCCCCCTTTCAAAATAAGTATTTTTTAGTTGCAACCACAACCGTTGTTATTACCACAACCACAGCCACAACCATTATTTCCACCACAGTAGAAAAGTAGTAAGAAGATAATTATGAACCATAAAAGTTCGCTGTTTCCGTTATTACAGCAATTACCAAACATTTTTTATACCTCCTATAAAAGTTTTTTTGGTTCTTTCGTATGGTATATAGTATTCTAAATTCAAAAAAAGTGTTACACAAAGTATTAAAGCAAATAAGAAATTCAAAATGAAAAACATATGAAAAAAGTAAGAAAATTTAAGTATTAGCAAAACAAAAAATAAAGTAAATAAAAAAATTTTAAAAACTATACAAAAAAGAAAAAAAGAATGATATAATTTACGCAAAGAAAAAATAATAAGGTATCGAAAATATTAAAAATATAATAAAAAGTAAAATATTAAAAGCATAAAGAAAAAAATAATATAGAAATAAATATTAAGAATAAAAACGGAGGAGAAAAAATGGGAAACATTGTATTATTAGATGACTCTACAATAAATAAAATAGCAGCAGGTGAGGTAATAGAAAGACCAGCATCTGTAGTAAAAGAACTTATGGAAAATTCAATTGATGCGGGAGCAACAACAATAAAAGTAGAAATAAAAAATGGTGGAATCTCATACATACGAATTACAGATAATGGTAAGGGAATAGCAAAAGATGATATGGAAATTGCATTTGAAAGACATGCAACTTCTAAAATAAGAAAAGCTGAAGACCTAGAAGTAGTTACATCTATGGGGTTTAGAGGCGAGGCTTTAGCAAGTATTGCAGCTATTAGTAAAATAGAAATGGTTTCAAAAACTGAAGATAGTGATATAGGAAATAGAATACAATTAGAAGGTGGAAAAATAATAAATGAAGAAGAAACAGGATGCCCAAAAGGAACTACAATTACAATTCAAGATTTATTTTTCAATACACCAGTAAGATATAAATTCTTGAAGAAAGATTTTACAGAGGCAGGTTACATTGAAGATGTAGTAACAAGAATAGCTTTAATACATCCAGAAATTGCAATACATTTAATAAACAGTGGAAAAACAATAATTCAAACTCCGGGAAATAATGAATCAAAAGCAGTAATATATAGCATATATGGAAAAGACATTGCAGAAAATATTTTAGATGTAGATTATGAATATGAAGATATAAAAGTAACAGGCGTAATAGGAAAACCAGCAATAGCACGTTCAAATCGTTCAAACCAATTATTTTTTGTAAATAAAAGATATATTAAAGATAAAACTTTAACAACTGCAGCAGAACAAGGCTACAAAGGAATGATTACAATTGGAAAATATGGATTTTTAGTATTAAATATAACTTTAAATCCACAAAAAGTAGATGTAAATGTTCACCCTGCAAAATTAGAAGTAAGGTTTGAAGAAGAAAATAAAGTGTTTAAAGCAGTATTTCATGCCATAAAAGATACTTTATTAAAAGGAGATTTAATCGCAGACGATAAATTAGGAATTAAAAATGAAAATTTACAAAGTACATTTGAAACTAAAGGTGAAGAAATAAACTTTAGTAATACATTAGGAACCAAAAGTGAAAAAATAAAGTTTAATAATACATTTGGAATACAAGATAAAAATCTTGACAAAACAATTAAACTTACAGATTTAAATGAAGAACTAGAAAAAACTGTGATAGCTAATGCAAAACCAGTACAAAAAGAAGGAACTTTAGCAAGTTTATTTCACAAATTAAAGAAGGATACTGACCAAAGTGAAAAAGAAGAAAATATAGAAGACGAAGAAGATTTAAATCAAGAAAACTTACTAGCACAAATATATGCTAATAAATTTTCTGAGAATAATGAAGTTAATGAAAATATAATTCCTAAGAATGAAGTCTCTGAAAATGAAGTTTTTGAGAATAAATTTTCTGAGAATGAAGAAAACTCTGGTTATGAGCTTCCAATCCAAGGTGGTGTACAAGAAAAAGTTAATAACCAAGAAGATACAGAAATTAAAAACTCATTTGAAAAAATGTATATGGACACTTTTGGAGGAATGCCATCAGAAGTAAGAAAAAGAGAAGAAGAAAAAAAGCAGAAAGAGGAAGAATATACAGTACAACAAGATGAAATGAAACAAGTAGAAAATGTGTCTATTTTCTTAAAAGAAGAAAACCAAATTCCACAATATAAATTTATTGGTATTGCATTTTCTACCTATATTATATTAGAATTAAATAATGAATTATATATATTAGATCAACATGCTGCCCACGAAAGAATACTATATGAAAAGGTTAAAAAGAATTATTATAGTGAAAATGAAAAAGATTCACAATTAATGCTTTTACCAGACATTATAAACTTATCTCACAAAGAAATGGACATTGCAAAAGAGAATATGGATATGTTTAGAAAAGCAGGCTTTACACTAGAAGAGTTTGGAGAAAACACTATAAAATTAAGTGGAGTGCCAAATATTTGCTTAGACTTAGATACAAAAGAGTTGTTCCTAGAAACTTTAGATGAAATAAATACAGTTGCAAGAACTGCAAAACAAGAAAAAGAAGAAAAATTTATTGCAACAGTAGCTTGTAAGGCAGCTGTAAAAGCTAATATGGCTCTTGATGCACAAGAAGTGGACAACCTAATGAAACAACTATTAGTATTACCAAATCCATTTACTTGCCCACATGGAAGACCAACAGCAATAAGAATGACAAAAAACGACATAGAGAAAAAGTTTTCAAGAAGATAATTTAATAATAAAAAGCAACATCAAAATATAATTAAAAATAATAAAGGAGAAAAAATTATGTTATTATTTATTTATGCTTGTATATTTGTATTAAATTTAGTAGCAATTTTACTTACATATCGCTTTTTAGGTACTGATTTAGGAAAAAAAGAAAAAGGAATTTTTATAATAGTAGGAATTGCTGTAATGTACTTACTAGTTACATTAGTTTACTGGCTAAGTACAAAGAGCATAAATTTAGGGCAATCTATGGGAGAAGGACAAAACTTAATTACATTTGCTTTTGTACCAGTAAATTCAATAGTAATATTACCATTTTTAGCAAGCTCGTATAAATCATTAAAAATGGGGAAAATGGAAAATGAAATTTTCAAACGCAGAGCTATTTTACTTGCCGTTATATTATTAGTTGTACTAGTAATTGAATTTTTCTATTTTAAAGATATTCAAACAGGAATTTTAAACTTAGTAAATAGGAGTTAATATGCAGAAAAAACAAAAAGTAATTATAATATGTGGGCCAACAGCTTCTGGAAAAACTGGTTTATCCATTGAGCTTGCAAAAAGAATTGATGGAGAAATAATTTCATGTGATTCTATGCAAATTTATAAAGATATGACAATAGGAACAGCAAAGCCAACACCAGAAGAGATGCAAGGAATACCACATCACTTAATAGATTTTGTTCCACCAGATAAAAGATATAGTGTAGCAGAATTTAAAAAAGATGCCTTAAAAGCAATTGCCACAGTTTTAGAACATGGAAAAGTGCCAATTGTTGTAGGTGGAACAGGTTTATATGTAAACGCATTAACGCAAAATATAGAATACCCAGAAATTGAAATTGACACAAATTATCGCAGTAAACTAGAAGCAAGAGCAGAAAAAGAGGGCTTAGATGCCTTATGGGAAGAAGCAAACAAGATAGATGAAAAAGCAATGCAAACTATTAGTAAGAACGATAAAAAAAGAATTATGAGAGTGCTTGAAATATATCATCAAACAGGAAAAACCAAAACTCAATTAGAAGAAGAATCAAAACTTGTGCCACCACCATATGAGTACATAACCTTTGCAATTACAATGGACAGAGAAAAACTATATGATAGAATAAATAAAAGAGTAGACATTATGATAGACCAAGGCTTAATACAAGAAGTAAAGCAGTTACTTAAAAAATACAAAGAGTTTCCTACAGCTATGCAAGGCTTAGGTTATAAAGAAGTAGTTCCTTATTTAAATGGAAACATAACCAAAGAAGAAATGATAGAAAACTTAAAAATGGAAACAAGAAGATATGCAAAAAGGCAACTTACATGGTTTAGAAAAGATAAGAACATTATATGGCTTGATGGGTTAGCAAAAGTAGACGAAAATATACAATGTATTTTGGAGGAATACAGTGGAAAAGAAGCAAGTAAAAAAGAAAATTAAAAAGAACCAGAAACTAAATACTGCAAGTAAATATTTATTGATAGTAGCTATAATACTAGTTATTATGATTGGTTATTTTATTTACAAACTTGTAATATTTATTCAAAACCCAACTGATACATTTACTGTAGAGCAAGGACAGATATATCAAGAAGAAGATGCAATAGGGTATATAATACGTGAAGAAACTATTGTTAAAGGTTCAAACTATAAAAACGGAATGGAGCAAAAAAAATCTGAGGGTGAGAAAGTTGCAAAAGGAGATGCTATTTTTCGTTACTATTCTAATGGAGAAGAAAGCTTAACTAAAAAAATACAAGAATTAGATGAGAAAATAGATGAAGCAATGGAAAAAGAAGATGGAGGAAATCTTCCTGGAGATATAAAAACAATAGAAAAACAAATAGAAGATAAATTAATTTCACTTCAAAAAGTAAATAATATGCAAACAATTAGAGAAACTAAAAAAGAAATAGCAAATAACATTACTAAGAAGGCTAAAATTGCAGGAGAATTAAGTACAGCAGGTTCATATTTGAAAAAGTTAGTAGATGAAAGGCAGAAATATGAAAACGAATTAAATGAAGGGGCAGAATATGTAGAAGCACCAGTAAGTGGAATAGTATCATATAAAGTAGATGGATATGAAGATGTACTTACTCCAAATGATTTTGGAAAGTTAAATTCGGAATTTTTAGAAAGTTTAGAAATAAAAACTGGACAAGTAATTGCAGACAATAAAGAAAGTGCAAAAATAATAAATAATTTTGAATGCTATATTGCTTATGTATTAACATCAGAACAAGCAAAATCAGCAAAAGAAGGAGATACTGTAAAATTAAGATTGCCAAATGGTCAAGAAATTTCAGCTGAACTTACATATATTATTCCGGAGGATGGAAAAGTAGTATTAATATTTAAAATAGATAAACAAGTTTCAGAACTAACAAGTTATAGAAAAATATCTGTAGATATTATATGGTGGAGCGATAGTGGAAGAAAAATTCCAAATGACGCAATTGCCTATGAACAAAAAGGAGAAAATAGTGTTGCTTATTTAATTAGAGTAAGAGGAGATTATACAGACAAAATATGGATAAAAATAAAAAGGCAAAATGATAAATATGCTATTGTAGAAAATTATACATCAAAAGAACTACAAGAATTAGGCTATACAAATGAAGAGATAGAAGATAGAGGAACACTATCATTATATGACGAAATACTAAGAAATCCGACAAAATAATACAAAGAAATATTACAAAACTGTTACAGCCATGTTAAGTTATTATTACAAACACAAAAAACTATTGACAATAATTAAAAAAAGTTAGATACTATTTACAGAATAAAACGAAAGACAAATATTTGTTAGGAGGGTTTAAAAAAGATGGCAGGAGCTATTATGGAAAAAGTTGAAAAAGTATGGAATTGGTTTGGAATGGACCAAGCAGAAGAAAAAGATGAAGAAATGGAAAATTATGATGACACAGAAGAAATAGATGACGTAGATGAGGAAGAAGAAGAGGATTCTGGTGAAGAAAGAAGATTTTGGGGAAGAAAAAATAGTAAAGTAGTACCTATGCCACAATCACAACAAGTAAAAATGGTAATTTCTCAACCAACTACATTTGAACAAGCAGCTACTATTTGTGATTTGTTAAAACAAAAAAGATCAGTAATTGTAAATTTAGAATATGTAAATAAAGATGTTGCTAGAAGAATTATAGATGTAGTATCTGGTGCAGTACATGCATTAGATGGACATATGCAAAAAGTTTCTAATTCAATAGTTTTAATTGCACCATTTAATTACGATATAGAAAATGATAATGCAAGAGACGAAATAAAAAATAAATTATCTGTTTCATGGTTAAGAAATGCAGGTAACTAAAATAGGGGGAAGAATATGCTAACACCACTAGATATTGAAAATAAAAAATTTTCAAAACAAATGATGAATGGATATAGTGTAGAAGAAGTAGATGATTTTCTAGATGACTTAACAAAAGATTATGAAAAACTATATAAAGATGTTGCAGAATATAAAGATAAGCTAGAAGATTTAGAAGATAGCATAGGAAAATATAAAAATATAGAAGGAACATTACAAAATACTTTAGTAATGGCACAAACTGCTGCAGATGATGTAAGAAATTTAGCAAAGCAACAAGCTGAGCAGATTGTAAACGAAGCACAAGCAACAGCAAAACAAAAAGTATTAGAATTAGAACAGCAAATTACATTAAAGAAAAAAGAATATGATGATTTGCAAAAAGAATTTGACGTATATAAAGCAAAAATGGAATCACTTTTAATATCTCAATTAGAATTGTTAAAAGATGTAAATAAGGAATAAAACTAAAAAAATTATAAATAATTTTAAAATATACAAAAATTATAAATATATAAATTTGAAAATTGTAAATGAGAAAATATAAAAAACAAGAAGGATTTTATCCTTCTTGTTTTTGCTTTGAAAGGGTTATTTACCCTCGGCTTTTGGAGAAGTGATATGAAAAAAATATTATTAAAACATTGATTTGTAAATGTAAACGTGATAAAATGTATACATAATTTTTATTATCTTGCCAAGTGCAAGTTGTTATATATACCTTAAAAATAATTTTTAAAGGAGATGTGAACATCTATGTCAGAAATCAAAATTGAGACGGCAGTATCGGATGAAATTTTCGAAGGCATTGTTCTTAAAAGCAATCTTGATAAACTGCTCGAAAAGGAAAAAGAGAAAATCGAAGGCAAAATCTCAAAAATACTTCAGTATCTCGAGCTTCAGCAAACTGAAGAATTTTCATATGAAAAAATCCTTCCTATATTTAAGGAACGGTTTTGCACACAGATTGCAAATGAAGCAGTAAAAAGGGCTTTTATTTCTCAAAGGAGTCATGACGTTTATGATGGACTCTTATATCTGACCTCCGAGGACAGGATGGAAAAGGCTATAAATGGCGATATTCTTTTGAATATCATTCAAGATATTTTAAGAGAATACCTGCCTGAAGCCAAAAAGAAAGAAACCCTCAGAAATTCCGAAATGCTTAGAAGCATTGGCAAAATAAACATTGATTAAATGATGTTAGTCAAGGTTTGACCAAATTTTCTAAATAGAGGTTCAAAAGGAGAACTAAAATAAGTACAGTATGTTCTTATTTGGTTCTCTTTTTTTATTATTTTTAAAATTTTTCTTTACATTTTAAATAGCATAGTATATAATCTTAACTTAAACACTTTTTAAGGGTTAAAAACTCTCAATCTCCTTAATATCAAGGAAATTGAGAGTTTGTTGAT
>CANRGT010000032.1 GCA_947630185.1 uncultured Clostridia bacterium | reverse complement strand
TATAATTATATCAAAAAAATATCTAAAACTAAATTCCACTTAAGCCATCGATGGAATTTACTTTTAAATTTAAGAAAAAATTTGAGAAATTGAAAAATCTTATTGACAATTAAATTTAGTTATAGTATAAAATTATTATAAACATGAGTGTGAAAATAGTAACAATCGATGAATATAATAAAAAATAACACTCATAATACTAAGTAAGAAAAAACGAATAGATAATATAAAATAATTTAAGTTATGGAAAATAAATACATAAAAATTATAAAGTATTATCTAAAAGGAGGAGGAAAACAGATGAAAAGTAAAAACGCTTGTGGCTCTAGAGAGAGAGAGAGAGAGAGAGCCGTAATTTAAGAAACATAGAAGAAGGAGAAGGTTTATATAGCAAAAATAGACCGTTATTTATATGCACTACAAAAGTTAGACAAGGCAAAAGTGTAAATGCTATTTCAGGAATAACACTAATAGCCTTAGTAGTAACAATTGTAGTGCTTTTGATTTTAGCATCAGTAAGTATAACAGTTGTATTTGGAGATAATGGAATATTACAGTTAGCAAAGGAAGCTGGAGAAAAAACGAATGAGGCAGTAAAAAGTGATTTGCAAGATATACAAAATATAGAAGATACAATAGGAGATATAGTAAATAACGGATGGAGCATAAGTAAAGTAACAGCAGTAACAAGTGCAGATGGAAAAACTGTACCAGTACCAAAAGGATTTGTAGGATCAAAAGCAGATGGAGAGAATACAGTATCAGGAGGATTTGTAATATATGAGGGAACAGAATCTGTAACAGATAATAATGTAGATAAAGCGAAAACAGATAGAAACCAATTTGTGTGGGTACCAGTAAAAGATGCAGAACTAGAATATGAACAAGATAAAGAAACATGGAATAAATACATGTATCATGCACGGAGAATATAATAGTAAAGAATGGACAGATGATGAAGAATTACAAAAAAGAGAAGAAAGTGTAGCGAAATACGGAGGCTTTTATGTAGGAAGATATGAAGCAGGAGTGCCAGAGAGTATAAACTATGGTGAAACTACTAAATATATAGATAAAGCAAACGCAGAAAATAGAAATAAATCAGCTGACCAAGTAGAAGAAAAAGATTTACCAGCATCAAGAAAAGGATTACAAGCATGGAACTATGTAAGCCAAACAAATGCAAAGGACCTATCAGAGAAGATGTATGCAGATAGCACATCAGTAACAAGTAGATTAATAGATTCCTACGCATGGGACACAATATGCCACTGGCTAAGTAAAGATAATAAATATAATGTAACAAATAGTACCTCATGGGGAAACTATGTAGATGTAGCTTCTGAAAAAAATGTAAATGGATTATATTCAGAGCATAGTTTAACATATGATCCATGGAAGTGGACAGAAAATCAAGAAAATTATGCAAGAGGAGAACCAACTTTCGAAGAAAGAATCTCACTAGGTACACAAACTATATATGAGTTGGCAACAGGAATATGGGAAAGAAATAAAGCAAAAAACATATATGACTTTGCTGGAAATATGTGTGAATGGTCGACAGAGGTAAAAAATTATAAAACAGAGGAATCGGAAGAAAAAAAATACGCTATTCCTCGTGGAGGACACTTTGGCAATTGTGGTTATGATCGATGTGCGTGTGCGGGAGAGTGCAAAGTTGATAGCGAACTCTGCGATATTAGCATCGGATTTCGTGTCGTTCTTTATGTGGAAAAGTAAGAAAGTTCTAATAGTGTAATTGATCATGTTATATTTCAAATTTTTGTAAAAAAAGAATGTCAATAAATTCATAAATCTTATTGACAATTAAATTTAATTATAGTATAAAATTATTATACAAAATATTAATATCTAAAGTCAAAAAAGAGGAGGAAAACAGATGAAAAGTAAAAACGCTTGTGGCTCTAGAGAGAGAGAGAGAGAGAGAGCCGTAATTTAGAAAAAATAGAAGAAGGAGAAGGTTTATATAGTTTAAATAGACCGTTATTTATATGCACTACAAAAGTTACACAAGGCAGAAGTGTAAATTCATTTTCAGGAATAACACTAATAGCCTTAGTAGTAACAATTGTAGTGCTTTTGATTTTGGCATCAGTAAGTATAACAGTGGTATTTGGAGATAATGGAATATTAGAGTTAGCCAAAGAGGCAGGAGAAAAAACAAATGAAGCAGTGAAAAACGATTATGAGCAAATAGAGGACTTAGAAGGAATAATTGCTACTTATTCAATAACATCAGATGGAAGTTATAGTGAAAAAAAGAAGGTAAATACACCAAAATTAGGAAGTGGTATGATACCAATTACGTGGCAAGCAGAAAATGAAGATGGAACACAAGGAAAATGGGTAGTACCTAAAAATGAAGATGAATGGTATGATTATCAAAATAATAAATGGGCAAATGCCAAAACAGCAGATGGAAGTATGTGGGTATGGATTCCAAGATACGCATATAGTATAGCAGAGGAAAATTATAATACAAATGTAGCAGGTACAATAGATATAGATTTTATGAAGGGAACAACAAATGAAAGTGCAAGTGGAAGGACTACATGGAATAATGAAACTGGAGCAGGAAATTGGAATATACATCCAGCATTTGAATTTGGAGAAACAGTACCTGGAATATGGGTAGCAAAATTTGAAGCAAGCCACACAGGTTGTACGACCGATGAAAGTACAGGTTCAACAGATACAGATAGGACGGATTTAAAATTACAAATAAAACCAAATGTAACAAGTTGGAGAAATATATCAATAGGAAATGCATTTACAGTTTGCTTAAATTATAACAAAAGTTTAAATAGTCACTTAATGAAAAATGTAGAATGGGGAGCAGTACTATATTTAACACAAAGTAAGTATGGCAAGAATAGTAAACTATTAGGAAATGAAAGTGAAAGTAGAATAACAGGAGCAGGAGCTAAGGTACAAGATGATGAATTAGATGAGGATGGATGCGATTATCTCTATGATGATTTATTTGAAACCAAACATAGTTATATAACTGAAAATGGAAAAGCAGCAAGTACGACAGGAAATATATATGGAATATATGATATGAGTGGTAGTCCTGAATTTGTTGCAGCATATATACGACAGGAAGATGATGTTATAAAAAATGGAAATAGTTTATTAAATGCGGGAAGTGAAGACGACACAAAAAAACTTGTTGATATATATGAAAGCGGTGAAAATGGAGAGAATGTAAAAAACTGGGAAACAAATAAAAATAAATATGGTGATGCGTTATATGAAACATCAAGTGGCTATTCGGGAGATATGTCATGGTATCAAGATTATGCAGGCTATTTTTGGGATAATCATATTTTTTTGGCTAGGGGTGGTATAACGAATGGAAAGGGAGCTTCATTGTTTTATTATTATGCTGTGCCTGGTTCTTCTGAGGACGAATGTACTTTTAGACCAGTTCTAATAGTATAATTGGATTATGTCCTATTTCAAATTTTTGTAAAAAAAGAATGTCAATAAATTCATAAAATAATTTACAAGAAATATTGTAAAATTTTGGAAAATGAAGTATAATAAAAAACATCCTTTTCATAAGGAAATCTTTTGGAAAGGAGGGTTAACCAATGAATAACTCAGATTTAATGTGGCGTTTAGTAGAGTTGCTATTACAGCAAGATAAATACATAAACCAACTAGTTAATGACAAAATGAAAGACAGCAACGAACTAAATGTAAAAAAACAAGATGAGGCATAGCTAGCCGAAAAGATAATGTAGTGCTACCGTTTTAACTACATTATCTTTTTTTAACATAAAAAATAAAAAATTAGATGCTACCGCACATCTAATTTTTTAAAATTAACCAATGAATTTTGTTACTTAATTAAGCTAACCTTAGTATACTACTTTTTTTATTATATGTCAAACGAATTTTAAAAATTCTTCAAATTCTCTTGACTACAACTAAAAACACGAGTATAATTAAAAAAGTTAATAGAAAAAACAAAAATGAGACAAAGTAAAATCAAGGTTACGGATAAGAGAAAATTAGTCACCGGCTGAAAGCTAATTTTACGAAAAACGGATTTGAAAAACTACCTCATTGTTGCTAGAAATAAAAAGCTAGCCGTAAAAATTCTGCGTTAAAGAAATAATTAAGTTAAAAATAGGGTGGAACCGTGTTAAATATAAAAGCACCCCTAATAGATAGAAAAATCTATTAGGGATGCTTTTTTTAGCAATATTGTAACTCTAAGAACTTACACTTAGCAAAATATGAAGGTTTATGGGTAACTTTTTAAAAACCTAAATATATTAACAAGGAGATACAAAATTATGATTAAAATTAAATTAAAAGACGATTCAGAATTAGAAGTAGAAGAGGGATTAAGCATACTAGAAATTGCAAAAAAAATAAGTGAAGGTTTAGCTAGAAATGCAATGGCAGGAAGAGTTAATGGAGAAGTAAAAGATTTGCGTACAAAAATTAACGAAAACTGCAAACTTGAAATTTTAACATTTGATGATGAAGATGGAAAAAAGGCATATTGGCATACAACTTCACACATTATGGCACAAGCTATAAAAAGAATTTATGGAGATAAAGTAAAATTAACAATAGGACCTGCAATAGCAAATGGATTTTACTATGATTTTGATATAGAAAAACCATTTTCAGAAGAAGACCTTGCTAAAATCGAAGAAGAAATGAAAAAAATTGTTAAGGAAAATCTAGAAATAACAAGATACACACTTCCAAGAGATGAAGCAATTAAACTTATGAAAGAAAGAAAAGAACCATATAAAGTAGAGCTAATTGAAGAATTACCAGAAGGTGAAGAAATTAGTTTTTATGACCAAGGAGAATTTAAAGAGCTTTGCGCAGGATCACATATTTTAAGTACAGGTGGAATTAAAGCATTCAAGTTATTAAATTCATCATCTTCTTATTGGAGAGGAGACGAAACAAAACAAACACTTCAAAGAATTTATGGTATATCTTTCCCAAAAGCAAGTATGCTAGAAGAATATTTATATCTGTTAGAAGAAGCTAAGAAAAGAGACCATCGTAAACTTGGAAAAGAATTAGAATTATTCTTCTTTGATGAAACTGCACCAGGAATGGCATATTGGCTACCAAAGGGATTTACAATGATGAATGTTCTAATTGATTTATGGAGAAAAGAACACAAAGCAAGAGGATACCAAGAATTTTCTGGTCCACAATTAAATAGTAGTAGCTTATGGAAAACCTCAGGACACTGGGACCATTACAAAGAAGATATGTTTGTTTTAACAGATAGTGATGGAAATGAGCAAGCATTAAAGCCAATGAACTGTCCCAACTCAATTAAAATATATCAAACAAAGCTAAGAAGTTATAAAGAATTACCACTTCGTTTCAACGATATAGATGTAATTCATCGTAACGAAAAATCAGGACAATTAAATGGTTTATTTAGAGTAAGAATGTTTAGACAAGATGACTCACATAACTATGTAATGGAATCTCAAATAAAAGACGAAATTAAAGAAATACTTGAAATTGCTAAAAAGTTATATAACATTTTTGGCTTAGACTTTATTTTAACGCTATCTACAAGACCAGATGATTATATGGGAGAAATAAGCTTATGGAATAAGGCAGAAGATGATTTAAAAGATGTATTAGACGAAATTTGTGGAAAAGATAATTACCGTATAAATGAAGGCGATGGAGCATTCTATGGACCAAAGATTGATATTAAAATGAAGGATTGCTTAGGAAGAGAATGGCAAATGGGTACTATACAAGTTGACTTCCAATTACCACTTCGTTTTGGTTTATCTTACATTGATTCAGACGGAGAAAAGAAAACACCAATTATGATTCATAGAGCACTATTTGGCTCATTTGAAAGATTTATAGGTATTATAACCGAGCATTTTGCAGGAGCATTCCCAACATGGCTTGCACCAGTACAAGTAAGAATTCTTCCAATAGCAGATAGCCATAAAGAATATAGCGAAAAATTAAAAGAAGAATTAGAAGAAAAAGGCATTCGTGTAGAATTAGACGATAGACAAGAAAAAATCGGTTATAAAATTCGTGAAGCACAAATGCAAAAAATACCATACATGCTAGTTATAGGAGATAAAGAAGTTGAGGCAAATGCAGTAGGTGTACGTTCAAGAAAAGACGGAGATATTGGTCAAATGCCTATAAGCGAATTTATACAAAAAATTAAAAAGGAAATCGAAGAATTTCAAAGATAGAATTTAAAACATAACAAAGTTTAATTAGAAATTTAAAAAGTAAATATTAATATATTAAAATTCTGTATATAAAAAATAAAAAGAGGTATAAATTTAAATTTAAGTTTATACCTCTTTTGCAGTTACCAAAATTCAAAATTATCAATTGATTTTATTGGTGTTTTACTATTAAACTTTTTTATATGTTATTATTTTTGGCACAAAATCAATGAATTTGTCATAAAATGTAGTATAAAACAAAATTAAGGAGGAAAATAAAAACATGTTTAATTGTTATAAAAAAGGTTATTGTCAAAACAATTACAACCCAGATGCAATTGAAACAGCATGTAGTAATGTAGGAACAACTGCAGAATACGCACAAATAAATAGCATGAACATGATGAATATGGGATGTGGTTGTGGATGCAATAATGATAATAATAACTGTGGATGTGGCTTTGATGAAGAAGAAAGTGTATTTCCATCTAATCCAATGCTAGCACAAAGTTATGTTCCATTTCAAAAAATGGATAAAACTTTTACACCTTGTTGCGGTTTAAAAATGGGAACTATTTTCCCAGAACTAGTAAGCCCTTATGCACCAGGTCAAAGTATGGCAGAAATAAATTATCTAAAAAATACTAATGAGATTGGGGAGGGATGTAACAGATGATGAATTGTAATAATGAAAAAAGAACTTGTGGATGTAATTCAAACGGAAATCAAAACATGACAAATGGTGATTGTGATTATACCCCAGACGGAATCAATGCAGCATTTGGTTACAATACTGCATCAGAAATGGACGATATGAGTAATGAATATATGATGGATAATAACTGTGGATGTAAAGAAAAAACAAGAGAAGAAATGATACAAAAAATAAAAGAATTAAATTTTGCAATAATTGAATTAGGATTATATTTAGACACACATTCAGATGATAGAAAAGCACTTTGCTTACACAGAGAATATACCAAAGAATTAAAAGAACTAAAAGACCAATATCAAAAAGTATATGGACCTTTAAGTATTTATTATCCATGCAATAAGTGGAGATGGCTTGAAGAACCATGGCCATGGGAAGGAGGAAACTACTAATATGTGGACTTACAATAAAGTATTAGAATACCCAGTAAAAATAAAATGCCCAAACGGAAAACTTGCTAAATTCATAATTTCTCAATATGGTGGACCAGATGGTGAACTTGCAGCTTCACTTAGATATTTAAGCCAAAAATTTGCTATGCCAGACCAAGTGTCAAAAGCTATCCTAAACGATATTGGAACCGAAGAACTTGCCCACTTAGAAATGGTAGGAAGTATAGTACACCAATTAACAGATGGCTTAAGCATAGAAGAAATTAAAGCAGCAGGCTTAGGAGAATATTATACAGATCGTGGTGTAGATGTATACCCACAATCAGCAGGTGGAACACCATTTACAGCAGCATATATTGCATGCAAAGGTGACCCTATTGCAAACTTACAAGAAGATTTAGCTGCAGAGCAAAAAGCAAGAGCAACTTATGAAAAATTAATTGATTTATGTGCTGATGATCCAGACGTAATAGACCCACTTCGTTTCTTAAGACAAAGAGAAGTTGTTCACTTCCAAAGATTCGGAGAAGCACTTCGTGGCGTACAAGATAAACTAGCAGAAAAAAGATTTTTCATGAATAATATGAATTCTAACAACAATAATAACGATTGTGGTTGTGGAAGATAAAATAAAAGAGCTATGAAATGAAGTAAATTATACTTTAGTTACTTCAAAAGCATAGCTCGTTTTTTGCTAATTTCAGTTTTTCATACTTGATATAGGTTCGGATTGAAAATTATTCAAATTTATTATATAATATAGCTGGAAATGAGGTAAAGATGGATATTAATACAGTATGGAACTCTATAGTTATGATAAAAATACGAAGAGATGATTCTTATAATTTTACTTTAAAAGAAATAGAAGTATTTGCTCAAGTTTATAATATGGATGTAGAAGAATTTTGTACTAATGTTTTGAAACTTAGTAATCAACAAATATATAACTTGAAGAATGGTAATAATGATTTCGTAAAGTGTGTTGAATATAAAAGAATTAAACAAGAATTTTTTGAGGAAAAAAGTTCTTCATATAGATTACAGGTTATTAAAGAAAAAATAAAGTTGGATTATTCAAAGAGTTTTGACCTTGAAGAATTAAAAAATTTAAGCTTAAAACTAGGTGTAAATTTAAATGACCTTTGTATTAATATATTTGGAATTAGTAGAGGTATGTTATACGGATTAAGAAATGGAGAATTTAAAACTGTTTCTTCAAAGAAATATGAAACAGATAAAGCTAATTATCTTAATAGTATAAATGAGGATGTTTTAGAGTATATTTTAAGTTCTAAAATTGAAACAGATTTTTCTAGTAATTTTTCATATGATGAAATTATGCAATATGCCAATAAGTTTGGAATAAATATTAGAGATTTCTTGGGTCAAGTTTTAGGAATAAATAAATTTGGAAAACAATATAAACCAATTTCAGAAACAGATACATATTGGTCAGATAAATATAAAGAGTTTAAGCATCAAAGGATGCAATTTAAAGGAGACGAAATATTAAATAGTTTCATAGTAAAACGTATGCAAACAACTGGTAATTATAGATTTAGCAAAGATGAAATTGAAGTGCTTTCAAGTACATATCATATAAATGTGAGAGATTTTATGGTATATGTTCTAGGAAAGAGTGAGCGGGCTTTATTATGATCTTAGAGCTGATAGAATAACAAAATGTTTTTCACAAAGATATAAAGCTAGAAAAGAAAGTTTGATTATATCTAAAAGAGAAAACTTTATGAGTGAAATAAATCCTAATATACGAACTTATTATTCATGGGATGAATTAGAAAGACTATCTTCTACTTTAGGAATATCTACATATGATTTAGTTGTAAATGTTATGAAAAAAAGTAGGCAAGATTTTTATAGAATCTCAAATAATTATAAAAATGGAAAAAGAGTTTACTTAGGAGAACATAAATCAGGACCATTACCAAATAACTATTGCAAAAATAATATAGAAGAAATTTTAGCAATATTAAGAATAGCAACTAGATCAGCAATAGGGTATATGTCATCAAACGGGTATATGTGCGCAGGATATTATCAAGATTTATTACAAGAAGGATATTTATATCTTGCAAGTAAAGGAAATCCTGTAAATGAAAATGGCATTCTTTCTATAACATCAAGTACATATGAAGAAAGCCATGGTGCTATTTTCTATAAAAAGGTTTACTTTAATGCTATTAGTAATATAAAATCTTTTTGTTTACGTGAAAATACTGGTAAAGTATATGATATAAATACAAAAATTAATGGAGTTACTTATGAAATTTTAGATGACGACGATATTTCTTTGTTTATTAAAAGTTTGTCAGAAGATAATTGTGAAAGACAGATTTTAAAATACTTTTCTGAAAATATTTTTTGTGATGAAACAATGAAAGAAGCATGTAAATTATTTAAAGTAAATAGTCAATATATACAAAATTTATTTGCTAAATTAAGAGAAAGAATTTCTAATCAAGATATAAGTTTAGATAATAAGTAAAAATACAATTGACAAATATTAAAGGTAATAAATATGATGCTAAATATTTTGATGAGTTACTAGAAAGAATAAAAGCAATTCGTACAAGTGAAAGAATGGCTTACCAAAAAATAATATATTTATAGTATGGATGAAATGTATCAAAGATATTTAAAAGAAAATAAAAATAAACAATAAGTTCATTATAGCATTTTTGTTAACAACTCTGTCAATGATTTTTGAAAATGTCCCAAAATTTTTTAAACATTAGCCCTAAAAATTTAGTTTTTTAGGGCTAAATTT
>CANRGT010000031.1 GCA_947630185.1 uncultured Clostridia bacterium | reverse complement strand
GGTGGAAGATGGGACTCGAACCCACGGTCTCCAGTGCCACAAACTGGCGCGTTAACCAACTACGCTACATCCACCATCTTTCCATGCTTGAACGCTATTTATGATTTTACAACAAAGTAGAGTGTTTGTCAACCTATATTTCAATTTTTTATTAAATTGAATTTTTAATTTTTCACTTAATGAAATTGAAATTTTTAATAATAACAATACACTCTACTTTATATTTATTATAAACATTTACATTTCATAATTTTTATCTGGTAATTACTTTTCATCTGCCCAAATAATTAATCTTGATTGAGTATCGTTTGTACAAGTAGATAATGATATTCCTCTTTTTCCTCCTGTATCCCTATTTGCATATGTGTAATCAGAAGTAGAAGTTGTATAAACGTTTGTAATTTCATAAGTTACTCTTTTTCCACTCAAATCAGTTATATATATTTTATCTCCGTTTAGATAATTTACTATTGTTAGAGAAAAATGTTCCATTTCTGAAATTATGTCCTATTAAAACTGTATTTCCTACTTGATTTAACCCTGGTCCATATTGTCTGCAAATAGCAAGTTCAAGTGCTTTTGGAGTATATGCATCTAGTATTGGATATTCAATTTTAGTTTTTGGAATTTCTATTGTTCCTATTACATCATATCCACCTAATTTTAATTTATTATTTGAGCTACTTCCAGTATTACCACTACTGCCTCCTGATGTATTTCCTACTTGATTAGTTGTATTTTCTATTGTAGTGTTTGGTCCAGCTACATTTCCACTAGGTTCAATATTAACTGGTTCTTGATTTGTTGGTACATTGTTTACAATATCATGAAATTGATCAACTACATTTTCAGCATTTGTTTCTTTTGTGTATGCTATGTACCAGTCAACTCCAACATATATCAAAAGCCCTATAATTGCAAGGATTGAAATTATTAAAACTATAGTTAATACACTACCATATTTACTATTTCCCATTTGTATCACTCCTTTTTATTTATCTTTTCGTAGTTAATATAATTATAACACATATATATAATATTTTCTACAATTACCGCTTAATTTTGTAATAAAAAATTTGGAATTAATATTAGAGCATATACATATTTTATCTAGCCAATCATTTTAGGTCCCATCTTTTTACCTGCTAATACATGAAAGTGAATGTGCATAACTTCTTGTCCTGAATCTGGTCCACAATTTGCTATAAGTCTAAATCCATTTTCTGCAAATCCTTGCTCTTTTGCAATTTGTTTTATAGTTTGCATTATTTTTGAAATTAACTCATTATCCTCTGGCTTTAGATCCATAAGTGTTGGAATGTGCTTTTTAGGTATTACTAAAATATGAATTGGAGCTGCAGGATTAATGTCTTTAAATGCTAATATGTTATCATCTTCCCATACTTTTTCTGATGGTATTTCACCTTTAATAATTTTACAAAAAATACAATCTTCCATTTTTTCTCCCCTTCTTTAAAATTTTTTAACTTTATAATTATTTTTACAATGTTTTGTTTAAAATATATTTCATTTTAGTATAAAAATTTTTCTAATGCAGGTTCAATTTCGGCTTAATATTATTTAATTTTATTTAATTTTACTTAAAAATTACTCTAATATAGCTTTAATTCTTCTTACTCCTGCTGAGCTAGATTCTTCTTTTATAATTTTGAAGTGTCCAAGTTCTCCTGTGTGTGTTACGTGAGGGCCACCACAAATTTCTTTACTGAAATCTCCTATTGTATATACTTTTACTCTTTCTCCATATTTATTTTCAAATAAACCTGTTGCTCCAGATTTTCTTGCTTCTTCTAATGTCATCTCTTCGCAAATAACTTTTAAATCTCTTTTTATTTGTTCGTTAACTATATCTTCTACTTTTTGTATTTGTTCTGGTGTCATTTTTTCTGGATGTGTGAAGTCAAATCTTAATCTTTCTACTGTAATGTTAGAACCATTTTGTTTTGCATGTTCTCCTAGAACTATTTGTAAAGCTTTATGTAGCAAGTGTGTTGCAGTATGATATTTTGTAGTTTGCTCATTTTGCTCTGCTAGCCCACCTTTAAATTTTTGCTCACTACCTTGTCTTGATTTTTCTTGATGCTCTTTAAATAACTTATCAAACTCTGATAAATCAACTTCAAAACCTTGTTCTTTAGCAAGGTCTACTGTAATTTCTGATGGGAAACCATAAGTTTCATATAGTTTAAATACAGTATAGCCATCAATTACATTTTTATTTTCTTGTTTTAGTCTATTTACTGCTTTTTCAAACTCTCTTTCTCCATGTGTTAGAGTTTTCATAAATTTATTTTTTTCTTCGATTATTGTTGTTTTGATTATTTCTCTATTTTGTACTAATTCTGGATACATTTCTTTTAGAGTTTCTATATATAAATCAATTAGATTTCCTAGTTCTTCTAAGTCAATTTGTAATTTATTTAAGTGTCTTGTCATTCTTCTAATTAATCTTCTTAGTACATATCCACGGTCAATGTTGCTTGGTCTTCCACCATCTGAAATAACCATTATGCTTGAACGTAAATGTTCTGCTACAATTCTTCTGCTTTCTATGTTATCTACTTTTGCTAGCTCTTTTAATTTTTCCATTACAGGTAAGAATAGCTCTGTATCAAATGGTGTTTCTTTTCCTTGTAATAACATTGTCATTCTTTCTAATCCTAAACCTGTATCTACATTTTGTTGTTTTAGTTTTGTAATAGTTCCATCTTTTGCTTTGTAGAATTCCATGAATACATTATTCCAAATTTCTACATATTTACCACAATTACAAGATGGATCACAATGGTCGCTACAAGCTGGTTTTCCAGTATCTAAAAACATTTCTGTATCTGGTCCACATGGCCCTTCTTCACCTGCTATCCACCAGTTGTTATCTTTTCCATAGAAATAAATTCTTTCTTCTGGAATCCCTACTCTTTTCCATGCTTCTGCTGAAACAGTATCTCTTGGAACATCTTTGTCACCAGCAAAACAAGTTACAGATAGCTTGCTTGGGTCTATTCCTAATTCTTTAGTTAAAAAGTCATAGCTCATTTGGATTGCTTCATCTTTGAAATAATCTCCTAAAGACCAGTTTCCTAGCATTTCGAAAAATGTTAAGTGGCGGTTATCTCCTACTTCATCTATGTCGTTAGTTCTTAGGCATTTTTGATAATCTGTTATTCTTGTTCCTTCTGGATGTTTTTCTCCTAAAAGGTATGGTACTAATGGTTGCATTCCGGCTGTAGTAAATAGTACAGATGGGTCATTTTCTGGAATAAGTGGTGCACTTGGTACTACTTTATGTCCATGTTCTTTAAAAAAGTTTAAGTATTTATTTCTAATTTCTATTGCTTTCATATTTGCTTTTTCCTGCCTTATATGTAATATTTAGGTTTTTAAATTTTGGTTTTGCCTATAAACCTTTAAACAAATTTTTAATTATATAATATTTTATTGTTTTTAGAACTAATAAAAATCTATATTTTTTAACGTTTAAATTATATACTATGTAACCTTAAAAATCAAGAATTTAAGTATAGCTTGTTTAAATTTAATGCATTTCAAATAAATTTTCTGAAATTTTTGCAAAATTTACAATTAAGCTTTATATATTATGTTTCTAATACACCTACTAATTCCATATTTTCTTGTTTTAATATTTTTACGGTTTGAATACTATTTGGTATGTTTTTTAAATCTTCTTTTTTAGTATCTTCTTTTGCATTTTCATTTTTTATATCTTTTTTTGATATGTTATTTTCAAAATCTTCTTCTAGTCTTACTACCATGTAGTTTGTAGTATGTCCTTTTAAATATTCTTCTTCCTTTTCTTCAAATAAAACTTCTACTTCTTTTCCTATATACTGTTTTTGATAATCCGCTTCGTTTTTATTAGAAAGTTCTATTAATTTATTGCTTCTTTCTTCTTTTTTATTTACATCTATTTGGTTTGGCATCTTCGCAGCTACTGTGCCTTTTCTTGGAGAATATTTGAATACATGCATTTTATAAAATTTTATTTTCTTTAAAAATTCGTAAGTTTTATTAAATTCTTCTTCGGTTTCTCCTGGAAAACCTACTATAATATCTGTTGTTAAATGTACTTGTTTGAAAGCATTTCTAAGTAACTCGACACCTTTTTCAAATTCTTCAGTTGTATATTTTCTATTCATTCTTTTTAAAGTTTCATTACAACCACTTTGCAATGATAAATGAAATTGGTCACATATTTTTGAAAGCTTGCTTAATCTTTCTACAAATTCTTCTGTGATTAGTGTTGGCTCTAAAGAACCTAAACGTATTCTCTTTACTCCTTCTATTTTTTGTATATCTTCTAGTAAGTCTATTAACCTGTATTCGTTTTTCTTAAAATCTATTGACTTACATTCCTTTATACTATTAATTTGTTTAGTATTTTCTTTTATGTTATTAACTTCTTTAGCATCTTCTTCATTGAATTCTTGTCCATATGATGCAACATGTATTCCAGTAATTACTACTTCCTTTATGCCTTGTTTTGTAATTTCTTCTATTTCTTTTAAAATACTTTCAGGCTTTCTGCTCCTTACTCTTCCTCTTGCATATGGAATGATACAATATGAGCAAAATTGGTTACATCCATCTTGTACTTTTATTACTGCTCTTGTTTTTTCTGTATATGTAACTGTTCCAAAATCTAAAAATTCTTTTTGTTCTTCTATTTTTGAAACTTGAACTGTTTCTCTTTTGTTATTTGGTTTATTAAGTTTTGTATTTACAATATTTTTATCATCTAAATTTTGAGTTAGATTTTCATTTATATTTTTATCTATGCTCTTATTTATTCTCTTATCTATGTCATTATTTATATTTTCACTATAATTTCTACTTTTTAACAATTTCTCTACATATTTAACTATATCATTTTTTTCGTTTACACCCAAAATTAAATCTATCTCATCTACTTTTTCCAATTCATCTTTTGCTACTTGTGCATAGCAACCAGTAACTACTAAAATAGAATTTGGATTTTTTTCTTTTACTCTATGTAGCATTTGCCTTGATTTTTTATCTGCCATATTAGTTACAGTACAAGTGTTAATAACATATATATCTGCTTTTTCGTTAAACTCTAATATTTTATATCCTGCTTCTATCATCTTTTGCATCATTGCATTTGTTTCATATTGATTTACTTTACAACCGTAAAGTGCAAAATGCTACTGTTTTTTCTTCCATTTTAGTTTTACCCTTTCTACTACTATTTTTATAATTTAGCTTAAATCTATATTTCTAATTATTTATACATTTTTCTTTAATTATATATTTTGGTTATATATACCACTTTAACTTTATTACTTAAAAAGTTTACAATTAAAAAAAAACGGAATTAAGATTTTCTACGCGAAAAAGAAAAATCGCAAGAAAATCTAAATTTCGTAATTTTAATTTTGTTTTAAGTTTTGGACATTTTATTATAATGTAATATTATCAACTATTTCAATTTCTTGAAACCAGAAATCATGTATTTTTTTAGCTGTTATATCTTGATGCCAAAAATCATGAACTTCTTGTAATACTTTTTGTTGCTTTGGTGTCATTTCTATATTTATTTCTTGAAATAAAAAGTTTCTAACTTTTGTCCATATGCTTACTTGTGATGGTAGGCCTTGTGCAGATTTTACTTCTGGTGTTACATTTTCTAAATTTTCCATTTTTTCCTCCTTGGTATAAAACTCTAAACTATTTATCAAGTTATTTATACTATAACTTTAAAAAATATGCAAGTGTTTTTTTACATTTTTTTTATTTTTTCTAAATTTCCATTTGACTTCCTAAGAAGCTTGCTGCAGACTGAGCTACTTTTTGCTCTATTTCTGTCATTTTTGTACTAGCATCTTTTGATAATAATATTACACTTCCTATTACATCTCCGTCTGAAATTATTGGATAAACTACTTGTGAATTATATCTTCTTTCTTTGTTTTCATTTTTTGTGATTGGAATTGCTAGGTCATTATTTTCTTTACTTGTATAAGTTTCTTTGTCATCCATTAGTCTTTCTAGTTCTTCACTTATATCTTGCTCTAAAAATTCTTTTTTAGAACCTCCTGAAATTGCTATTACTGTGTCTTTGTCTGTTATGCATGCTATATGCCCTGTTGTTTTTGCTAAGGTTTCTGCATATCCAGTTGCAAATTCTGTAAGTTCTCCGATTGGAGAATATTTTTTTAATATTATTTCTCCCTCTTTGTCTGTAAATATTTCTAGTGGGTCTCCTTCTTTTATACGTAATGTTTTTCTAATTTCTTTTGGAATAACAACTCTTCCTAAATCATCTATTCTTCTTACTACACCTGTTGCTTTCAAAATATTACCTCCTTTTAAATTTAGGGTTTTAGCTTTTAGCTTATTTCTATTTTTTTATTTTAAGCTTAAATTTTTGCTTTACCCTATTTGCATAAATTCAATTTTTGATATTCTTATTATTGCTTTAAAAGGAAATTTTTATACATTTTTTTGAAGTTGCAAAAAAATAAGATATATTTTTCATATATCTTACTTATTTTCTATCAAAAAGTATTCTGTAAATTTATTTAAATTATGCACAAAATCCTATTTTTAACTTTTTTTCATAATTTGTTTCAAAACTTTCTACTACTTTTTCAATGTCACATTTTTTTATTAGATTTTTATTTTCTTCACCTTTCGTATTAATTCTATATGCTTGTTCAATTTTAACTTTTTCATATAAACTTCTAACATATCTTGCATTTGAAAAATTTTTCTTAAGTTTAGCTTTATTAAAATGATCTATCAAAAATGCTTTTACATTATTAGACATTTGGTATTTCTCTTTAGCACAAAGATTTTTAAAAATTTTATATAAGTCTTCTGATGAATAATCTGGAAATTCTATTGTAAATTGAATTCTACTTTCAAAACCCGGATTAACTTCTAACATATGCTTCATCTCATTTGTATAACCAGCAAGTATTACACAAAGGTTTTCTCGATTATCTTCCATTCCTTTTAACAAAGTTGCTATACATTCTGCGCCAAAATCTCTACCCGCTTCATCTTGGATGTATGAAGCAATAGAATATGCTTCATCTATAAATAGTATTCCTCCTAAAGACTGCTCAATCACTCTTTGTGTCATAGGTGCAGTATGTCCAACATATTTTCCAATTAAGTCGCATCTTTGAGCTTCTACAAAAACTTTTTTATCTGATAAAATTTGTTCTTCTGCGAAAATTTTTCCTAAAATTCTTGCTACTGTTGTTTTACCTGTTCCTGGATTTCCATTAAAGCACATATGTAACATTGGCATATTATTTCTTGTTTTACTAGTTTTTACGAAACTTATAATTTTTTTTATTTGTTCTTTTACTTCATCTAAGCCAATAAGCTCATCTAATTCTTGCATACCTGATTTTTGCTTTGTTTTTTCTTTGTTATTTGCTAGTTTTTCATTATTTTTTAAAATTTTTATAATATTTTTTTCATTATTTATTTTACTGTTAACTAATATATTAATCAATTTATTCTTTATCAAGTAATATGGATTATCAGATAATTCTTTTATAATTTCCTCGTTGTATTTTAACTTATTTGAATCCATAAATTTTTTTATATATAGTTCTTTTTCTTCAGTTGAAATTGCCTCTATTTTCATTGACCATGAAAAATATTCAGCTAGTATTGCATTAACTTCACCTTCTCTATATTCATTTTCTAAGATAATAAATGCTTTTGTTGGCATTTGTTCTATCATAACTTCTATTTCTTCCTTTAATCCTTTAGGACTTCTTCCTATTGCATCTAAATCAATAACTATAAGTCCTTCTTTTATATCTTTATATTCTCTTTTCTCTTTTTTTCTTGTACTATGCCTAAATTCATCTGGGTCCAAATATAAAATATTAGGGTCAAGTATTATACCGTTTTTATAATATATTTCTGCAATAACAGATATTAATTCTTCATAAAAAGTATAACTAGAATTGTTTCTAATAACAATATTATAATTTTCAAATTCAATATCACATTTATATTGCTTAATTACTTTATGATACCTAATTATATCTCTTAATGCCTCCTTATTTTTACTTAATCCTATGGTAGCATCTAGCTTATTTAATATTTTTTCACTTTCTTCATCTAATAATTCTTCTATTTTCATATATTGATTCTCCTTTCATATTACAAAATATATTATACAGTATTAATAATAAATATAAAAGGTTGTTGGTCATATATTGTATTGTTGTTAATTTATATACAGTTTCATCCATTTACTATCTTTATACACATAAGGTGTATCTATGCCATTTTCGTCTTCAATTTTTATATCTTCCACGCCCACATAATTTTCTGGAATTACACATGCGGGGTACTGGTGTATTGCTCTAACATTTTCGTCTTTTGTTAAAGCAACAATATTCATGGTACTCATTAAAACTTTTTTATATGAGCAATCTTTATTATTCAAGTATGTGTCAATATCATCCCATTTTTTGTCTTTATCAATAGTTCTAATTCTATTACTATCTGTTACTTTGTATAAATGAAGCCCATCAAACATATGAATTTGTTCTATTTTTGTGTCTATTCTCTGTCCATTTTTATATAACTTTCCATCAATTGTTAAAACAAAGACGTCATCATAATAATCACTTTCTATTTGCTTTATATCTTCTTCTTTGATTCCTTTTAAGGCTATTGTATTATGCCTTATATAGTCCATTTTTTCTTCGTATTCCATGTTATATATTTTTTCATGTTCCCTTTTTATTTTTGAAATATCCCAATCATTAAATCCTGCTAATTTTAAATCTTCATCTACAAAAATGTTTGGCATCTTTCTTTCATAATCAGATTTAAAGGTTTCATATGATTTTATAAATAATTCTAAGTTATCAATTTTTCCTTTTAAAAAGCTACTAATTAACTTTAAAATACGATTTTCTCCTTCTAATTCTCCATCATAAAATTCAAAAGCATCATAATCTAAAACATGGTCTAGTATCACTTGATGTGTAACATCATCTAAATAATATCCATTTCCACTCATATCACTTGTATCCAAATTTCTTGTAAAAAAATTTTCTAACATTCTTTTGTTCCAAACAGTTAAACTATTTAGTACAAATATATGCTTTTCAGAAAGATCTGGTAAAATTTTATTAACTAAAACATCACCTTTTTTAAATGGAACTGGTATATTTACAAAAATTCCTTCAATATCAGGTAAATCTTCATATTCTCTATTTATTTCTACTAGCTTTGGATTTTTATCTATAACTATGTAATTTGCACAAATGCTTCCATCCTTATCAAGATACTTTTTGGTAATGTTAAAAGAAATAGTATCATCATACTCATTTATATAATCTCTTACTTCTGTATATACTTCTTTGTATGTACTTTTTAAATTATTTATTACATCATTAGTTCTACTATAGCTTTTTGTTGATCTATTATATTCATCCCATGCATATATGCAATTCTTTTCCTCTTTTACAAAATCGTCATACAAACTTTTTATTCTATCTATTTCATTTTGTATCAAGGTTTTTACACTACCATAATGATTACAGTTTATTCTTTCGATGACTTCCATATCTGGATAATTGTTAATTAAATCTTGATATTTTGCTATTTTCTCTTCTATATTCATTGTTTTATTTCTATATACTAATACAGCTAATTCCTCTGTGTTAAATTGGTATTTGATTTTTCTACAGTAATTTCTTATTGCTTTTGAATTAATTAGGTCATAATCGTCTAATTTACTTTCTTTTGCTTTCAACCTTTATCCTCCTTTCTAAATTAAATATTTTTTTCTTTCTATAATCTTAATTCATAATTTTTAGTACATATGTCTTAAGTAGCAATTTTTTTGCTTATAGATCACAAAATTTTAAATACTTTGGAAGCCAAGCAAGTTCAACACTTGCTTTCATATCATTTTTATTTTTTGCTATTATAATATCTGCTACATTTTTCTTTTGTGTAAATTCATCAAAACATTCTTCTCTATGCAATAATAAAATGATATCTACATATTTTTCATAATCTATATTTTGGGTTAGGTCTTCTATTTTCGGAATATGATTTTCTCTACGATATATTTTTGCATGTGATATATATGAAGTTATTAAAATTGGAATATTTAATTCTTGAGCTAAATATTTCAAATTTTTCAATATTTCGTTTGTTTCTATATCTCTACTTAAATTTTTACTCTTATCAAAACCTATTAGTTCCAAATAATCAATTATAATGCAACTTATATCCTTTTCACTTTTTATTTTTGTAGATTTTTCACAAATTTCTTTTATGGATATTCCTGGTGTGTCGTCAATATATATTGGTGCTTCTTCCATTTCTCTTATAATCTCATTTTGCTTTAAAAATTCAGAATCTTTTAAGTTTCTTCCTTCATTTACAATACTAGGAGCTGGAATCATCCCAGCAATACTAATGATTTTATTTTTTATGGTTTCTTTAGAGCACTCTAAACTAAAGAATAAAACTGATTTTTTTTCATTAATTGCAATATTGTTAATTATATTTAATGCCAGATTTGTTTTTCCTACTGAAGCTGTTCCTCCTAAAATAATTAAATTTCCATCTTGTATATCAATTGCTTCATCTAATTTTTTAAATCCGGTTTTCATTATTTATCACTTTCCTTTCAAAAAATATAGCTAGTATATTTTTATTATACTAGCTATAATTTTTTTATTCAATTTGGTTGGACACGAAATGTATGGTTAACTTTAAAATTTATATCTTTTCATTGCATCTTCTAATAACGATTTTATTTCATCTATAAAGGTTTGTGGACTTGTTACTGTTACTACATCTAAGTTTCTCATTGCCCATAATTCAAATCCTTGTGGATTGGCATATAAAGTCATTTTAAATTCTTTATCATTTATAGGCTTTATTTGAACATTCTTTCCAAATTTTTCTATAACTTCGCCTAGTAGCACTTCATTGCATTTAGCTTCTATTTTTATTTTATCGCCACTAAAAATTTCAACTGAAGCATCTGTATACTCTTCTATTTCTTTTTCTGTTTTTCTTATTGTTATTTTTTTATTTGTTTCAGTCAAATTCCTTATTCTATCTAATCTATAATGGAAAAATTCAGTATTTTCTTCTTTTATACCAAGCATATAAAATTGCTGGTTATCATATAAAATTGCATAAGGAGAAACAAGAGGTGTACTTACTATTTTCTTTTCTATTTTGTCTCCTTTGATATAGTATTTCCAATATTCAAATTTTATCTTATGCTTATTCATGATACTATTTGATATATCTTCTATGTTTTTTATTACTTCTATATTGCTTGTTTTTCCTTTAGGAGAATATACTTTATAATTTTTTACTTTTTCATTTTCATATACATTTTGAAGGTTCTTACACTTTTTTATTATTCCTTTTGCTATTCTATCTTCTATAAATGCTGAATAGCTAAAAGTATCTATAATTGCTCTAATTTCTCCTGGTTCAAAATCTGTTTCTGGATCATTACATATATAATAGCCTATTTTGTTATCATTGTATGTACTAATATCATATCCAAATTTTTCTTTAAGTAAATTGATATTCCTTCTTATAGTTCTTGGGTCTATATTCTCACCATATATTTCATTTATTTTTTCTTTTAGCTCTGATATAGATAATTTGTGTTCTTCATCACTATATTTTTTTAATACATTTAA
>CANRGT010000030.1 GCA_947630185.1 uncultured Clostridia bacterium | reverse complement strand
GTTCCCATGCCGAACACAGAAGTTAAGCTCTATAATGCCGAAGATACTTGCGAGTTACCTTGCTGGGAAAATAGGTCATCGCCAAATTTATATTCCTCAATAGCTCAGTCGGTAGAGCATTCGGCTGTTAACCGAAGGGTCGTTGGTTCGAGTCCAACTTGAGGAGCCAATAGATAGCAGATAAGAAATTATCTGTTATTTTTTTATATAATTCAATTTTACTTTGAATCATTGACATAATTAACCAAAAAATGATATAATATATAAGTCAAATAATAAAAAAATGAGGTTAAAATAATGGAAAAAAAAATAACAATAATAATAATTTCTATTATAATTTCATTATTAATTTTTTATACAATAATACAAATAGGAATAAAAATAAATCCAATCAAACCAAAAAACAATAATGAAATAGAAATTGTTACAACAATATTTCCATATTATGATTTTGCAAGAGCAGTAGTTGGAAGTGAAAATAACATACATCTATTAATAAATCCGGGAACAGAAATACATTCTTACGAACCAACACCAGTAGATTTAGTAAAAATTCAAAATGCTGATGTATTTATATATAATGGTGGAGAAAACGATGCTTGGGTAGAAGAAATATTAGAAACAATAGATACAAGTAATATAACGATTATAAAAATGATGGATTATGTTGATAAAATAGAAGAAGATAATAAAAATATATATAGTAGTGAAGAAGAAAAAGAAGAATTAGAATATGATGAACATATTTGGACATCTCCAAAAAATGCTATAAAATTAGTACAAGCAATTGAGGAAAATTTAATAAAAATTGATGAAAGTAAAAAAAGTATATATGAATTTAATGCTAGAAATTACATAGAGAAAATAGAAGAAATAGATAATAATATAAAAGAAATTGTTAATAATTCTAAAAGCAAATTATTAATTTTTGGAGATAGATTTCCATTTAGATATTTTATAGAACAATATAATTTAAAATATAAGGCAGCATTTGCAGGATGTAGTACAGAAACAGAACCATCAGCAAGTACAGTGGTTAATTTAATTAATGATATAAAAAATAACGATATACCAGTTGTTTTATATATAGAATTAAGTAGTAAAAAGGTTGCAAATACACTAGCAGAAGAAACTAATGTAGAAGTAATGTGCCTACACTCATGTCAAAGTATTAGCAAAGAAGATTTTGAAAATGGAAAAACTTATGTATCAATTATGAGAGATAATGTAAATGTCTTAAAATATGCATTAAGATAAAACAAAATTTTAAAATCATTATAAATTTGCTCAATTGGAGGTTTTTATGAAGCAAATAGAATGTAAGAATATTGTTGTAAATTATGATTCAAATATTGCAGTAAAAAATGTATCTTTTTCAATAGATAAAGGAGATTATCTTTGTATAGTTGGAGAAAATGGTTCAGGAAAAAGTACATTAATAAAATCTATTTTAGGTTTAGAAAAAATAAAATCTGGTGAAGTTATCTTTTTAAATGATTTAAAAAGAAATGAGATAGGTTATTTACCACAACAAACAATAGTACAAAAAGATTTCCCAGCTTCTGTATATGAAGTTGTTTTATCTGGAACTTTAAATAGTAGAGGAATTAAGCCTTTTTATTCAAAAAAAGAAAAAGATATAGCAAATGAAAATATAGAGAAATTAGGTTTAAAAGAATTAAAAAATAAATCATATAAAGAATTATCTAGTGGACAACAACAAAGAGTTTTATTAGCAAGAGCTTTATGTTCAACTAAAAAAATAATATTTTTAGATGAGCCAATTACAGGATTAGATATAAATATTACAAAAGAGATGTATGCTATTATAAAAAAAATAAATGTGCAAGGAATTACAGTTGTAATGGTTTCACATGATATAAATTTTGCAATAAATAATGCAAATAAAATTTTACATATGCAAAAAGAATGTAAATTTTTTGGAACAGTTAATGACTATGTAAATAGTGAAATTTATAAAAATTTTATAGGAGGTAGTGAAAATGTTTAATGTATTAACTGAAATGCTTTCATATACCTTTATAATAAGAGCAATAATTGTAGGTGGACTAGTAGCCTTATGTTCATCTTTATTAGGTGTAAGTTTAGTATTAAAAAGATATTCTATGATAGGTGATGGATTATCTCATGTTGCTTTTGGTGCATTAACAGTGGCTATGGCATTAAATTTAACACCATTATATGTATCAATACCAGTTGTTGTAATATCAGCATTTCTTTTATTAAAATTAAGTGAAAGAAGTAAATTAAAATCAGATTCAGCTATTGCATTAATATCAACAGTTGCACTAGCAATAGGTGTAATTTCAATATCACTTGCAAAAGGCGTAAATACAGATGTATTTAGTTATATGTTTGGAAGTATATTAGCAATGAATTCAACAGATGTAGTTATTAGTATTGCATTATCAATAGTGGTATTAGTTTTAGTAATATTATTTTATAACAAAATATTTGCTGTAACTTTTGATGAAAATTATGCAATGGCAACAGGCACAAATTCAAATTTATATAATATGATAATAGCATTTTTAACTGCAATAACTATTGTTATTGGAATGAGAATTATGGGTACAATGCTTATTTCAAGCCTAATAATTTTCCCAGCACTAACCTCTATGAGAGTATGTAAAACATTTAAAAGTGTTATGATTAGTTCTGCAATAATATCAGTAATTTGTTTATTATTAGGAATAATAATATCATATATATATGCAATTCCAACAGGTGCAAGTATAGTTATGGTTAATGCTATAATGTTTGTAATATTTTTTGTTGTTGGAAAAGTATTAAATAAAGTGTAAATTGGAGAATAATATGGAATGTCCTATAAAAAAAAATGAAGAATATATTGTAGATATAATAGATAATGGATTTGAAGGAGAAGGTATTGCAAAAATAAAAGATTTTACAGTATTTATACCAGGCACCATTATTGGAGAAAAAGTTAAAATACATATTTTAAAAGTAAATTCTTCTTATGCTTTTGCAAAGATTATTGAAATATTAGAAAAATCTAAAAATAGAGTAGATACAAATTGTAATACTTATGAGAAATGTGGTGGTTGCAATTTAAGACATATTTGTTATGAAGAAACTTTAATTATGAAAAGAAATGCTGTTCAAAGTTTAGTGAATAAAACATTATCTAATAAATTAAATGTAAAAAATACAATAGGCATGGAAAATCCATATTATTATAGAAATAAAGCACAATACCCAGTTGGAATTGATAAAAATGGTAATTCTATTATAGGAGTGTTTGCAAATAGAACACATAATATAATTCCAATAGATAATTGTAAAATACAAGATAAAAATTCAGAAGAAATAGCAAAATTTATAATTGATTTTATTAATAAAAATAACATATCAGTATATAATGAGAAAACTTGTAAGGGGTTATTTAGACATGTAGTTATTAAAGTTGGAAAAAGAACTAATGAAATAATGTGTATACTTGTAATAAATGGGGATAACTTTGAAGAAGAGAAGAAATTAGTTGAAGAATTAAAACAAAATTTTAGTAATATTAAAACTATAGTAAAAAATATTAACAAAAAAAATACCAATGTAATATTAGGAGAAAGAAATATTACTTTATATGGAAGCGGTTATATCGAAGACAAATTAGGAGATTATACTTTTAAAATATCACCAATGTCTTTTTATCAAATTAATCCTATTCAAACAGAAAAATTATATAATTTAGCAATACAAATGGCAAATTTAACAGGAAATGAAACTATATTAGATTTGTATTGTGGAATAGGAACAATAGGAATTTTTGCTTCAAAATATGTAAAAAAAGTATATGGAATAGAAATTGTAGAACAAGCAGTTGAAGATGCAAAAGAAAATGCTAGAATAAATAATATCACTAATGCAGATTTTTTTGCTGGTGATGTTGAATTTGTATTAGAAGATTTATTAAAAAATAGAAATATAAAACCAGATGTAGTTTTTGTTGACCCTCCTAGAAAAGGTTTAGATAATGTAACTATTAATAATATTTTAAAGGTTTTACCAAATAAGATTGTATACATTAGTTGTAATCCTGCAACTTTAATAAGAGATTTAAAGTTATTAGAAGATAAATATGAATTGCAAGAAATTCAACCTGTTGATATGTTTCCATTTACAAGCCATGTGGAATGTTGTACAGTAATGAATTTAAGATAAAATATTATAAAATATAAAGCAAAGGAGGAAAATATTTGGAAAGAAATAAAAATTAGATATCTACAATTAAAATACTAATAAAGAGAGGTATTAATTATGAAAATAGGAATAGATATAGATGGAGTAATATTAGATTATGAAAGAGTATTGAAAACATATGGAGATTTGTATGATTTTATAGAACTAAATAAAGATGGAATTATTAACAGAAATGAGCATTATTTAAGAAATAGATATAACTGGACTGAAGAAGAAAGAATGAATTTTGTTAATAAATATTTTATAAAATTATCAAAGAAAGCTCCACTAATACCAGGAGCAAAAGATGTAATTAATATGTTACAAAAAGAAAACAATGAACTAATTATAATATCTGCCAGAGGTGGTATGATTGAAGAAATGAAAGATGTTGCAATAGATAAATTTAATGAAGAGGGATTATCATTTGATAAATATTATTGGAAACAAGATGATAAATTAGAAGTTGCACAACAAGAAAATATTGATGTTATGATAGATGATTCATATGATGTATGTAAAAAATTATCAGAAAATAAAATTAGAACGATTTATTTTAGAGATAAAGAAATGAAAAAATTAGAACAAAATGAATATGTAAAAGAAGTTAGCAATTGGGGCGAAATTTATAGATATATTATGGAAGAAATAAAAAAACTGTAGCTTATATATTTCTATATAAGCTACATACTAAATCATAACTGCTTACTGAAGTAAGCCTTCTCAGTCATCTAATTAAAAAGATTTCCTATTAATTAAATGATACTATATTTTTATGTAAAAATCAAGAATTTTATGCAAAAATTTTGAAAAGTCATAAATTATTTTTAGCAGGTCTATATTTAAATAAATCAGAGTCTAAAAAAGCTTTTGATATATTATCTAAATCAATTCCTTTAATATTTCCTTTTTTCTTTGTGAAATCTATTCTTTCAATACTTATAGGATTAATGTTGAAGATATTTACCCATCTTTTCATTGTTTTAAAGTTATATATTTTTCCAAGTTCAATGTAAGTTTTACTAGCAAGCTGTTTTTCTGTTGGTCGCTTACTTGTAATAGGCAAAACTAATAATGTTTTACCACCATTTTTTAAAACTACAGCTGGATGCCTACCACTAAACTCTTCACCTATATTAAATCCAAATTCAACCCAAATGACATCTCCACGAACAATATATTCTTTTGATTTTTCAATAAATTCAGGAGAATGCATTATAATTTTTGTTTTCTTATCTATCCATTCAAGATAATCTTTAGGAGAGTTTCTTTTATTATAGAATTTTTCATTTTTATGTATTTCATAATAATTATCTAAAGTATTTTTTGTATTATTTAAAATATTTAATAATTCTTGCATATATAAAACATCCTTTCGCATTTATATTATATCAAATATATACAAAAAATCAATAGTTTTTGATAAAAAACAAAACTTTTGTTTGAATACAAACTATATCAATAGTTAATTGTTTTAAATATCTAAATTCATAAATAAGAGTTGAATTTGAAGTATTTGAAAAAGCACTTCCTTTTTTGCACTTTTTATGATAGAATATGTTAAAATAAATAAATAGATAATTTTAATAAAAAAGTATATAAGAAGGAAATATAAAATGAAAATAGGAATTGATATAGACAATTGTATATCTAATTTTGATGATACATTATTAAAAGAATATTTAAGGCATGATAAAGAATTAAGAAATACAGGAATTATAAATGAAAATCCAGAATATTTAAGAAAAGGAATGTTTGATTGGACAGAGCAAGAAGAAAAAAGTTTTTATGATTCAAATATTCAAAATTTTGCTCAAAAGTTAAAGCCAATAGAAGATTCACCATACTATATAAAAAAATTAAAAGAAGATGGACATGAAATATATATTATAACTGGAAGAGATAATGGAGAATATACAAATCCGATTGAATTAACAAAAAAATGGTTAGATAAATATGATATTGTCTATGATAGATTAATATTTACAAATGCCCATGATAAACATGCTAAAACAGAAGTATGTTTAGAAAACAATATTGATTTAATGATTGAAGATAGCATTAGCATAAGTTTAGATTTAATAAATAATGGTATTAAAGTTTATACAATGAATACAAGATATAATCAAAAAGAAAAAAAATTAGATAGAGTTTCTAAATGGAAAGAAATATACGAAAGAATATCTAAATTAAGCAAAAAAGAAGATAACAACAAAGTAAATGTTATTTTAGATACAGATACATATAATGAATGTGATGACCAATTTGCTTTAGCCTATTTATTAAAATCACAAGATAAATTTAATATTGAAGCAATTACCGTAGCACCATATCATCATGATAATAATATATCAATAGAAGAAGGAACAGACAAAAGTTATAATGAAATCATCAAGATATGTAATTGGTTAAAATTTGATTGGACTAAAAAAGTATTTAAAGGAGCAATAGATTATGTAGAAAATAACTATAATGAAGAAAATGATGCAGTAAATAAAATTATTGAAATTGCAAATAAAAATGATAAAACCTATATTTTAGAAATAGGTGCAATAACAAATGTAGCTATTGCGATAAAGAGAGAACCTAAAATAATAAATAAAATTGAAGTCATTTGGCTTGGCGGACATAGTTTTTTAAGCAAAGATAATAAAGAGTTTAATTTTAGACAAGATGTACAAGCTGTAAAAACAGTATTTGAATCAAAGGTAAACTTAACAATTATACCTTGCAAAAATGTAGCATCTAATTTAATAACTTCAATATATGAATTAGAACATTTTTTAAAAGGTAAAAGTGAATTATGCGATTATTTATGTCAAAGATTTTATAATGATGGTATACATGGTATTAAAGAAAGAAGACCAATTTGGGATATTAGCGTTATAGCTTACATGATTAATAAACAATGGTTTGAAACAGAAGAAATTAGCTGCCCATATATTAAAGAAGACACATCTTATGAAATAACAACAAATAATCATAAAATAACAGTAGTTAATTATTTAAATGTTGATAAAATATATAAAGATTTATTTAAAAAATTAGGAGGAATATAATGTATTATTCAGAAATGAAACAAGCAGTAAATCTTCTTGCAAATGAATGGAATTTAGGAAAAAGAGAAAGTGGTGCAACAGGTAATATTTGTGCATGGATATATCTTTTGAATATATTAGAAGAAAGTGAAAAAATAGTTACATATAGTGATGGAAAAAAATTAGTTGGATTTAGTGGATATTCAAAAAATAATTCTAAAAAACATTTATTGAAAAAGAAGTTTTATAATATTATAAAAAATAAATTATATAAAAGTAAAGATATTAAAAATTTAAATGAATTAAAGGGATATGAAAAAAATTATAGTTATCTTCCAAAGGAATTAGAAAATTATTTTAATGGAGAAGTCTCTGTTTTGCTAGTTGATAAAAATTATAGAGGTAAAGGAATTGGTAAAAAACTATTGTTTAAAGTATTTGAATATGCTAAAAAAGATAATATGAGAAATTTACAAATATCAACAGATGAAGCATGCAATTTTAAATTTTATGAAGCCTGTGGATGTGAAAAAGTTTATGAAACTATTGTAAAAAATAAGGAGTATGGTAAATTAGGAAATATACCAAAATCAAAAGCATTTATATATGAAAAAAAGCTATAAAACTGAAGGAGTAAAATAATGAAATTAACAAGTAAAGAAGCATTAAAAATGTTAGAAGAAGAAAGACATAAAACTTCAAATGATGGTTGGATAAATCATTCAATTTGTGTTGGAAATACTGCAGGAAAAATTGCAAAAGCTCTAAATTTGGATGAAGATTATGCTAAAACTTTAGGCTACATACATGATATTGGAAAAAGATATGCTTATAATGAAAGTGGTGTATTTCCACATGCTATGAAAGGCTATGACTATATAAAATCATTAGGATATGATGAAGAATATGCTGGAATTTGTATTAAACATTCCTTTTTAAATAATGATATAGATTGTATATCAAATGATAGAGATGAAACAGATAGAAATAATCCTAATTTTGAATTTGTAAAAAATTATATAAAAGATGAATATACAATTTACGAGAAAATAATTAATTTATGTGATTTAATGTGTACTACTAAAGTACTAACAATTGATAAAAGAGGAATGGATTTATTGTTAAGACATGGGGTTTATGCTAAAACACATTATCATATAAAGGAAACATATAAATTAAAGGAATTTTTTGATAATTTATTAGGATATAATTTATATGACTTATTTCCAGAAATTAAAGAAAATTTATAAATATATAAATAAAATAGAAAAATCATAAAGGAGGTGAATATATTGAAAGTAGCAATAGGTCAAGATAGTCATAGAATAGATTACGATAATACTAACAAAAAATTAATATTAGGTCGGAATAGAATTTGAAGAAAACTATTCTTTGAAAGCAAATAGTGATGGAGATGTTGTATTACATGCAATAACAAATGCAATATCAGGAATTACTTGTGTAAACATATTAGGAAAAATTGCAGATGAAATGTGTAATATAAAAGGAATAAAAAATAGTGAAGAATATGTAAAAGAAGCATTAAAATATTTAAAAGAAGAAATTATACACATATCAATATCGATAGAATGTAAAACACCAAAAATATCACCTAAAATTGAAGAAATGAGAAAAAACATAGCAAGAATTTTAAATATAAATGAAAATTGTGTGGGAATAACTGCAACAACAGGAGAAGAATTAACTGAATTTGGAAAAGGAAATGGTATAAGCGTATTTGCTTGTATAACAGTAAATTAAATAAAAAGGAGATAAAATTATGAAAAAAGTAGCAATTTTTGGTTCAACAGGTTCAATAGGAGAAAGTACATTAAATGTAATAAGAGAAAACAAAGATAAGTTTGAGGTAGTAACATTAGTAGCAGGAAAAAATATAGAAAAATTAATAGAACAAATAAAAGAATTTCAACCTAAAAATGTATATATTATAGATAAAGAAAATGCAGATAGACTAAAAGAAACATTTAAAAATATAAACATATATTATGGAGATGTTGGAATGGAAGAAATATCACAATTAGTAGATTTTGATATTTCAATTTCAGCACTAGTTGGAATAGCAGGTTTGAAACCAACATATAACATGATAAAAAATGGTAAGACAGTTGCATTAGCAAATAAAGAGGTATTAGTTGCAGGTGGAGAATTAATAATGAAAACAGCAAAAGAAAATAATGCAAAATTACTTACTGTTGATAGTGAACATAGTGCAATTATGCAGTGTTTAAATGGTGAAGAAAATAACGAAATAGATAAAATACTATTAACGGCATCAGGAGGTCCATTTTTTGATAAAGAAATAACAGACAAAATTACAGTAGAAGAAGCATTAAACCATCCAACATGGAGCATGGGAAAAAAGGTAACAATAGATTCTTCAACAATGATGAATAAAGGATTTGAAGTAATAGAAGCAAAATGGCTATTTAATGTAGAACCTAGTCAAATTGAAGTAGTAGTACATAGAAAAAGTTTGGTACATTCAATGGTACAATTTAAAGATGGTACAATAATGGCAAACATAGGACCAAAATCTATGCAAATACCAATAGCTTATGCTTTAAATTTTCCTAATAGATTACCAAACAATATAGAAAAATTAAATTTATTTGAAATTGTAGACTTAAAATTTGAAAAACCAGATTTAAATAAATTTAAATGTTTACAATTAGCTTATGAAGCAATAAAAAGAGGACATAGTTTTCAAGTAGTTTTAAATGCTGCAAACGAAGTTTTAGTAGATAGTTTTTTAAATAAAAAAATAAAATATACAGATATTCCATTAGGAATAGAAAAGGTTATGAACTGCTATGAAAAAAGACAATTAAAAACTGTTGAAGAAATATTAGATTTTGATAAAGAAGTAAGAGAAAAAACAAGAGAAATTATGATGTAATGAGGTAATAAATGAACAAAATATATAGTAAAGCAAGAGCAAAAATAAATTTGAATTTAATAGTATTAAATAAAAGAGAAGACAACTATCATAATATAAAATCTATATTTCAAAAAATAAATTTATATGATGAATTATATATAACAAAAACTGAAAATAATAGTTTTGAGTTAGAAACAAATATAGAAGAAATAAATAATAAAGAAAACATCATATATAAAGCATATAATAAATTAAAAGAAAAATATAGTTTTATTACAGGTGTAAAAGTAAAACTTAATAAAAAAATACCAATGCAAACAGGACTAGCAGGGGGAAGCACAGACTGTGCAAGTTTTATATTATCTATGAATAAATTATTTAACTTAAATTTATCAAAAAAAGAGATAGTAGATATAGGAAAAAGTTTAGGAGCAGATGTTATTCAATGTTTTTATAATAATGCAATAATGGCAGAGGGAATAGGAGATATAATAAATTAAAAAATAAATATAAGACATATATATGTACATCATATAATTTAATATAAAAATAATACATATTGGACATCCATATTAGAATATCTATATAAAGGAGGTATATAATATGGATGTTTCATCTTCTAAAAAGAAAAAAATAATGAAATACACAATGATAATATCATTTGTATTAGTTGCATGTATATTTACAAAAACATTTGGAATGCAACACTATTATAATGTTGGATTTACAACAGGACTCGTAACAGCCACAAAATTAAATGTAAGAAATGGACCTGGTATACAATATAAAGTAATAGATACAGTAGATTATGGAGAATATATTAGAGTATTTGCAGGAGTCGGAAACTGGTATATAGTTCAAGTAGAAGGAGATTATATTGGTGCAGTTAGTAAAGACTATATTAAGCCAATATACCCAAATACAAATAATTCAACATCAAATAATACAGGAACAAGTAATAATCAAAACAATACATCAAATACTTCTACCTTAACAGCAGATGAACAAGAAACTTTTGACTTAATTAACCAAAAGAGAATAAACAATGGATTACAGGCATTAAAAATAGATAATGAAGTACAAAGAGTAGCAAGAATAAAAGCACAAGATATGGTTACAAATAATTATTTTGCACATGAATCTCCAATTTATGGTTCTCCATTTGAAATGCTAAAAAGTTTTAAAATATCATATAAAACAGCTGGAGAAAATTTAGCTGGAAATTCTAGTAATAGTGGAGCAGTAGAAGCATGGATGAATTCATCAGGACATAAAGCGAACATATTAAATAGCAGTTATAATTATACAGGACTTGGAGTAGTAAGTAGCCCAAAATATGGAAAAATATATGTTCAAATGTTTATAGGAAAATAAACCTTTTTGCAATAATTTAGATTATTGCAATTTTTTTTGTTCATAATAATATAAAAAGGAGGAGAAAAAATGAAAAATTATTTAGAAATTGATGTTATAAAAGCATTAGAAATTTTAGATTCAAGAGGAAATCCTACTTTACAAGTAGAGGTAATAACAGAAGATGGTTATAGAGGAGTTGCAATGGTACCATCAGGTGCATCAACAGGAAGTTTTGAAGCGGTTGAATTAAGAGATGGAGATGAAACAAGATATAATGGAAAAGGTGTAA
>CANRGT010000029.1 GCA_947630185.1 uncultured Clostridia bacterium | reverse complement strand
AATATAATTATATCAAAAAAATATCTAAAACTAAATTCCACTTAAGCCATCGATGGAATTTACTTTTAAATTTAAGATTTAAGAGTGAAATTACTTAAATTTATTGACAAAAAAGATAAAGTATATTATAAATTAGTTATATAAGAACTAGAAAATATTATTCTAAAGTCAAAAAAGAGGAGGAAAACAGATGAAAAGTAAAAACGCTTGTGGCTCTAGAGAGAGAGAGAGAGAGAGAGAGAGAGCCGTAATTTAGAAAAAATAGAAGAAAGGGAAGGTTTATATAGCAAAAATAGACCGTTATTTATATGCACTACAAAACTTACACAAGGCAGAAGTGTAAATTCGTTATCAGGAATAACACTAATAGCCTTAGTAGTAACAATTGTAGTGCTTTTGATTTTAGCATCAGTAAGTATAACAGTTGTATTTGGAGATAATGGAATATTAACGCAAGCTAAAAAGGCAGAAGATTTAACATTAATAGCAAGTGAAAAAGAATATTTAGAGCAAAATATATTAGCTGTACAAATTGGAAATTATAGTACAAATATCAATTCTAAAAAATTAGGAGAAGCATTAAATACAAGGAGGTTAGATAATTCATCGAATTGGCATATAATAAAAGTAAATGATAAAACTTACGATATAGGTTGGAACTATATAGAAAAAGAAACAGAGCTTCCAAACTACGGAAAAGCACAAAATAGTTGGCTAATAAATTATGAAACAGGAGAGATGATACAACTAGAAGAAAATAATTATATGTCATTATCAGCAGGAGATATGTTAGCAGTAAAAGATAACTTAATAATAAATATAGACTCGTCTATAATAGATGAAAGTGTAGAAAATAAAGAGCAAGCATTAGAAAAACAGTTAGGAGAAAATGTAGACTTAGTAAACTTTAATTATGATGACAATAGTGGATTAACAAGTACATCATTTAATTTTGATGGAGAAGATGATTATATAAAGGTACAATATGATAGAGAAGACCAAAAAGAAGCATTAGCGAAAAATGGATTTACATTTGAATTTTATGGTATATGGGATGGTGGAACAACTGACCCGAGGGTAGGTTGGGGCTACAATGGAATATTCAGCTATTGGGATGGAAATGAGTCTAATCAGGCGAAGTTTAGGTTTGGAATAGGTCAGAAGGCATTTGAAGGTATAAAGAGCTGTATTATATGGAACGCGGGAACGGGAGAGGAAGCACCTTCTGATTTTAGTGAAAACTATCATAGTGTATGGAATATTTACTATGTTGTAGATTTAAATAAATTAAAAGAAGGTTGTTATATAACCATAACTGTAGATACTTCTAATGCGTATACAGTAGAAGGTAAAGATGGAGAATACTATAAACAAACTGTTTATCTTGACGGAGAAAAATTATACAGTGGAGATTATAATAAGAAACAATGGGACAATTTTGTAAAGAATGATTTACCAACATTAAAATATTTTTGTATTGGGCGTTCTACGATGACAGAAGCTGGGGCATGGAATTATTCGAAGATGAACGCTTATTGCTTAAGGTTATATAGTAGAGCATTATCGGAAGAAGAAGTAATGAAAAACTATGAAAAATCAGTAGAGTATCATTCTTTACAAGAAAATAAATAAAAAGGTAATAAATTTATCTTTTATGATTTAATATTTAATTTAGATAAGCTAAGTTACAATTTATTTGTGATTTAGCTTTTATATAATCCAATTAAACTTAAAAGTAATAAATTATTAATAAAGGAAAAAATATAAATCCTAATTTTAATAAACACCTTGTTGTGCTCAAATAAATTTGATATAATTGCTACATAAAAATAAAGATAAGGTGAAAATAATGAAAGAAGCAAACGAAAATAATATTAATGAAAAAGATATTGGTATAAAGGAAATAAATGAAAAGAGAGAAAAAAAGAAGAAAGAAACTAAAATTAAATTTCATGTTTTAGCATTTTTTTGCATTTTAATATTTTGTTTTTCACTAACGCCAATAACCTTTCAAAATGATACGTATTATAGTATTGCAATAGGTGAGCATATAGTAGAAACAAAAACAATTGATATGCAAGATTCGTTTTCATGGCATGAGAATTTGCCATACACATACCCTCACTGGCTATATGATGTGGGCACATATTTAGTATATAACTTAGGCGAAACAATAGGAATAAGTGGATTTTGTGCTTTGTATATTAGCACTATTTTGCTTGCAATGATTTTAGGACTAACTATTTATTATACAGCAAATAAATTATGTAAAAATCCTGTAGTATCGCTTTTACTCACATTTGTTATAATGTATTTATTAAAAGACTTTATTACAGCAAGAGCACAATTAGTAACATACATTTTATTTGTCCTAACAGTATTATTTATTGAACAATTTATAAAAACCAAAAAGAAGAGATATATAGTTTATCTATTAATAATTCCAATATTAATTGCAAACCTTCACTGTGCAGTATGGCCATTTTATTTTGTATTATTCTTACCTTATATAGCAGAATATTTACTTGCAACAATAAACGATGCATACTTATATTATACGTTAAGAATTAAATGGAAAGAATGGAGATTAAAAAGAATTACTAAAAAAGGTGATGTAGAAAAAATAGGTAAAAAGCAAGAAGAAATTGCACACTTACAATTAGACAAAGAAAATGCTATCAAGATGACTGAAAAGAGAAGAGAAAAGGCATATAAAGTAATTTTCAAAAAAGAAAAAGCTGTTAAGTGGCTTATTTTAGTTGTAATAATTTCTATTTTCACAGGACTACTTACACCACTCGGAACAGTTCCATACACATATTTAATAAAAACAATGCAAGGAAACACAGTAAATAATATAAGTGAACATCAACCATTGGTTTTAATAAGAAATACCACTATGTTATTTGTATTTGCAATATATATATTATTACTTATTTTTACAGACACAAAAGCAAAATTAAGGGATTTCTTCATGATTGCAGGTCTTACTTTGTTGGCCTTCATGTCTATACGCCATACAGCACTATTTGCAATCTTTGGTGGACTTATTTTTGCAAAATTAGTTACAACTTTGATTGAAAAATATGATAAAGATGGAACAGAAAATTTAATGAAATTTACAACAACGTTTTTAGGGAAAATTTTAACTATTTTAATTGTAATTTTATTGAGTGTTTTAATGTATAGAAATAAAATCGGTAATAAGTATGTAAATACTAGTTCATATCCAGTAGAGGCATCGGACTATATTCTAGAAAATTTAGACATAGAAAATATAAGATTATTCAATGAGTATAATTATGGAAGTTATTTATTGTTTAGAGGAATACCTGTATTTATAGACTCTAGAGCAGACCTATATTCACCAGAATTTAATGGGGTAAAGAATGCAGAGGGAAAATATGATGGAAGAGATATATTTTCAGATTATATAAATACCTCAACAATAGGAACTTATTATGAAGATGAGATGGAAAAATACAATATTACTCATGTTATTATTGGAAAGAAAACAAAATTAAATATGTTTTTATCAAGAGATGATAATTATATAGAGCTATATGCAGATAATGATTTTGTAATATATCAAAGAAATAGCTAGAACAATGAAGTAGAACAAATTAAAAAATAAAAAAGAAAGATAGATTAAAACGACAAAGCGGTAGAAATAATAAAGATAAATCAAAACCACAAAGTAAAAAAGATAAATCACAAGAAATAAAGTAAAAAAAGGAATAAAATAAAAGATGATTGACCAAGAAATAAAAGTAGTAGAGATAGAAAACCAAAAAAGGTTAGATCAATACTTAGCACAAAAACAAAATGACTTATCTCGAACTATGATTAAAAAATTAATAGAGGAAGGGCAAATTACTGTAAATGGAAAAAATGTAAAAACGTCATATACAGTACAAGCAGGAGATACTATAAAAATAATAGTGCCAGAAGCTAAAGAAACAAAGCTAGAAGCACAAGAAATTCCACTAGATATTGTGTATGAAGATAAGGACATAATAGTAGTAAATAAGCCAAAAGGTATGGTAGTTCACCCTGCAGTTGGAAATCCAGATGGCACTTTAGTAAATGCAATTATGGCACATTGCAAGGAAAATCTATCTGGAATAGGTGGAGAGTTAAGGCCAGGAATAGTACATAGGCTAGATAAAGACACATCAGGGCTTTTAATTGTAGCAAAAAACGATAAAGCACATATTGCGATAAGCAATCAAATACAAAATAGAGAAGTCAAAAAAGTATATCTAGCATTAGTAAGAGGAAATGTACCTGAAGACGAAGCAACCATTGATATGCCAATAGGAAGAAGTACAAAAGATAGAAAGAAAATGGCAGTTACTAAAAATGGTAAAAATGCAATTACACATTTCAAAGTGCTAGAACGATTTGGCAATTATACATTTTTAGAGGTTAGAATAGAAACTGGTAGAACTCACCAAATAAGAGTACATATGTCAGAAATAGGGCACCCTGTTGTAGGAGATATGGTTTATTCGAATGGAAAAAATGAATTTGGTGTAGAAGGGCAAATGTTACACGCTAAAAGTTTAACCTTTAAACACCCTACAAATGGTAAAATATTAAACTTAGAAGCACCTTTACCAAAATATTTTGAAGAGGTTTTAAATTTGCTAAGAAAGGAGAAAAAAATTACTTAATATTTTAATATTATAGTAATACACTATAGTAACTTTACATGCACTTTGCTGTTGCAACCTTCAATATAAATAAATTAAAGGAAGGTTGCTCCAAGCGCACTTCACTTCGTTTCGTTTGAACGCTGCGCAGTGCTATTTCAAGTTACTATAGTGTATTACAAGAAATATAAGTAAATTATAAAGAGAGAAAAAATGGAAGAACGATTACAAAAATTTTTAGCAAATCAGGGAATATGCTCTCGAAGAAAGGCAGAAGAATATATTTTAGATGGCAAAGTTAAAGTAAATGGCAAAATAATAAGCACACTTGGAAATAAAATAGATACTGAAAAAGATGAGGTAGAATTTGAAGGTAGAGTGGTTAAAAATCAAACCAATAAAATATATATTTTGCTAAATAAGCCAATAGGCTATGTTACAACAGTAAAAGATCAATTTGGAAGACCTACTGTAATGGAGCTTTTAAAAGAAAAAGGAAGGCCAATAAAAACAAGTGTGGTACCAGTAGGAAGGCTAGATATGTACACATCAGGTGCATTACTTCTAAGCAATGATGGGGATTTTGTATATCAAATAACACATCCAAAACATGAAATAGATAAAACTTATCAAGTTACATTAAAAGGTGAAATAACGGAAAAAGAAGTAGAGAGTTTAAGAAGCGGAGTAGATATAGGAGATTATATAACCAAAGAAGCAAATGTAAGAATAATGAAAATAGATAAAGAAAAGCAAATTTCAAGGGTAGAAATAACCATACATGAAGGAAAAAATAGACAAGTAAGGCGTATGTGCGAAGCAATAGGAAAAAAAGTATTGGCATTACATAGAAGTAAGATAGGTAATATTTCTGTAAAGGATTTAAAACTAGGAACATGGAGATACTTAACTGAAAGTGAAGTCAAAAATTTGCTTTTTAGCAAATAATATGTTAACATAGTATATGTCATCAAGAAAGAAACAAGAGGAACAATAGAATATTTTAATCTTTGATTCAAGATTAGAGGAGGAAATAAAATGGTAGAAGATAATGCTATTAAAGCAACCGTATCACCATTTGCGATTCGCGAGGGTGAAGTAAAAGTATTTGACGGAAAAGATGGATATGTATCCATGAATCAAATTATACATAGGATAAATATAGGACATATTACAGATGTTCATTTTGCAATACTAGAATTAGTAAATGAATTTGAATTTATAACCTCAAGACAATTACTTCAAATGCTAGAATGGAAGCATATAGAAGTAGGCTCACAGGATAAATTAAATAATAAGCTAGAACAATTAGTAAAAACCAAAATATTAACAAGATATTACTTTGATTCAGAAGACGGAAAAGGAATTTATCGTATATACTGCTTAGAGAAAATGGGAAAATACCTTTTAAACTCAAGAGGTACAGAATGTAAATGGCAACCAACAGATAACACTAAACCAGTAGCAATGATAAAGAAAAGATTAGCAGGAAATCAAACACTAATTGCATATTTAAGAAAAGTAAAAGTATTTGATTCATATAAGCCAAAGCCAGCCTTTACTGCAAAACAAAGTGGAAAGCTATTTAAAGCAAGTGGTGGTAGTGTAAAACTAACTAAGAATAATAAATCTATTGAATTTGTATTTGAAGTAGTTCGTAGAGAACCAGACTGGGAAAAGAAACTAATTGAAAAAATGAGATTATATAAAGACTTTTATGAAAACTTTCAAGTAGGAGATTCTGGATTCATGAACATACCCCAAATAATACTTGTTTGTGAAGATGAAAAACACATGGCGGAAACTTTCAAAGCAATAGTTATTAATCAAGTAGAGATAAGTAATGTTAAGTTATACTATACAACAGACTTAAGGCAAAACGAAGAAACACTTGCAAAAACATTAGTAGAATTTAAACTAGACGAAGAAACTAAAAAATATAAAATGGAAAACATAGAAGTAAAACTACTTGGAATTTAATATGTAGATTATGATAAAAAATTACAAATTAAGTATTTATAAAAATTGAAAAAAAGTAATTGAGAATAATAAAAGAACAATAGAGCTTTTGTTTATGTCTTGCTGTCGCTAAGCAATCTGTCGATTGCTAGCTCCAAACGCGCTTCGCTTGAACGCTGCGCGACATTGCACAAAAGCTCTATTGTTCTTTTGTATTTAATATTTAATATTTTATATTTTTTGTAATTATACCTACTCTCCATTTTTATTTCTTTTTAAATTAACTACAATAGCACTATCATTATCAAATAAGAAACTAGAATCAGAATCATCCATTTGAATAGGGTCTGTTTCACGATCCATATCGTAGTTATCATTGCTTTTTGTTGCACCAACATAATTTCCTTGGTTTTTCTTTAAAGCTTTTTTAGTAGCAGCTGATGCATCAGCAATACCACTTGTGAATTTAGCAAAGTCATACATCTTAACTTTTTGAGGTTCTTTATATTTAGCCTCCATAAAGTCAACTTTACCTTTTTCAACTATGCTCTTACCCTTAGTATCTTTAACTTTATAAATAACCTGTTTTGCCTTTAATGCCATAATCTTACCAGCTGCATAGTTTGGTTTCCACTTAAATTCAATTCCACCATATTTTTGATCATAACTCTTTTTATCAGGATCAGTGTTATAATCATTCTTCCAAGTCCATTCTCTCTTATCTTGCATTTCAGTTTGCCACCATTGAACATCTTCTGGAAGCGCATTACCAAAGATGAATTTATTAACTGTGTTAGAAAGAATAAGTGATTGGAAATATTCTCCTCTATTATCAGCAGAATAATCACCTTTAAGCTGTGTTAAGTTTTGTGAATCTAATACAGTTGCAACTTTATATTTACGGTATATTGTGTAGATTGGCTCAGTAGCTTTGCAAATATAAGTTGGAAAGTCGTCAATGTATAAGAAATGAGGAATACGAGTGCTATCATTTCCAGGTCTAGAAAGAATAGATTGTTGCATTAGTAATATGAAAAATAATCCAAATGCTTTATGTGCAACCTCACCTAAATCTCCTCTACGAGTACATACTAAAGTAATTTCACCATTTTGTAAAATTTGGTCATAATCTAAATTGTTAGAACGCTTACACAAAATATTTTTAACACCAGGATATCTAAGTAAATTATCAATTTCAGTTGAAGCTGTTGTAACAGAACGTTTTGCATTGATTAAGTTACTAGAATCTGGATAAAAGTTATTTTCAAAGTAACGAATTAAAATACGATATTTCTCAGCAAGCTCTGGAATTTGCTTCATTCTTTCTACCATGTCCACAACTAAGTCAAAGTCTGTAAGTAAATTTAACATATCCTCTAAGTTTGGAAGCAAACCTTCATGTTCTAATGGATACATTTCTTTAAGTAGAATAGCTATATTTTCTAATATTTGAATAGCTTCATTTTGTCTAAAAGCAAGCTCTGTATCAGGTCTACTATGAATGAATAATCCTTTAAGTACTGAAGAAATAGCTAAACCAGTTTTAATAGGGTCTTTATAAACAAATGGATTTAATCCAGGTGAATCTACTCTATTAGGGTCTACAACATTTACTGGTAAATGAAAGTTTTGAGCAACTTTTTCTATTTTTTCTACTGATTCATGCTCAGCAGATACATAGGTAATACCCATATTACGATAAACAAATTTATCACCTGAGCTTGAAATAATCATTTTCTTCATATAATTTTTATATGTATCTATTTTATCAGGATTAGGAACTAACATATCTAAAGAAAAGTGCTCATTAATATAATTGTTATCATAAGGGCAAGTTAATGTGGCAAGTCCAGTTTTCAAAGCAGTAAATCCCATTTCTTTAGAAACTTCTTTAAAGAATGATTTTCTCTCTATATCTCTAGCAAGCATTGGTTCATAAACCATTGTTGTTTTACCAGAACCAGAAACACCTACAATTAAGAAGGATTCAAAACGCTTAGATTCTGGAATGCAAACATCTTCACCACTTTCAGAGTCTGTACAAACCTTTACTTCACAAGTATAAACACCATGTAATTCTTTATCAGAACTTAAAGATATTCCAGGGTAATCAAAAATAGAATCACGAATATCTTTAGTATCATGTACTGTGAATAATAACCATTTAAATACTCTATAGAATGTAACTAAAGGTATGTATAATGCAATAGCTGTAAAGGCTGGTCTAAATAAATAGTAAAAGTTTGTAGCAAGATCAACATAGTTTGGAAGTGAAAGTATGCTAACCCAAGCTAATTGATTTAACCACTGAACAGCAGCAGATACAATTAAAATATAAAATGACACAAAGAAAGAGTGGAATATTCTGTACTTAGCCACATCTGAACTTGCAAACTTAGAAGGACCTGAAAATAAAAATGCAAAAGTTAAGCAAGCAATAGCAAGTGTGTACTGAATTGGTCCCCAATAAGAAAATCCTACACCAGTAAAGATAAGGAACAATAATTCCACGATTCTATCTATTAAAATATAAGCAGATATTAAAGTTAAAATATAAGTTGCAAATGTATTTCTATCTGTTTTTAAAAATTTCAAAAATTTATCAAATAGTTTTAACAAATTTATCACATCCAATTTATAATATATCTCTTTATATTATCTAATAAAATGAAGAAAAAAACAAGACTTTTTGCGAAAAAAACTGAACTTTTGACAAGTTAAAGTGTTAAATTCGTGTATATATAAAAAGCTAAGAATATTATGCTTTTATAATTTAGATATAATTTGTAACAATTAAATGTAAAAATATTTTACTAAAAATGTTTTTAATAGGAATAAAACTATTTGTAAAATCGTAATTATTAAATAAATTCAACAAAAATAAAAGATATATAAAAGAAAAACAATGCAAGGAGCCGTATGAGAAGGAAAAAATTACAAAAAGAAAATTTCATGCAAAGTGTTTTAATACTCATGTTTTCACAGGTCTTGATAAAAATATTAGGAATTATATACAAATTATACTTAACAAATAGAGAAGGCTTTGGAGATAAAGGAAACGCAGTATATAGCAGTGGATTTCAAATATATGCTCTATTTTTAACAATTTCATCAGTAGGTGTTCCGGGAGCAGTTGCAAAACTTGTTTCAGAAAAAGTAGCAATAGGAGATTACAAAGGGGCACATAGAATATTTAAAATTGCACTTGTAACCTTTGGGCTAATTGGATTTTTATCTAGTACAATATTATTTTTAGGTGCAAACTACATAGCAAATTATTTTTTGCAAATCCCAGAAGCAGAGCTAACTTTAATTGCACTTTCTCCATCAATATTTTTAGTTTCAATTTCATGTGTAATTAAAGGCTATTTCAATGGAAGAAACAACTTAAAAGTAACAGCAAATGCACAAAGTTTAGAACAACTTTTTAAAACTGCTCTATCAGTTATTCTAGTAGAGTTAACAGCAATAGTATCAGGGGTAGATACAACAGTTATGGCAGCAGGTGCAAACTTAGCAACAACTATTTCTACATTTCTTTGCTTCTTTTATTTATACAGATATTACACAGTAATGAAAAAAGAGATAAAGCTAGAAATAAAAAATACTATAAATCATAAACCTACTAGAATAAGGAAAACAATTAAGCAAATCTTTTCAGTATCAATACCAATGTCAATGTCTGCTATTTTAGGAACTATAAATAAAAATATAGATTCTATGACTGTAGTAAGAGGCTTAAAAAAATTTTTGAGTGAAGATGAAGCAAAGGCACAATATGGTATTTTAAGTGGAAAAGTAGATACTTTAGTAACACTTCCGATGTCACTAAATATGGCATTTGCAACAACATTAATTACTACCATCTCATCAGCAAAAGCAATGGGAGATGAAAGATTAGCAAAAAATAAAATATCATTTTCACTATTACTTACAATTTTAATAGGACTTCCTTGTATGGTAGGAATGATTTTATTTGCAAAACCGATTTTACTGCTATTATTTCCAAATGCAAGCTCTGGAAGCTTTATATACCAAATCAGCTCATTAGGAATAATATTTATTATATTAGAACAAACAATTAGTGGAGCACTACATGGACTTGGAAAAATGTTAGTACCGGGAGGAGCCTTATTAGTAGGGGTTGTAGTTAAATTTATACTTAATAGCTATTTAGTTCCAATTAACCCTCAAAACTTTTTACTTGGAGGAACAGCAGGTGCAGCATTTGCAACAGTAATATGCCATATAATAGCAGTAACAATTGAATTTTATTATTTGAAAAAAGAAATAAATTTGAAATTAGACTTAACTAAATTTATAGTAAAACCAGCCATTGCTACTTTAGTAATGGGCATAATTTCTAAAATAATATATGAAAATATAAAAATTTTAATAGGTGGAAAGTTAGCACTTGTTATTGCTATTCGGAGTAGGAATAATTACTTATATAATTTGTGTATTGATTTTAAGAATATTCTCAAAAGAAGAACTAGCAAAGGTAAAGTTTATAAATAAAGCGACAAATAAAAGTTAAAATTAGAATATAAAAATATAATAATATAAAAATATAATAATATGTTGATATTCTAAAAGATAAATAAAAAATGTTATAAAAGAGAAAGCTAAAAAATATTTTAAAACATAAAATTTATAAAATAAATTATAAAAAACGAAATCTTAAAAAGATAAAATTTTAAAATTTAAATAAAAATTTTTGAAAATCTTGATACTGTATTGAAAGACGGAAACTTTAACAGCCATAAGACTTCCACAAAACGAAAATGGTGAAAACTTACAGAAAAGGAAACTTTATAGAAAAAAATAAATCAAAAAAAGAAGGATTTTAAAAAATAATGACGAATAATGATATTAGTAGATAAGAAATTCTACATATTCAAAAATCTTATAGGAGGTAATGTTAAATGAACAAGTCAGAATTAATCGCAGCTATAGCAGCAAAAACAGGAGAAACAAAAAAGGATGCTGAAGCAGCAGTAAACGCATTCACAAGCGTTGTAACAAACGCATTAGTAAAAGGAGATAAAGTTCAATTAGTTGGATTTGGATCTTTCGAAGTTAGAAAAAGAGCAGCTAGAAAAGGAAGAAACCCACAAACTAAAGAAGAAATCAAAATACCTGCATCTAAAGCACCTGTATTCAAAGCAGGAAAAGCTTTAAAAGATTTAGTAAACAAAAAATAATATAATTTATATAAATTATATGAATTCATATCAAGGGATATAGAAGTTTATCTATATCTCTTTTTTATTGTGAAACGAAAACCCCCTGTTTTACAGGGGGTTCTAAAAGCTTCTAGCTATGAGTAGAAAAATTCCTCCTTTTTG
>CANRGT010000028.1 GCA_947630185.1 uncultured Clostridia bacterium | reverse complement strand
ACATTTAATTTATTATTTTTTATTTCAAATAAACATCCTGTAAAAATAGGTCTATTTTCTTCTGTACTTACTGCAAAAATAGTTCTTCTTACCATTTCTTTTAAAGAATTTTGCTCTAATTCAATAGAATTTTCAATATCTATTTTAGGAAGCTCAGGAAACTCTGCTGGGTTCATAGTAGCTAATTTATATAAAGAACCTTCACACTCTATTACTAATAAATTATTTTCATTAATATTAATATGTATTTCTGAATCTGGTAGTCTACGAATAATTTCACTAAACATTATTGCATTTACAACAGTTGCTCCCTCTTCTTCTACTTCACAGTCCATTACATATTCTATACCTATTTCTAAATCATATGTTGTTAATTTTATTTGTTTATCATTAGTTTGAATTAAAATTCCTTCTAATATAGGCATTGTTGTTTTTCCTGCAACTGCTTTTGTAACGGAATTTATTGCTTTTAAGATTTTTTCTTTGTCACAAACAATTTTCATTTTTTAAATCATTCCTTATATAATATATTTAGGTTTTTTAATTGGACTTTTACCTATAAACCTTTTTCTATACTTTCGTATTTTTTAAATCTTTAGTATGTATATTTTATTTTTATATAGCATATATTTATAATGTTGCATATTTATATTTATTTAATGTAAAAAACGAAAAGTAATTCAATTAATAAGTGATGAAAAATTTTTGCTAACTTTTATAAATATAATAAATAATAATTTTAGTAGTAGTAATAGTAATATCTGTGGATTATGTGGAAAAGTATTTCAAAACCTTATATCCGTAAGAAAATTTTTGTTGATAAATTTGTGGATAATTAAAAAAGTTATCTACACTTTTCTTTTTACCATGTGGAAAATTAAGTTATAAACAAGTAATTCACAATTAATTCACATTAAGTTGTGGATATCTAATGTAAGGCTTCCGTAAGTAAAAATAAAATATAATTTCACAAACAAAAATTTTTTAGAACACAAATTTTAAAAAATTTTTATAATCCTTTATTTAACTAACTTATTCTTCGAACAAAGAGTTTTGCACAGTTTCCACAATTAATTTGGTATTAGTATCTGTCTTCATATCTTCTTCTATTTTTTTACAAGCATGCATTACTGTTGAATGATCTCTTTTGCCAAAGCCTGCCCCTATTTTTGGAAGAGATATTTGTGCTACATTTCTACATAAATACATTGCAATTTGCCTTGGATAAGCAACATCAGAAGACCTTCTTGAGCCTTTTAAATCATCAACAGAAATTCTAAAATATTTAGATACTATTTCTTGAATATATTCTATAGATAATACTTTTTCTTTATGTAATAAAATATCTGAAATAGCCTGATTTGTAAGTTCCATTGTAATTGGGCAATTATTTAAAGAAGCTTTTGCTATAACTTTTTTTAGAGCCCCTTCTAACTCCCTAATATTTGCATCTATTTTAACAGCAATATTAGATAAAATTTCATCATCAATAATTACATTATTAAGCATTGCTTTTTTTCTTAAAATAGCAAGTCTTGTTTCATAATCAGGATTTGATATATCAGCAAGTAGTCCCCATTCAAACCTTGTCCTTAAACGTTCTTCTAAAAGTTCTATATCTCTAGGTGGCCTATCACTAGAAATTATAATTTGTTTTCCACTATCATGTAAAGCATTAAATGTATGAAAAAATTCCTCTTGAGTACTCTTTTTTCCAGCAATAAATTGAATATCGTCAATTAATAAAACAGTTATATTTCTATATTTATTTCTAAATTCTTCAGTTTTATTTTCAGTAATAGCATTAATAAGCTGATTCATAAAAGTTTCAGCAGAAATATATAAAATTTTTGCATTTTTATCTCTTTTTAATATTTCATTACCTATAGCATGCATTAAGTGTGTTTTGCCAAGTCCTGAACCACCATATAAAAATAAAGGATTATATGCAGTTGCTGGTGCTTCTGCTACAGCTAAAGCTGCTGCATGAGCAAATTTATTATTATCACCTACTACAAAACTATCAAAAGTATATTCAGGTTTTAAATTTGTACTTTTATAGCTATAAGAAAGGTTTTCAACAGAAAAAGAAGGCTTTTTCTCCCCCATTTCTTCATCTGATAATATTTTAATTTCATAATTTATATTTGTTAAAAAACTAAAAGTATTTTGAATTAAAGGTAAATATCTTGACTCTAACATATCTTTTTGAAGTTTTGTTTGAGTACGAATGTAAATTATATTATTTTCAATTTGTTCAATTTCAAAATCCTTAATCCATGTATTGTATGAAATATATGGTACTTCAGTCTTTAAACAATCTTTTGCTTTAGTGAGTAGTTCGTTTATTTCAGCTTTTTGCATTACCTTCATTCCTTCCAAAGTATTAATATAAAGAGAAAAAATACAATTAGTTCACGTAAAGTTATCCACATATTTATCCACAACTGTGCATAAGTAAAGTTCATAATTGCTTATAAATGAACAAATAAGCTAAAACATTTACATAAAATACGATATAAATAAAACTGTCAAACACCTTATTTCCCTATGTTCCTATATAATATCAAAAATGTAAATATGAAGTCAATACTATTAAAAATAAAAAAGTAAAATTGTTGAAAAATATTGACATAATAATAAGAAGTGGTGTATAATTATAAAGCTTATAAAACAAAACAGGGGGTGCCAAAATGAAAAGAACATATCAACCTAAAAAAAGACAAGAACAAAAAGAACATGGATTCATGAAAAGAATGAAAACTAAAACAGGAAGAAATGTATTAAAAGCAAGACGTGCAAAGGGAAGAAAAAAACTAAGTGCGTAAAATAAAAGGTCACGTAGTAAAAAGTGACCTTTTTTGAATTGTATCATAGTGTTAATAAAAAAGAACTTTTCATGTTTTTTTAGCTAGGAAAAATACTAGAAGGGAAGTTAAAATGAAAAAAATGAAAACCTTAAAAAAAAATTATGAATTTCAAAATGTTTTAAAAAGAGGAAAATTTTATGTAGGAAAACAAATTATTGTATACATAGAAAAAAATAGGGAAGAAGAAAACATTTTTGGAATTGCAATATCTAAAAAATTATGCACAGCAGTAATAAGAAATTTTATAAAAAGAAAAATAAGAGAAAATTATAGATTATTGCAAGGAAATTTAAAAAAAGGCTATAATATAGTATTTTTATGGAATAAAAATGTTCCTGTAGAAAATTTAGATTATCATATAATAGAAAAAGATATGCAAACAATTTTTGAAAAAGCAGGAATTTTAATATAAACAAATTAAAATATAATTATAAGCATTTACTATAAATAATAAATTTATGAAAAATTAATATTAATTAAAAAGTAATTATATTTATTTTAGATAGGAATTAATTAATGAAAAAAATATTTATATATTTGATAAAAGGTTATAAAAAATTAATTTCACCAATTTTTTCATTTTTCGGTATACATTGTAAATACTATCCAAGTTGTTCAGAATATATGATAGAAGCAATTCAAAAATATGGTTGTATAAAAGGAATTTTTATAGGAATAAAACGTTTATTAAGATGTAATCCTTTTGCAAAAGGAGGATATGATCCATTAAAATAATTTATATTATTTTTTAAAAAACAAAGGGAGGTAATCCATGGGATTTATTTCAGAAATATTTGGCTATTTATTAAATTTTTTATATAATTTAGTTAATAATTATGGTGTTGCAATTTTAATATTTTCAGTTGTTTTAAGAATAGTTTTAATACCAATAACAATAAAACAACAAAAATCAATGAAAAAAAATGCAGAGCTACAAGAGGCAATGAAAGAAATTCAGAGAAAATATAAAAACAACCCAGAAAAATTAAATCAAGAAACAATAGATTTATATAAAAGAGAAAAAATGAGTCCATTTAGTGGTTGTTTAAGCTCAATTTTACAAATTATTATAATTCTATCAGTATTTTGGCTTGTAAGTCAGCCACTTACATATATGAAAAGAATAAACCCAGAAACAATAGATAAATATACTACAGAAATGGCAGAAGCAAATTATAATCCTAACAATAATTATAGACAAATTGCATTATTAGATTATGCAGAAAGCAAATATAATGAAGTAGAAAATAGTATAAAAGAAATAGACGCTAAACTTAATGAAGAAAATGTGGAAAATAGGGAAGAATTATTACAGAATAAAGTAGAGCTTGAAAAGCAAAAAGAAGAGTATAATAGTTTAAGATTAAATACAGAATTTTTAGGGCTTGATTTAAGCAAAGTTCCAACACAAAGTTTAAATGATTGGAAAGTATATGTAATACCAGCTCTTTATGTAATTTCATCAATTATATCTATAAAATTAACAATGGTAACACAAACAAAGAAAAAGGAAAAAGAAAATAAAGATATAATTATAGAAAATAAAGAAGAAGAAAAAGTAAATAAGAATGAAAATATAACAGATAAAGAAGAAAAAATTAAAGAAATAGAAAATAAAATAGAAAAAATAAAAGAAGAACGTAGACAAGAAGAAGATCCAATGGATCAAATGCAACAAATGAGCAATAGCATGATGTATACAATGCCAATAATGTCAGTTATGATTGCTATTATTGCACCTCTAGGATTAGCTCTATATTGGCTTGCAAGCAATATTCTTATGATAATTGAAAGATTAGTTATAAATAAAATTTCAGATATAAAAGACAAAAAGGAGGAAAATATAAATGGCTAAAAGTATTATTGCAGAGGGAAAAACCTCAACAGAAGCAATTGAAAATGGCTTAAAAGAATTAAAAGTTTCAAAGGATAAAGTAGATATTAAAATATTAGAAAATGAAGATAAAAGAAGCTTTTTTAGCATATTAGCTCCTAGAGTTGTTAAAGTTGAACTTACATTAAGAGAAGGCGTAGATACAAAAAGAAAAAATTTCAAAGAAGAATCAAGAGAAGATAAAGGAGAGGAAAGGCCTTTTGTTAAAGAAAAAAGAGAACCATTAACCCAAGAAGAAATAAATAAAGCAAAAGAAAATTTAACACCATTTTTAGAGGAATTTACAAGCAAATTAGCATCTACAAAATTTGAAATAACTTCAGATGAACAATATATATATGTAACAATCGAAGGTGAAGATGCTGGGAGATTAATAGGTTATAGAGGAGAAACATTAAATGCAATGCAAACTATAATGTCTTCAATTGCGAATAAAGGTGTAGATAAAAAAGTTTCAGTTCTTTTAGATATTGAAGGTTATAGAGAAAAAAGAAAAGTTGCTTTAGAAGAATTAGCTGATAAATTAGCAAGAACAGTAATTAGAAGTGGAAAACAAGTTACATTAGAGCCAATGTCTGCATATGAAAGGAAAATAATTCATAATCGTTTGCAGGATAGCCAGAGGGTAAGAACATATAGTGTTGGAGAAGAACCATACAGAAAAGTAATAATTGCTAAAAAATAAAAAATTAAATAATATAAAATAAATTAATAATAAAAAAATAAAACAATAAAAAATAAAATAATAAAAAAATAAAATAATTAATAATAAAAAAATCGGAAGTCAAAGTTCGGATTTTAGTTTTAAAAAACTAGTTCTAACTTTGACATTTTTTAAAGGAGAAAAAATGGAAACAATAGCAGCAATTTCAACAGCAACTGGTAATGGCGGAATAGGAATAATTAGAATGAGCGGAAAAGAATGCTTTGAAATATTAGAAAAAATATTTATTCCAAAACAAAAACAAAAAATAGAAGACATACCAGGTTATACAATTAAATATGGTTATATTATAAATTATGAAACAAAAGAAAAAATAGATGAAGTATTAGTTTCATATTTTAAAGCACCAAAAAGCTATACAACAGAAAATATGTGTGAAATAAATTCACATGGAGGAATGATAGTAGAGCAAAAAATATTAGAACAATGTTTATTAGCAGGAAGTAGAATGGCAGAGCCAGGTGAATTTACAAAAAGAGCTTTTTTAAATGGAAGAATAGATTTATCACAAGCAGAGGGAATAATTGATTTAATAAATTCAAAAACAACAAGTGAAGCTAAAGCTTCTTTTCATCAATTAGAAGGGGGCTTGTCTAGTAAGATACAGGAAATTAGGAAGGATTTACTAAATATAATGGCAGACATTGAAGCTTCAATTGATTACCCAGAGTATGATATAGAAGAAGTAAGTAATAAAAAAGCAAGTGATGAATTAAATAAAATATTATGTAAACTATTAAAATTAGAAGAAAGCTTTGAAACAGGAAAAATACTAAAAGAGGGAATACATACTGTAATTATAGGAAAGCCAAATGCTGGAAAATCTTCTTTATTAAATGCAATTTTAAAAGAGGATAGAGCAATTGTAAGTCAAATAGAAGGAACAACAAGAGATAGCATAGAAGAGATGGTGTATTTAAAAGGTATACCATTAAAATTAATAGATACAGCAGGAATAAGAAATACAAATGATGAAATAGAGGAGATAGGGGTAAAAAAAGCATTAAAGCTTTTAGAGGATGCAGACTTAGCTCTTGCAATATTTGATAATACTAAACCTTTAGAAAAAGAAGATATAGAGATTCTAGAAAAAATAAAGGATAAAAAGGCAATTATTTTATTAAATAAAATAGATGAAAAAGACATCCATTTAGAAGAAACAAAGGAGATAAAAGCTTTAAATAAGCCAGTTATAAGAATTTCAGCTAAGGTAGGAGATGGATTAGAAGAATTATATGAACAAATATTAAAAATGTTTTCTTTAAAAGAAATTGAAGTAAATGATGGAGAAATAATTACAAATATAAGACACAAAAATCAAATACGAAAGGCAATAGATGCTGTAAATGAGGCAAAACAAGGAATAGAAAACAATATGCCAATAGATATGATTTCAATAGCAATTAAACAAACCTTAGAGGAATTAAGTGAAATAACTGGCGAAAATGTATCAGAAGATATTATTGCAGAGATTTTTTCAAAGTTCTGTTTAGGAAAATAACATTTTCGTTTATAATATAAACTAATATAATATCAACTAAATAAAAAATATAATACTTAGCTAAATTTAAAAAAAGTAATAAAAAAGTGTGAAACATTTGCAAATAGTATAAAAATAATACAAACAGTCATTTTCGTTTCACAAGAAACTTAAAACATAAAAAGAAAGGAAATAAAAAATGAAATACGATGCAGGAGAATATGATGTAGCAGTAATAGGGGCAGGCCATGCAGGGTGTGAGGCAGCCTTAGCAACAGCAAGACTAGGATTAAGAACACTTCTTTTTTCAATAAGTCTTGAGGCAGTTGCAAATATGCCATGTAACCCACATATAGGTGGAAGCTCAAAGGGACACTTAGTAATGGAGATAGATTGCCTAGGTGGGGAAATGGGAAAAAATATAGACAAAACCTATACTCAGCTAAGAATGTTAAATACTTCAAAAGGACCAGCAGTTTATTCATTAAGAGCGCAGGCAGATAGAAAAAGGTATCAAATGGAGATGAAGCATACATTAGAAAAACAACCAAACCTTTATTTAAAACAAGCAGAAATAGTAGACATAGGTGTGGAAGATGGAAAAGTTAAATGGGTGGAAACAAATATTGGTGCAATATATAAAGTAGAAAATGTTATTTTAGCAACAGGAACATATTTAAAAGGAAAAATATATATTGGAGAAGTTTCGTATGAAAGTGGACCAGATGGTGTATTCCCAGCAAATAGGTTGTCAGATATGCTTAAAAAAATGGGAATATCATTAGTAAGATTCAAAACAGGTACACCTGCAAGAATAAATAAAAATTCAATTGATTTTTCAAAAATGGAAAGACAAGATGGAGATAAAAACCCAACAGCATTTTCATTTGAAGATAAAATAGAAGAAAGTGTAGAGCAATTACCATGTTATTTAACATATACTAATGAAAAAACACATGAAATAATTCGTAAAAACTTGCATCGTTCTCCATTATATTCTGGTGAAATTACTGGAACAGGACCAAGATATTGCCCATCTATAGAAGATAAAGTAGTAAGATTTGCAGATAAAGAAAGACACCAAATTTTTGTTGAGCCAATAGGAAGAGATACTGATGAAATGTACATACAGGGAATGAGTTCATCACTTCCAGAAGATGTGCAAATTGCAATGTATAGAACTATTCCGGGTTTAGAGCACGCAGAGTTTACAAGACCTGCCTATGCAATTGAATATGATTGTATTGACCCATCAGAATTGAAATTATCACTAGAACATAAAAAAATAGATGGAATGTTTTTTGCAGGGCAAATAAATGGTACATCTGGATATGAAGAAGCTGCTGCACAGGGAATTATTGCAGGAATAAATGTAGCTCAAAAACATAAAGGAAAAGAGCCAGTTATATTAGACCGTTCACAAGCATATATTGGCGTTTTAATTGATGATATTGTTACAAAAGGAACAAACGAGCCATATAGAATGATGACATCAAGAGCAGAATATAGACTATTACTAAGACAAGATAATAGCGATTTAAGACTTACAGAAATAGGACATGAAGTAGGGCTAATTTCAGAAGAAAGATATCAAAAATTCTTAAAAAAGAAAGAAGCAATAGAAAAAGAAATAGAAAGATTAGAAACTACAACTATTAAACCTACAGAAGAAGTAAATAAAATGTTAGAAGAATATAACTCATCGGCACTTACTACTGGTGTAAAGTTAGCTGAATTATTAAGAAGAACAGAGCTTAATTATGAAGCTTTAGAAAAAATAGACGAAAATAGAGAGCCTTTACCAAAAGATGTTATAGAAGAAGTAGAAATAGAAGTAAAATATAAAGGTTATATCAAATTACAACAGCAACAAGTAGAAAAATTTAAAAAACTAGAGCAAAAATTATTACCAAAAGAGATAAATTATGAAGCAATTAAAGGTTTAAGAATAGAGGCAAGACAAAAATTAAATAAAATAAGACCATTATCAGTAGGACAAGCATCTAGAATTTCAGGAGTATCACCAGCAGATATATCTGTATTACTTATTTATTTAGAGCAAACAAAACAAAAAAACGAAAAAAGGGAAGATTAAAAATGGAAAAAGAAGTATTTTCACAAGATTTACTAAAAAAAGCTAGAATGCTAGGTATAGAATTAAATGAAAACCAAATAGAAATGTTTTATAACTATATGAATTTACTTATAGAGTGGAATGAAAAAATGAACTTAACAGCAATTATAGAGCCTAAAGAAATTATACTAAAGCATTTTATTGACAGCATAACTATAAAACAGTATGTAAAAGAAAATGACGAAGTATTAGACATAGGAACAGGAGCAGGATTTCCAGGAATTCCATTAAAAATAGTAGAAGAAAATTCAAAAATTACATTATTAGATTCTTTAAATAAAAGAATTACTTTCTTACAAGAGGTTATAAATAAACTAAATTTAAAAGATATAAGAGGAATTCATAGTAGAGCAGAAGAATTTGTAAAACAAAAAGGTGAAAGAGAAAAATACGATATAGTAACTTCAAGAGCAGTAGCAAGATTAAATGTTTTATTAGAATATATGCTTCCATTTACAAAAATAGGAGGAAGTTGTATTTGTATGAAAGCAAATAATACTGAGGAAGAACTACAAGAAGCAGAAAAAGCAATAAATATATTAGGTGGAAAAATAGAAAAAGTAGATAAAATAATTCTTCCAGAAAGTGATATAGAAAGAAATATTATTATAATAAAAAAGATAAAAGAAACACCAAATAAATACCCAAGAAAAGCTGGAATGCCAGCAAAAGAGCCGATTATATAAAGAATAATTGTTATTACAATTTACAAATAAAAATATTAAGCTAAGAATATTATGTTTTTTGCACCTTGCTGTCGCAACCTTCAATATAAATAAATTATAAGAAGGTTGCTCCAAGCGCACTTCGCTTACGCTCCGTTTGGACGCTACGCGGTGCTTGCAAAACATAATATTCTTAGCTTTTTAATATAATTGTGAATTGTAATTTATATTTTTTATTAATTGTAAATTTTAGTCACATTTTATTGACATATTTTTAATATTTTTATATTATTTATATGTCAATTTTTTTATTATATATAAGAAGTAAAGAAATTTTATATGTAGTAAAAATAATCAACTAAATAACAACAAACCAATTTACATAATATACAAAAAATGAAAAAAGGAGGCAACTAAATGGGAAAAGTAATATCAATAGCAAATCAAAAAGGTGGAGTAGGAAAAACTACAACAGCAGTAAATTTAAGCACAATACTTGCTAAAAAAGGCAAAAAAGTTTTGCTTATAGATGCAGACCCACAGGGAAATGCAACAAGTGGTGTAGGTGAAGATAAAAATGTAGAACTTTCTGTATATGACCTTATAATAAATGATGAAATAGATCCAAAAGACACAATAAAAACCACAGAAATAAAAAATCTATCTATTTGCCCATCTAATATAAACCTTGCAGGAGCTGAAGTAGAGCTTGTTTCAATGATGTCAAGAGAATATAGAATAAAAGAGCAATTAGATAAAATAAAAGAAGAATATGATTACTTTATTATAGATTGTCCACCATCACTTGGCTTAATTACATTAAATGCGTTTGCTGCATCAGATAGTGTGCTTATTCCAGTTCAATGTGAATACTACGCATTAGAAGGACTAGGACAATTATTAAATACAGTAAATTTAGTAAAAAAGCATCTTAATCATGGCTTAGAAATAGAAGGCGCGCTACTTACAATGTATGATATGAGAACAAACTTATCTAACCAAGTAGTAAAAGAAGTAAATAAATACTTTGAAAATAAAGTATATAAAACAGTTATACCAAGAAATGTAAAACTAAGTGAAGCACCAAGTTATGGAATGCCAATAACAGTATATGATGCAAAATCAAAAGGTGCAAAAAGCTATGAAAAATTCGTAAAAGAATTCTTAAAAAATAATGAAAAGCCTAATGCAAAAGGAAAACATTATGCTTAAAAATAAAAATTTAATCTAATAATATTTTAATGATATAGAAAAATTATATAAAAAATATATTACATATTTGATATTAAAATAATATAAAGCAAATGTACGAAAGGAGAAAATAAAAATGCCAGCAAAAAAAACAGGTTTAGGAAAAGGATTAGAAGCCTTATTTAGTGAAAATCAACTAACAAAAGAAGAAGAGAGAAAACTAAAAGACGGTGAAGAAATAATACAGAATATAAAAATTATTGAAATAGAGCCAAATAAAGACCAACCTAGAAAGAATTTTCCAGCAGAATCTATAGAGGAACTTGCAAAATCAATAGAAAAATATGGTGTAATTCAACCAATTATTGTAGCTAAAAGAGATGGCTACTATGAAATAATTGCAGGAGAAAGAAGATGGAGAGCTTCTAAAAAAGCGGGTTTAAAAGAAATACCATGTATAGTAAGAGAAAATGATGAAAAAACAAATAAAGAAATTGCATTAATAGAAAATATACAAAGAGAAGATTTAAACCCAATTGATAAAGCAAGAGGTTTTAGAAAACTTTTAGATGATTATGGAATGACACAACAAGAACTAGCAGATAAAATAGGGCTTAATAGAAGCACAGTAGCAAATACTTTAAGATTATTAAACTTAGATGAAAGAGTAATGAAATTAGCAATAGAAGGAAAACTAACAGAAGGACATTGTAGGTCATTACTTAGCATTGAAAATCCAGAAAAACAATACGAAACAGCACTTAGAATAATAGAAAAAGGTGAAACCGTAAAAGAAATAGAAAACAAAGTAAGAAATGATAAAAAAGTGCCAAAAAAAGAAGAAGCAAGAAGACAAGCTATTTGTAGAGATATAGAAGACACCTTCCAAAGCTTTTTTGGAACAAAAGTAAAATTAAATGCAGGAAAAAGAAGCGGAAAAATTATAATACAATATTCTACAAATGAAGATTTAGAAAGAATACTAGGGCTATTGAAATAAAAAATTAAAAGAAATAAGAAAATAATTAAAAAAACAAAAAAGTCAAGAGTAATTTCAAAACTATATTATAACTTGAGAATTTTTTCGCTAGTTGAAAAGCCTTGATAGTGTAAGTTTAAAAATTTGTGAAAAAACTTATCGACACGAACTTA
>CANRGT010000027.1 GCA_947630185.1 uncultured Clostridia bacterium | reverse complement strand
ATGCGACAAGCGATAAATGAAGCAATGGAAATGTGTGTTAATTATACACAATTCAAAAAGATTATGTATAAAAAAGGTTATGTAATTAATGATGATTGTAATAGAAAATATCTTACAATTCGTTCAATAAATGACAAAAAAGCTACAAGAATGTACCAATTAGGAGAAGAATATTTACCAAAAAATATTTCTAGTAAAGTAAAGCATAACCCATATTATTATCAAAATAGATATTATAATTATATTAAACCCAAAAGAAAATATAAAAAATATAAGGTTTACAAACTAAAAGGAAGTTATAAAAGTATATGTAGAAAATCTACTATTGATTTGCTTTTTATAGCTCTTTTTTATTTTTTAGGAATATACCCAAAGGACAAACCATACCATAAACCATTATCTCCAGAAATGAAACAAGAAGTTAGAAAAATGGAACGATATTCAAATCAAATAAACTTAATTGTAAAAGAAAAATTAGAAACAATAGGAGATGTAAAAAAGTTTATAGTACGAACTGAAAAAGATATTGCAGATGTAACAAATATAAGGCAGAAATATAGAAATAAATTAAGAAATTGTACAGATGAAAAGTTAATTAATGAATACAAAAACAAAAGAGATGAATGTACTAGCATTTTAAATAATTATAGAAATAAAATAAAAATTGCTAATCAAATTATAGAAGATACACCAAAGATTAAAGAAGTTATAAAAATAGAGAAACAAACGATAATAGAACAAAGAGAAATGGAACAAAGTAAAAATAAAAATAGAGATAGAGGAGTGAGATAAAATGACTGAAAAATTAGTTAATATAAATGAATTGTATGAATTTAAAGATAATCCATATCAAGTAAAAGATAATGAAGATATGGAAAATTTAATTGAAAGTATAAAACAATATGGAGTTATAGATCCATTATTAGTTAGACCAAGAGAAAACGGAGGCTATGAGATTATAAGTGGGCATAGACGAAAATATGCGTGTGAAAAGGCAGGAATAAAACAAGTTCCTGTCTTAATTCGTGATATGGATAAAAATATGGCAGTAATTACACTTGTAGACAGTAATTTGCAAAGAAGTGATATATTACCATCTGAAAAAGCATTTGCTTTCAAAATGAAATTAGAAGCAGAAAAACATCAAGGAGTAGCCACTTATGGACGAGATGTCCATAAGTTATCAAGGGATAATGTGGCAGATGATATGAGTGGCAGACAAGTGCAAAGATATATAAGATTAACAGAACTTATAAAACCTTTATTGCAGTTGGTTGATGAAAATAAAATAGCAATGTCTCAAGCAGTAGAAATATCATATTTACGAAAACAAGAGCAAAAAGATTTATTTGAAACTATTGAAAGTGAAGATTGTACTCCATCATATTCACAAGCTATAAGATTGCGAGAATTAAGTAAACAAAATAAATTAGATATGGACACCATTTTCAATATAATGAGAGAGGAAAAGCCTAATCAAAAAGAACAAATAAAATTCAAGGTTGAAAAATTAAAAAGTTATTTTCCAAAAGGTTATACATCAAAGCAAATGTGTGAAATAATAAAAAAATTGTTAGAAAATTATAAAAGAAATTGGCAACGAAAAAGAGAAGAAAGAAATTCAAGATAAAATATGGAAAAAAGTTTATATATATGTTATAATGTCATTATATTGAAAAAGGAGGAAATTATGGAGGAAAGATATAAAAGTATGATAGTAGTTGATTTAATGTTAAAAAGAACTAGAAATCAAAATGAGGAGATTTTACTTGCATTAAGAAAAAATACAGGATATAATGACGGAAAATATGAATTACCTGGTGGACATGTTGATGAAAATGAAGACATTATGCATGCAATGGTACGAGAAGCAAAAGAAGAACTTAATATTGATTTGAAAACTGAAGACTTAAAAATAGAACATATATTGCACCATTTTAAAGGTAATCGTTTAAAATTTATTATATCTGCTAAAGAATATGAAGGAAAATTACAGATAGGAGAACCTGATAAATGTGAAAAGTTAGAATGGTTTAACTTAAACAATCTCCCTAACAATTTGGATACAAGATTAGAGAAAGTCTTAAAAGAAATAAAAGAAAATATTTTCTATGATAATAGTAATTTTGTAAATTTAAAATAACTGATAAGTATATTGGAGGAAGATAAATATATGAAAATATTAATTTCCGATTTTGATGGAACTCTTTTTATTAATGAAGATGATATTTTAAAAAATTCAAAAAAAATCAAAGAATTTAGAGGTAATGGGAATCTTTTCATAATTTCTACTGCTAGAAATTATGAAGCCATAGAACCTGCTTGTAGGCAGTATAATATAGAAGCAGATTATTTTTTCTGCGATATAGGGTCTGTTATTTTAGACAAAAATGGAAATGTATTATATAAAAAATATATTAACATAGATGATAGAAATAAGATAGAAAAAATACTTTATGGGTATGAAGAAAACTTAATTATTAAAAGATATGGTACACATGGAAAGCAAGATAGAAATATAGAAAATGTAATTGAGTATAAAATTGAAGGAGATATAGAAAATTTAAAAACTCTTAAAAAAGAGATAGATAAGAATTTAAAGTATTCTAGAACACAAATAACAGAAGATAATAAATTTATTATTCATACAAGTTCAAAAGATCAAGTTATTGATATTTTTAAGAATATACTTGATGTTAATGATAATAAGATTATTACAGTTGGAGATGAAATTGATGATTTAGATATGCTTAAAAAATACAATGGTTATAGAATGAATAAATGTAATGAATATTTATTGAAGTATAATTTCAAATGTGTAAATTCTGTATCAGAATTAATAGAAATATTAGATAAATAAGAAATTTATAGCAACACACTTTACAAATTATGTAAAGTGCATTATAATTTGTATGTGAAATTAAGTGAAAGAGAGGTTTTGTTTGTGAATAAATTAGCCATTAATGGTGGAGAACCTATTATAAAAGATGGAATAATTGATTTATGGCAAGATATAAAAAATAGTGATATAGAAAAAATAAGTGACTATTTAAGAAAAGAGCCAATTTCAGTAATTGATGGTGGAATACTAAAAGAATTTGAAGAATTATTTGCTAAATTTATAGGAACAAAATATGCAGTAGCTTATTGTAATGGAACAGCAGCATTACATGCAGCCTCTTTTGCGTGTGGAGCAAATAATTCTTCAAATTTTTTGCTTTCTGAATATAGTTATCATGGAACAGTAAATTCACTATTGGAAAATTCGAGTAAAGCATATTTATGCAATTATGATGAAAACACATTAGATATTGATGTAGATCATGCAGAGAAAATTTTAGATAATAAAACCAAAGGTATGATTATTACACATTGTTGGGGAAATCCTGTTGATATGGATAAAATTAAGAGACTAAAAGACAAATATAACTTAAAGATAATATCTGATGCTTCTCACGCTCATGGTGCAAGATGGAACGGCAAAAATATAGGAAGTCTTGATTGTGAAGATATTGCATGTTTTTCATTAGGAAAGAATAAGTTGATTTCAGCAGGAGAACTTGGAATTGCTGTAACAAACGACTCTCAATTATACGATGAATTGTTATTTATTGGACACCCGAATAGAGTACCAGAAGCATTAATTACTGATAAATACAAGAGCTTTATTAATGGAGTAGGAAATAAATACAGACCTCATCCATTAAGTATGGTATTAGCAATAGAACAAATAAAAAGATATGATGTTAAACGCGAATTTAACATATCAACAAATAAATATTTGAGTGAAAAAATAGGAAAGATTGCTGGATTCAAAAATATTGAAATATACAATAAAGCTGAAAGAGTCTTTTGGAAACTTCTTATAAGATTGAATGATAAATATTGGGAAGGAATTAATATTGAAAAAATTGTTAAAGCATTAGAGAAAGAAGGAGTTAGATTAGAACAATTTCATAACTATAATGTAAAAGCACATGAGCAAATATGGAAACATGATAGATATAAAGGATTAGTTGAAAATAAATCAACAATGGGAGAACCTAAAAATATTATTATTTTACCTGGATATATACAGTTAACTAAACAACAAATGGATTTAATAATAAAATGTTTTGAGAAAGTATCTTATTATAAGGAGGAATTGTATTGAAAATTGCAATAGTAGGGATAGGATATGTTGGTTCTTCAATGTCTATGTTGTTAAGTCAAAACAACGAAGTTGTTGCTTTAGATGTGGTACCTGAAAAAGTTAATATGATAAATAAAGGAATAGTCCCAATAAAAGATGAAGAAATGAAAAATTTTTTTGGAAGAAAAAAGTTAAATTTAAGAGCAACATTAGATTATAAAGATGCTTTCAAAGACGCAGAATTTGTTATAATATGTACACCGACGAATTATAATGATGTACTAAATTATTTTGACACTTCAAGTGTAGAAGATATAATTAAAAAAATTGTAAATATGAAAATTAATACTACAATTATAATTAAATCAACAGTACCAGTTGGATTTACAGAGAACATGAAGGAAAAATACAATATAGATAATATAATATTCTCACCTGAATTTTTAAGAGAAGGACAAGCATTGCATGATAACTTATACCCGTCAAGAATAATAATGGGTGAGATAAGTGAAAAGGCAGAACAATTTGCCGAATTACTAAAAGAAGGAGCTTTAAAGGAAGATATTATTGTAAAGTATGTGGGAAGTTCTGAAGCAGAAGCAATTAAGCTATTTTCTAATACATATTTAGCTTTAAGAATTTCATATTTTAATGAATTAGATACTTATGCAGAATTAAAGGGATTAAATACAAAAAGTATTATTGAAGGAGTACAATTGGATCCACGAATTGGAACACACTACAATAATCCATCATTTGGATACGGAGGATATTGTCTGCCAAAAGATACGAAACAGTTATTATCAAATTATAATGATGTACCTCAAAATTTAATTGAAGCTATTGTTAAATCTAATGAAACAAGAAAAAAACATATTGTAAACATGATAATGAATAAGCATCCAAATACAATTGGAATTTATAGATTAACAATGAAAAAAGATTCAGATAATTTTAGAGACAGTGCAATATTAGAAATCATCAAAAGTTTTAAAAAACACAATGTAAAAGTTATTATATATGAGCCTACATTAAAAACTGATAAATATGAAGAATGTACTATTGTTAAAACATTAGAGGAATTACTAGAAAAATCAGATGTTATTCTAGCAAACAGATTAGACAAAAGTATTAAAAAACATAAAGAAAAAGTTTATAGTAGAGATTTATTTAATAATGATATTTAATTTTAAAATATAAATTTATAGAAAGAGAGAAAGAAAATGATAACAATAATTGTGCCATGCAAAAATAGAATAGAAAAATTAGAGGAATGTATAAATAGTATCAATAAAGCAGTAAGTAAAGCAAAAATGCAGATAAATGAATTAGAAGCAGAAATACTTATTATAAACGATCATTCTGAGGAAGGTTTTTCAAAAAAAGTATATGCAAAATGTAAAAATGTTAAAGTAATGGATTCAGTTAAATTTGGCCCTGGAGCTGCAAGAAATTATGGAATTTCAATTAGTAAAGGTGATTATATATGCTTTACAGATAGTGATTGTGTAGTTGATGAAAATTGGATACTTAATGGATATAGAATTTTTACGGAAAAAAATCCGATTGTAATCCAAGGAACGCCTTGGCTTTTTCAAAAGAATGTAAATAAATTTTTAGGAAATAATGAAGAAAAATTATATGAGATTATGTTTTCAACATATATTAATGGAGAGTATTCTACAATGACAGATAGTAGAAATCTTTTAGTTCATAAAAAAATAACACAAATACTAGGATATGAAGTGTTCTCTGAAAAAATAGATAGAGCAACAGCAGAATCAAGAGTCTTTGGAAAAAAATGTATTAATAATGGTATAGATATTTTGTTTGATACTGATGTAAAGGTTTATCACGAAGATTCAAGAAATATGATGGAAGTATGCAAACAAAAATATCGTCATGGAAATGGTAGAGTATTAATTTGGGATGAAAGACCGAAATATGATTATTTACAATTTAGATATTACGATAATCCAATTAACAATGGAATTGATAAAGATTACATATTACCTGCTCATACTGCTTTCTTGTTAGGATATTATCAAAATATAAATGATGCAGAGGAATTTAATAAGTTTATGGATTTTTTAAAGACTGTTTTTGAGAAATATGATAGAAAAATAAACGATTATAAAGAAATCATGGAGATGATTGAAAGTGAGTAATATATTTAGAAATAAGGCTATAAGTATGTTAAAGAAACAAGGAATTACACCTAAAAAAGTAGGAAATATTTATTACGGTGATACAAATTTTATTTTACCAGTATTGTTAGATTCGGGAATATATTATTTTAAGTTTTTTATGCGTCCAAATCAACAACATATCGAAGCAGAAATCTCTGTAGTAGAATATTTAAGAAAAAATGGGATTGTAATTCCAGAGTTTTATGAACAAGAAGGACAAAAGCTATTTGTATCTGATGATGAAATGCAATTTAAAACTATATTTTATGGCTCTAAGCGTGTTGAAGCCGAAGAAGAACCTGATATGACCCCAGAAGTTATTGAGGAAATTGTTACCCAAATAGCTCAAATGCACATCAAATTGAAAAATTTCGATAAATCAACTATTAGTATTGATAAAGTAACAGATTATCAAAGATTAATAGAATTATATATAGAAAAAAAAGATTTATGCGATGAAAGAGGTATTAGCGAAGATATAGAAAAAGTCATTAGAATTGGAGTAGATAGAGTAAATACATATCCAATACATTCAGATTTATATTCAGCGAATATAATGATGCAAAACAATAGATTTAAATCATTTATAGATTTTTCAGATTTAAGGGAAAGCTACTTTGAAGATGATTTAGGAAAACTATTTCAAAATTTACTAGGTGCTAAAGATATATCATTAGAAGAAATAAAAAGATTAATGTATATATATGAAAGAGTATCTGGTATAACAATTAGTAGAAAAAATGTGTATTGTAGTACAATTTTTAGATTATTAGATAGATATTTTTGGAAATTATCACGAGGAGTACAGGATGTTGACTATGATATAAAGATCATCGCAATAATTGAAGATTTAATAAAAGAATTAGAGTTAATTGAACTTAGAGAAAAAGAGGGAGCAGAGATAGAATAGGGAGGAAATTAGATATGATAAGAGAGGCTTTATATAAAATTACCGAAAATTGTCCATGTAATTGTGCTTTTTGCGATGCACGAAAAAAGTACGATTCTATATTTAATAAAACTCAAATAAAATTAGAAGATTGGATTAAGATATCTGATGATTTGATTACTAATGGAATGGAAGTTGCAATTATTAGTGGGGGAGAGGCACTTTTAGAAGAAAAAACTACATTTTCATTAATAAAATATCTTCAAACTAATGGAGTATATGTAGTACTAAATGTTTCGGGAGTGTTATTTAATAATAATGATATTTTAGAAAGATTAAAGCAAAATTATCCCAATTTATTAGTCTTTTCTGTAGACTCTTCGGATGCTAAACAACATGATGATAATAGGAGTATTCTAGGACTATTTGATAGAATAGAAAAATCTATAAAATATTTAAAAAGAAATCAAAATTATCCTATTGCTATCAGAACTGTAATTACTAAACAAAACTTTAGGCAGTTACCTAAAATATTAGAACAATTTAACGAAATTGGTATTGATTGCATAAAGTTTACCAATATAGAAAATGACATAGAAAAAAAATATACACTTTCTATTGAAGAATTAGAAGAATTTGATACTATAATAAGAAATGAAATGATTTATACTTTAAACAAGTGCAAATTTCAAGATGAAAATTTAAAGAAAGAGTCAGTATTAAAGATAAAAAATCTTCTTTCTAAAGAAAATATAGCATATTCTGAATTATCAAATGGAATTTTTGCTCCCAAAATGGTTGGAAAGACTAAATGTGATCTAATTGAAAGGTTTATTACAATTCAATCAAATGGAGCTGTATTACCTTGTTGTGAATCAGAACATCATTATGAACCTGTTTTAGGTAATCTGAAAGAAGAAAGTTTAAATAAGATATTAAGTTCTGATGTGTATAAGAATTTTATATACAATAGACCTAGATATTGTAATAAATGTACAGAATGGCAGAATATTCAAATAAACTTTACTGATATGGGAAAGAAGGTAAATCAAAGATGAAAATAGATTATGTAATGAAATTAGGTGGAAGTTTGTTATATGATTTGCCTAAAACAAGATTACTATTAAGTAGAATTGAAAAGAGTAGCAATCGTAATGTTGTATATACTGTGGGGTCAGGATATTTAGGAGAAGTATATAAAAAATGGGTTAAAGATGATAATAATATAAGTCTTCCTTATGAAAATTCAATAAAAATTTGGTCTGATATTCAATCTGCAAATGCCAATATACTTGCATCTTTAAATCCTTTATTTGTTGTTTGTGACAATGAAAATGAAATCGAAAGTGCTATAAAGGATGGTAAAAGACCTATTGCAGATGCAAGAGGATTTCATGAAAAATTTAAAAGTTTAAGGTATCAAACTACGGATGTCCGTTCTGCTCAATTGTGCCAAACCTTTAATTGCAAGAGTTTGGTTATTGTTACTGATGTGAATGGAATATATGGTAGTGATCCAAAGGTACATTCACAATCAAAAAAATTACAAAGAATAAATGCTAGAGAATTAGCAAAAATGGGAAGAACAAGTGTTGATGAGGGACTAGCAGAATACTTAATTGAATATGGAATTACAGGGTATGTTATAGGAATTGATAATTTAGTACAAAGTAAAAAAAACAAAAAAGGAGATAATATAGAAATGGGTACAGTAATAGAATTATAGTAAAATATTAGAAGGGAGTTAATAATTATATGGAAAAAGTAATAAATCATGCAATAATAGGATGTGGAAGAATAGCTCAAAATCATTTTAATGCAGCAAAAGCAAATAATATCAATGTAGAATGTTGTTGCGATAAAGATATTGAAAAAGCAAAAGCATTTGCAGAAAAAAATAAAATCTTAAGATATGAAAAAGATTATACAAAATTAATTGATGATGAACATATTGATAGTATATCAATATGTACTGATCATCTAAGTCATACAATGATAGCAAAAGATTTTCTGGGGAAAAAACATATAATTATCGAAAAACCATTGTCTTCAAATTTTGAAATGGCTAAAGATTTTCTTAATCAAGATGATGGAAAGAAAAAAGTTACAGTAATTTCTCAACATAGATTTGATATTCCTGTTAATTTTGTGAAAAATCTTATAAACAGTGGTGATTTAGGCAAGATTACACTTGTAAATGCAAAATTAAATTGCTACAGACCTGATGATTATTATACAGAAAGTTATTGGAGAGGAACAAAGATTCAAGAAGGTGGTTCAACAGTTATAAATCAATCTTATCATATTGTTGATACTTTAGTATATTTCTTTGGAATACCAAAAAAAGTAAAATCTTTTAAAGGTAATTTCAAATATAAAAATAAAATAGAAACCGAAGATACATGTGTTTCAATATTACAGTATGAAGATATGCTTTGTACATTTTCTTCTACTAATACATCTATATCCGATTGGAAAACAAATTTTGAGATTATAGGAACTGAAGGAGATATTTCTTTTACGATTGATTTTCCAGAGAATATACTTGAATTTAATGCAAGTGAAGCTATAAAAGAAAAATATAAAGAGGATATAGATAAAATTAATAGTAATTTTGAAGATAATAAGGAATTAGCAGTAAATTACTATGGATTATCTCATAATGAACAATATGCAGATTTTAAGAAAGCAATCTTAAATAAACAAAATATCAAAGTTGGACTAAAAGAGGCAATACAAACTCAACAATTAATAGATTTAATATATAATCAAGGTGATAGTCAATGTTAAAATATATAATTTGGGATTTTGATGGGGTTATATGTGATAGCAAAAAAATTGCTTTTGATGCTCATAATAATTTATGTAAAAAGTATACAAAATTACCTACTATATCAAATGAATATGATTATTCAGCAATTATGGATAAAGGATATGATGAAGCACTATCTAAATATCTAACTAATATACAAATAGATGAATATTGGCTAGATCATAGAGAAGCAATATTTGAAAGAAGATATGAACTGAAAGTTTTTAGAAAAATTGTTGATAATATAAAACAAATTAATGTACCATCTATAATTGTTACAGCTACATATGAAAAGCTCGTTAGAGATGTATTAAATAATAATGGATATAAAGACAATATGTTTGAAGTAATTATTGGTAGAGAAACACAAGGAAGTAAAAGTAGTAAGATAATTAATTTTTGCAATAAATTTAATATTAAAAAAGATGAAGTAGTATACATTGGAGATACTTTAAGTGACATAGACTTTTGCCAAAAATTAGAAATTCCTATTATTAGTGTAGGATACGGTTATTGTCCAAGTGAATTATTAAAAGCAAAAAATAGTTTAAAATTATGTAGTACAGAGGAAGAATTAATACAATATATAAAAAATGAATTAGATTCATTAAAGGAACTTAATAAGAATAAATAAGAATAGTATTTATGCAATAATCTATACATTTTAATAAAAATCTTACTTATGCAAGAGAAATTGCATACAACAAATCTAATAGAAAAGCATAAGGTATATAGGTATGTTAAAATATTAACATATCTTCTTTTTTATTTATTCATCATCTATATCATTAAAAATTGAATCATCGAAAAATTCTTTAACAGTAATATCAAAGCCAAAGCATATACGAATAATAGTTAATAATTTAGGATTTTTGCTTGTACCATCAACTAAACTGTTAACAGTTGACTGGTTCATTCCAGACAAAGTAGCAAGTTTGTTAATAGTAATATTTTTCTTTTTGCATAGTTTTAATACTCTTAATTTAACAGCTTGTTGTAAGTCCATAGCCTAGTTCTCCTTTCAAAATTAGTATAGCAAAAAAAGACTTACAATATTACCGACACATTGTTGACTTTTGAAAATAATAATTATAAAATACCGACAGAATGATAATAAAGGAGGAAAAAATATGGGGGAAATGTTTGAAAATAAGTTGTTAGATGATTTATTTGAAATTAGAGGAGATGGACTAGAAAGTGCAATTATTAAGAAGTATGGAAAATTTGAAAACGAAAAGAAAGCTACTGAAGCAAAAGAAAAGCTAACTAAACTCTTAAAAGAAACAATACAAGATAATAATATACTAATGAAAGTTTTAGAAGCACTTAATGATTTTGAGGGATACAAAATGGAAGAAATGTGTTTTTGGGACAAGCAATATTACAAATTAGGCTTTGTTGATGGATTTTATATTAAGAAAGAAATAAGAGAAAATAAAATAGAATTTCCAAGCAGAAAAAATAATATAAACGAAGATACATTTTTCAATAATTGTTATGATGATTTTATTGACTATTTTGAAAGAAAAAAATCAGAAAATTTATTTATAAGAGATGATTATAAAGAACTAATGAAAAAAATGCAGGAAATTAAAAATAAATTTCCTAGAGCAAGAGATTTTATAGAAGATGAAGAAATAAATGAATTAACAAAAGAAGAAATGAAAGCACTATCAGAAATAATACAGATAAATGGACAGCTAGAGACATTAGAAATTGAGGAGGCTTTTAAAACAGGAATAAAAGAAGCAGGTATGTTATAAGGTGGAATAGCCACATATTACAATATTTTAGCTTTTGTAAGATTAGCAGTAGTAAATAATAGAATAACAGGGCAAGAGGCAAAATATATTGAAAAAATGATAAAAGAACTATAATTGAAATGGAGATAGAAATATCTCTATTTTATTGCCTAAAAATAAGAAGGTTAATTGAAATAAAAACAATTTTGTGATATAAATAAAATGAAGTTAGACAAGAAATAGTAATTTGTGAAGGAGATGATTAAAATAGAAGAATTAAATTCCAATAAAAAGGAAATTGAAGTATTGACACTATTTTATAATAAGTTTTATGATTTATATGATGAAATAATTGATGATAATTTCCTAAAAGAAAATGCAAATATACGTTTTTTTAAATTAAAAGAAGCATTTTCTATATATAAAGAATTATTAAATTATAAGCCTATAAAAGAATATATTCAATTGATGAAAAAAGGTGGAAGACCTCCTCTTGAAGGCATTATTGCAAATGATGTTTTTAGTTTTATAAGAAATTTATTGTTACACTTCCCAATTTTTAATACTTGGGATGAAGTATATGTAAATAAGAATTTAGCTACTTGGAGTAAGGTTGGACAAATTGATAAATTTTTAAATAACTGTATTAATATAAAAATTGATGGTGAAGGTAAAGTTCATTACAGAATATGGGAAGAAGAAAAAAAGAAAATGACATATTTTTCTATTAATTTTCCAGAAAAATATGAGGAGAATAATATTTATTTAAAAGATTTTATTTCTGAAAAAGTAGGGATGAAATTTTGCATGGCATTAATGAGAGAAATATTAGATAAACAAGTAGTAAATGCAGATATACCTAAAATTAAAATTATGTCTCAAGTATATATACCCTTAAAACTAAATATCAATTAAACAAATTACAAGTTGTAAAAATAATTATATAAATTAAATGAACAGATTGCAGAGATATTAAGAAATTAATATCTCTTTTTTGCGTGTAAAAATTTAATTTTTTCAAAACAATATTGACTTTTACTATTTTAGTTACCTAGTAAATGAGAGGAAAAATATTTAAAAAAATTTTTCAAAAAAATTCGTACAAACCTCTAATTTTTTCCTTTCTAGTATTAGGGGAGTAAATATTTTGTCTTTTAAATTTATAAAAATCTAATGAAAAAATAAGAAATTTGAAAATTTGACTATACGAATGGCATTTTTCTGTACTAGTAAATAGGAGAGAAAAAAATTTAAAAAAATATCCTACAAACATTGAATTTTTTCCTTTCTAAGAGTAGGGGGACATTTTCTTAAAAGTACATTGAAAATTGAATAAATCAATCATTAAATACATTCCTATTATAAATGAGCCACTTATAGCAGGTACGCCACGATCTTTAAAAAAGGGAGCGAGAAATACTTAAGTTATAGATATTAGTAAAGCTAACTAATACGGCGATGAATGATAATAGGGACAATGATACTCTCATCTAGTCACAGTCCGAGCGTGATAAAACCGTCTAAGGCAATGAGGATGACTCTATTAGGAATAGAGAGGTGTAGCCTGTGGAACTGATTAGCTATCAGTCGTTTAATGATTACAAAACAAGTAATTATGCTATTCTATTGTTTTATTGCATATACATCAAATAGTATTAGTTAAAGGAGTAATATGCTTATGAAAATAACAACAACAATTATTGAAAATGAAAATTATTCACAAATATTTGTAGAAAAAAATGAAATGGAACAAAAGGAAATAAGAGATGAAATAGAAAGACTAAAGAAAAAAGGAGACAAAGTTGCAATATTTGTTTCTGGAAAAGATGAAATGCTACGAATAATTAGAAACAATATAATTTACACATTTGAAAATACTTAAATAGTTTGATAAAAGAATTA
>CANRGT010000026.1 GCA_947630185.1 uncultured Clostridia bacterium | reverse complement strand
ATTTAAGAGAACAAATATTTTTTTGTTGGGACATTTTCTCATTTCTTTACTTAAGACATTATCACATTTCTTTCATACAAATTTATCAAAAAAGTAAAAAAGTGTTGACAAATACAAAAAAAATTAGTATAATTTTATAGTACGAAATTTACATAGGTGAAAATATCACATTATAAAGTAAGTATATTTATAAATTGAAAATTAAGATAGTTAAACATATATCTTTATAAACTAACGTAAGTCAAGGGAGGGAATTACAAATGGCACAACCAAAAAGAAGATGGTCAAAAGCAAGAACACACTTAAAAAGATCAACATGGAAATTAGAAAACCAAAATTTAGTAGATTGTCCACATTGCCACGAAAAAATAATGCAACATAGAGTATGTCCAAATTGTGGATACTATGATGGAAAAGAAGTAGTAGCTCCAAAAGCAGAGAAAAAATAATTAAAAGATAAAAAATACGGAGATAGAATTTTTATGTTCTGTCTCTTTATTTTTCAAAAAACAAAGAATGGAAATGAATACATATGAATAATCAAAGAGATTGGAAAGAAATTGAAGAATGGAACGAGCTTAAAAAAATAGAGAGAGAAGAAGAATATGGAACAGATATTACAAAATTAGGAAAACATAAAAAGGAAATAGATAAATTTGCTAAAGTACTAAATATTGTAATAAAAACTCTTTATTATATAGGTAAAGGTGCTGTAATATTAGCAATTATTTTAGCTATTTTATGGGTAATTGATACATGTATTGGAGCACATGAGATGTTAAATTAATAAATAGTACTATTTTAAGTTAAAATATAAATTTATAGTTTAATATTAATATAAAATATAATATTAAAGGAGAAAATATGGTACAAAGAATTGATAAAACAAATTATTATTTAAATATAGCAAAAGCAGTGGCAGAGAGAAGCACTTGTTTAAGAAAAAAGTGTGGTTGTGTAATTGTAAATAATGATGAAATTATATCAACTGGCTATAGTGGGGCACCAAGAGGTAGAAAGAATTGCATTGATTTAGGCTTTTGCACTAAGAAAAAGTTATTTCCAGATGTAAGGCATGGTGGTTATGATGCCTGTAGAAGTGTTCATGCTGAGCAAAATGCCATTATTAGTGCTAGCAGAAAAGAAATGATTGGTGCTACTTTATATTTAGTATTATTTAGACCTGAAACAGGTGAATACGATGAAGGAGCAAATTCTTGCCAAACTTGTAGAAAGTTAATTATAAATGCAGGAATCAAAAAGGTTGTTGTAAGAGGAAAGACAGATGATGAGTATATGGAAATAGATGTAAATGATTGGATTGAAAATGATGACCTTTTAGATGGAAAAACAACATACTAAATTTTAGTGCTATAATATATTAAATATTCGTAATAAATAGAAATTTAAAACATTAAAATTTTATCAAATAGATATGGAACTATAGGAGGAAAAATGTCAAAGCCAACAGTAGCAATTATAGGAAGACCAAATGTAGGAAAATCTACATTTTTTAATTATATAGTAGGAAAAAGAATTTCAATAGTGGAAGATACTCCAGGTGTTACAAGGGACAGAATATACGCAGATGCAAATTGGAGAGGAAGAAGTTTTACATTAGTAGATACGGGTGGAATTGAAGAATCAGAAGATGTTATAACTGCTCAGATGAGAAAACAAGTAGATATTGCAATCGATTTAGCAGATGTAATTATATTTTTAACAGATATTAAACAAGGTGTAACTTCAGCTGATAAAGATATAGCACTTCTTTTAAGAAAATCTCAAAAACCTATCATATTAGTATGTAATAAATCAGATACTTTTGGAGAAGTACCAAATGAACTTTATGAATTTTACAATTTAGGTTTAGGTGAGCCTTATGCAGTTTCTTCTGTAAATGCCAAAGGAATTGGTGATGTTCTAGATGCAATATATGAAAAATTACCAGCAGAAAATGAAGAAGAAAATGATGGAGATGTCATAAAAGTTGCACTAATAGGTAAGCCAAATGTAGGGAAGTCTTCACTTATAAACAAAATTCTAGGTGAGGAAAGAATGATTGTAAGTGATATTGCAGGAACTACTAGAGATGCAATTGATTCTAAATTTTCAAACGAATATGGTAACTATGTATTTATTGATACAGCTGGAATTAGAAGAAAAAGTAAAGTAGAAGATAACTTAGAAAAATATAGTGTTATGAGAAGCTTACTTGCAGTTGAAAGAGCTGATGTGTGTGTGTTAATGTTAGATGCAAAAGATGGCGTAACTGCACAAGATGCAAAAATTGCAGGTGAGGCACATGAGGCAGGAAAAGGAATTATAATAGTAGTAAATAAATGGGATGAAATAGAAAAAGATGACAAGACAATAGAAAAATATAAGAAAGATGTTTATGACAAATTGTCATATTTATCTTATGCACCTATTCTTTTTATATCAGCTAAAACTGGACAAAGAGTAAATAAGCTATATGAAATGATAAACATGGTAGCAAGTCAAAATGCTTTAAGAGTACCAACAGCAGTTTTAAATGATATTCTAAATGAAGCAGTAACTATTGTTCAACCACCTACAGATAAAGGAAAAAGATTAAAAGTATTTTACATGACACAAGCACAAACAAAACCACCAACATTTGTAGTATTTGTAAACGATAAAGAGTTATTTCATTTTTCTTATGAGAGGTACTTGGTAAATCAAATAAGAAAAGAGTTTGGTGGGCTTGTTGGAACACCAGTTAGAATAATAGTAAGAGAAAAAGAATAAGAAGATTATTATTAAGGAGAATAATTATGGAAGAGGCTTTTATTTATAGTAGTAAAAAAGCTATATATGGGCAAATAATCGAATGGCTAAAACTTCATGATGGCAACTTACCTAAATATGTGAAGTATCCACAGTACACAGTTTATAAAAATGGAAAAATGGTAACAGTGCCTAAAATGCCTAAAAGCGAAAGAATAGAAAATAATCTATATCAAAGATGGCATTTAAGCAAAGAAAAAGAGATATTAGATGAATATGTAGGAAGACCTATAGAAGAAGTTCCAAAAATGTATAGAAAAAAGATAGCAAAGTTAAGAGAGTTTGGACTAGGTATAGAAAAAGAAAATGAGCCATCAGCAGAAGAAAGGGCAATAATAAGAGGAAAATTAAAAATTGAAGAAATGTATGCTGAAATAATTGAGTGGTTAAACAATCACAATGAAATAATGCCAAGAAAATTCATTCGAAATGGCAAAAGATTGCAATTAGAAATTTTTACTAAAGAAAGAGAATATGAAGATGATTTATGTAGAAGATGGAATACTAGTAAGCTAAGAGAGATAGTTAATAAATATTCAGAAGTTGAAATAGAAAATATACCAGAAGAATATAGAGAAAAAATTGCAAAATTAAGAGAATATGGATTAGGTTTGAGTGGAACAAAAAATTCAGAGGAAAATGAACCAACAATATATGAACAACTATTAGAATGGCTAGAAACACATAATGGAAAAATGCCTAGTGGTCAAGTTAGGAAAAATGGAATATTATTATCTATATCAGAAATGTCAAAAGAAGAGATAAAACAAGTAAGATTATACAGTGCATGGAGAAGAAGTGATGAAAGAAAAATTTTGCATGAATATGTAGGCATACCTATAGAAGAAGTTCCAGAAGAATATAGAGAAAAAATTGCAACTTTAAGAAAATATAATTTAGATGCAAATGCAGAAAAATATAAAGTAACAGTATGGCAAGAATTAATGGAATGGCTAGAAAATCATAATGGAAAAATGCCTAGAGATTCTATTATGTCAGAAGATAGAAAAAGATTGTCTATTAGTGAAATGACAGAAGAAGAAAAATATGAAAAAAAACTATGTAGAAGATGGTATAATAGTAAAGAAGGAAATATATTGAGTCAATATATGGGAAAATCATTAGAAGAAGTGCCTGAACAATATAGAGAAAAGGTATCTACACTAAGAAAACATATAGAAGTTAGTGAAAAAAATTATGCTGAAGAAAAAATGAAAGAATGTGTAGGAAAACAAGTAGGAAAAAATAGAGACACTAGAAAAGAGCTAGCAGATATAATAAAAATAGTAGAAGGAAAATCTATAGAAAATCCCCCTAAAGAAGAAATTTAGAATATTATAGATACAGAAAAAACTATTTAAAGGAGAAAATATGTTAGAAAATAAAGCATATTCTGAAGTATATTATGTAATACAAAATTTGTCAGATGAACGAATAAAAAAGATTCCATTAAAAATTGTAGAGACAATTAAGAACAAAATGAATATGAATTATTATTTAGAAATTAAGGATACTGATATTAAAAATATGAAGCTTATGGAAGATGCTGAAAAGATACTTTCTGTTATATATACAGATTATTTAGCAAGTGAAGAAGAGAGAAGAATCATATTAAATAAGGAAAGAATTATAGAGATAAAAAAGGAATTAGAGAAAAAAGAAAAGTATGACACTAATATTTTTAAAAGGAAAAAATAAAAATATACTTGTTAGATAAAAATATAAATGATAAAATAATTAACGGATAGACTAATGAAAAATAAAAAAAGGAGAGTGATTTTTATGGCAGCTTATATTATTGTTGCAATAATTGCTTATTTATTAGGTAGTATTAGTTTTTCAATTATTATTAGTAAAAAAGTAGCAGGATTTGATGTAAGAGAAAAAGGAAGTGGAAATGCAGGAACTACAAACGTATTAAGAAGCGTTGGAAAAAGTGCAGCATTACTTACTTTAATAGGAGATATTTTAAAAGGTGTAGTTGCAATTTTAGTTGCAATCCTTGCAGGAAAAATTGTGAAAAATTTAGATAATGCCCTTTTAGTACAAATAGCAGGTGTATGTGTTATATTAGGACATACATTCCCAGTATTCTTTAAATTCAAGGGAGGAAAAGGAATAGCTACATCATTAGGTGTACTTTTAATGACAAACTGGCAAATAGGATTAATCTGTCTAGTATATGCATTAATATTAATTGCTCTAACTAGAATGGTATCTGTAGGCTCTTTAGTTGCTGCACTTTTATTCCCAGTATTAGTATTATTTATTAATCAAAATTATATTGTACCAACTGGTTCAGACAACTGGAGCTATTTAATATATAGTATAATAATTTCTGCTTTAATTATTTTCAATCATAGAGAAAACATTAAAAGAATAAATGAAGGAACAGAAAACAAAATCAGTTTTAAAAAATAAATAGTTATAAAGGAAGAAACCATAAGATTGTAATTAAAAGCATTATAATTTTATGAAATTATGAGGTGTATATGAAAAATATTTGTATAGTTGGAAGTGGAAGCTGGGGATGTGCTTTAGCAATACATATTGCAAAAATTGGGCATAATGTAAAAATTTGGTCTTTTACGGAAGAAGAGACTAATATAATAAACAATGAAAGAAAATGCAAATTTTTGCCAATGGCAGAAATTCCAGATAATGTTTATTGTACAACAGATATAAAAGAAGCAGTTGAAGGATCTGATATTATACTACACACAACGCCTTCTAAGTTTTTTAGAGAAACATTAAAAAAGTATAAAGAATATATAACAAATCAGCCAGTTATAATATGTTCAAAAGGATTTGAAAAAGATACTTTATTAACTTTAAGTGATGTGGCAGAAGAAGAAATTCCAAATACTAAAATTGGGGTGTTTTCTGGTCCTAGCCATGCAGAAGAAGTTAGCGTGGGAATTCCTACAGCAATTGTTATAGCATCAAAGTATCAAGATTTACAATATCAAATACAAGATGCTTTTATGAATGAAAATATGAGAATTTATACATCATCAGATGTACAAGGAGTTGAACTTGGTGGAGCTTTAAAAAATATTATAGCTTTTTGTGCAGGAATAGCAGTAGAACTAAATTTAGGAGATAATAGCTTTGCAGCTCTTGCTACTAGAGGACTTACGGAGATTTCAAGACTTGGAGTTGCTATGGGTGGAGATTATAATACTTTTTATGGATTATCAGGTTTAGGAGACTTAATTGTTACATGCCTAAGTGAACATAGCAGAAATAGAAAAGCAGGTAGATGTATAGGTAGAGGCATGACATTAGATGAAACAAGAAAAGAAGTAGGAATGGTAATTGAAAGTATAGATAATATTGAAGTTGCTTATAAATTAGCACAAAAATATAATATAGAAATGCCAATTGTAAATACAGTATATGATGTATTATATAATGGATTAAACCCAAGAGATGCAGTTATTCAATTAATGACAAGAGACAAAAAATGTGAATAAAAAAATCATAATTCCTCCATACTATAAGTAAATAATTTTATGGTATGGAGGAATTTTATGGGAAAAGTAATGAATATTATAGGCGAAAAAGCTGCTAAAACATATAGAATTGCTGCAGAAGAAACAGGAAGAATTACTAATATATTAAAATTAAAAGCACAAATGGCAGATGACAAAAGCAAGATAAAAAACATATATGAAAAAATTGGGCAAAAAATTTATGAAAATTATGTAGAAGAGCATTTAAAAATAACATCTCAAACATCTAAAGTAAAAGAAAATGAAGATAAAATACCATCAGATATAAAACAAGATTGTGAAGAAATTGGTTCACTAGCAGATGAAATAGAAAATGTTCGTATGCAAATATTAAAGTTAAATTATTTAAAACAATGTCCAAAGTGTAATAGTGAAATTGATTTAGATTTTAGTTATTGCCCTAGTTGTGGAGCAAAGCAAGAACTAACAGATAAGCAAGAAAAAAATAATCCACCAGCTACAATTGTTACAACTGATAGTAGTGATGCCGTATTAACTAAAAGAAATGTAAAGAAAGAAAATAATGAAGATACAAAAGACATTTAATAAGGGTATCTTTCAAATAAATATCGAATAATATCATCAGCATTGTTTTTGGTAACATTGATTAACATATCTTTATCTAAGCTAATCCAAAGATTTATTTTATAATCCTCTTGATTTTCAATTAAGGCAGTAATAATATCTGCCATTTCAAGAGGATTTTCGTATTCTTTTTCCCACAACAAATCATCTTTAAGTTCATAATTAGTTTTGTTATCGAAATTTTTTAAAAATCTCAAAATCTCACCATTTGTTGTACTATATAACTTTACAACTGAATTCAAGTAAGTAAACACCTCCATTCATAATTTCAAACTTACTATTAGTATAAATTGAATAAAAATATTTATACAAGAGAATAAAAGGTAAATTTTCGGAAATAATAAAACAAAAAGCATTAATAATAAAAAGGAGTTCTAATATGAAAAAGAATACCATTATTCTAATAATAGCAATTTTGCTAATTTGTATTATTATTTTTTCTGCAATAGTTTATGCTAGTAGCAACAAGCAAGATGCAACTATTGAAGAAAAAGTATCACAAGAAATTAAATATTTGAATGGTTATATTGTATCTTTATTAGGTCAATATAATGGACTAAATATCGGAAATAGCGATTTTCATACGAGTAACGAAGAAAATTCTAAAGATGATAAACAATCATCAGAAGAAGAATCAAATACTAATAGTCTAACAGGTCAGAATAATACAATATTAATTACAGATCAAAAGTATAATCCTAAATGGAAAACAATAAAAATTCAATTAGAAGAATTATATAGAACATGGAATACTATAAATTTGGATTTGTATGCAGTAAATATTGATTCAAGTGCAGTCCTATCATTTACAGATGTATTAAACTCTGCTACACAAAATGCACAAAAAGAAGACAAACAAAAATCTATGGAGCAAGTTAATAATTTATATCAATTATTACCACAATATATGAGAAATTACCTTCCAGATGAACAAAAAACTCAGTTATTAGAAATTGAAGCAAAAGTTGTAAGCTCATATGTTAATGTAACAAATGAAAATTGGGGAGAAGCAGAAAATTTATTATCACAAGCAGAAGAACAATTCGCAAGCTTAATAAATACTATTATGAAAGAACAAAGTAATCAATCTACAATGAACCAAGCATATATATTAGTAAATGAATTAAGAAGAGCAGTAAGCATACAAAATAAAGACATATTTTTTATACAATATCAAAACTTTATAGAAAAAATGGAAATGCTTATTTAATGAAATTTTTATTTAAAGAGAAAAGGTTCTTAATTTAAAACGAAATTTCTGTTTAAAGCAATACGTATTTAAGAAGAATACTTGAATTTAAGGCGAATTGTTGATTTTTAAGCTTAAATATAGTATAATAGAAAGGTAGTAAATTAGATAGTCGCGTATAGCAAGACCGAAAGGTAGCGTACGAGGAAAGTCCGGGCTCCATAGAGTAATGATGCTGGATAACGTCCAGTAAGGGAAACCTTAAGGAAAGTGCAACAGAAAATAACCGCTTAAAATTTTAAGTTCGCTTAAGATTTCAAGTAAGGGTGAAAAGGCAGGGTAAGAGCCTACCGCTGATATGGTGACATATCAGGCTAGTGTAAACCCCATCTGGAGCAACACCGAGCAAGGAAAGCTAAGGCTACTCGCCATTTTCCTAATTTGGTGGCATGATGCTTACAGTAATGTAAGTACTAGATAAATGACTATCCTAGACAGAACCCGGCTTATAGGTTTACTATTATTTAAATATAAGAACCTTGTTGTTTCACAATAAAACACACAAAGTTAAAATCTTTGTGTGTTTTTACATTATCATACTTTTCATATCATTTGGCAAATTACTTTCATATACTTTTTTTACTTTCTCAATTGGATGAATAAAACTAATATAATAGCTATGTAAAGCTTGTCTATCAATTAATGAAGAAGCTTTTCCATAAAGTGTATCTCCTAATAGAGGATGACCAATATGTGCAAAATGTACACGAATTTGATGTGTACGACCAGTTTCTAATGTACATTCTACTATGTCAAAATTACTTTCTTTATTAGAAGACAGAACTTTATAATGAGTAATAGCACTTTCTCCATCATCACGAACACACCTTTCAATAATACTATTATTTTTTCTAGCAATAGGTGCATTTATAATTCCTTCTTTTGAATTTAAATTCCCATCTACGATAGCAATATACTTTTTTACAAACTCTTTAGACTGCATTTGTTTAACTAAACACTCTTGAACATACTCGTTTTTTGCAAAAACTACTAAGCCAGATGTATCCTTATCTAAACGATTTACAGGTCTTATTTTCTTCTTTAGACCAATCTTATCAAAATAAAAGCGAACACCATTAGATAAGCTATCTTCATAATGATAAGCAGAAGGGTGAATAGGAAGCCCAGTAGGTTTATCAATTATTAAATAGCAATCATCCTCATAAATAATAGATAGAGAAATAGGGATAGGAACTATATTTGAGTTATCTTCTTCATAATCTAAATCGCATTCAATAATATCTCCAAGGTGTAAAGAATGATGTACATATACTGGCACTCCATTTAAAGTAATTCTTTGCATTTTTTTCAGCTTTAAAAGAAGTCTGTCAGACATAGAAAATTCTACCTTTAAGACTTCTTTTACATTTTGATAAATATTATTTGAAACTTTGTAAATTAATTTCATATTATTCCTTTTTTATTTTAAAGTGTATGATATATTATTGATATTTGATATATTATTGGTAATAGTTTATCTTAAAAATATTGGCAATCTAAAAATGAATTATTTAGAGTGTCTAGATTCAACTAAATAAGTAGCTTCAAGGTCAGCTTCATGTAAAGCTAAAGCTAGAGGGTATTTTTCATAAACTACGCTAATTGTACTATATAATTCCTTAGGCTCTGTAAATCCCATGTGCCAACGAATAGCATACATTTCTTCCATACTTAATTCTATAAATTTACTAATCATCATAACAGATTTTTCACCATGACCATATGGAATAGTGTCATTTACTGCATAATAAGGCTCTTTTACCCAAATGCCATCTGCATTTTTCTTATTGCGATAATCTACAGTATAGTAATTTGCTTTACATAGATCATGTAAAAGAGTTACTAAAATAATTGTATCAGGAGATGCTTTGACAATATCTACATAAGGCTTTTGAGATAATTTTTCTTTTAATAAGTTATATACATTTAGACTATGCTCTAATAAACCACCTTCATAATTACCGTGAAAACGGGTACTAGCAGGTGCTTTAAAAAAGTCCGTCTTTTTAATATATTCAATTAGTTTATCAATTCCATTTCTGTTTACTGCTTTTAATAGGTTTATAAATTCTTCTTCCATTTTTTAAATTCCTTTCATGAGTTATTATTGCTCATGTAATTATACTAAATCTTATAAAATTCTACAATATTATAGATATAAGATTTAAAATAATTTTATAAAATATACAAACTTTTGTTTACTTATTTCTTATAATATGCTATACTTTGGATATCGATGTGAAAGTTGTAAAATAGTATATTTTGCTTTACGTAGGTGAGTAAAGATAAGGAAAGGAAGGAATGAGATTAATTATGAATAATGAAATTCACAACAATATTAAACAAACTGAAAATTTATTAAGTTTTATTAACTCTGATGATGCAATTCAATTTTCTGAATGGACTAAAGAAAAAACAAATTTAAGATATAATGGAAAAATTCCCAAATTTCCAATATATAATAATTTTATTTACTGGTGCAATCTAGGAATAAATATTGGAAGTGAACAAAATAAATTAAGACCTGTTATAATATTAAGGACTTCTAAAAGCTCTCCTATATGTACAGTCCTTCCATTAACTACAAAAAGACTACAAGATGGCTTTTGGTTTCATATCGACTTAGAAGAAATTGACTCTACCGTTCTAGTTGAGCAGCTAAAGGTTGTTAGTAAAATAAGAATTACAGTTCCTTATAGAAAAAAAGGAAATTTAGTTACTATTTCACAAAATGATTGGAGCAAAATTAATTCACAACTCGAAAATTTATATAGGCTACGACCACTAAAAAATGAATAAACTTCTAAATTTTTCTTGACTTTTTATCATTAAATAGTTTATAATTAAATTAATAAAACATTAGTGTCCGTTCTGAAAAGAACGTAATCATTATAATCCGATAGCTCAAAAGGCTATCGTTTTTTATTACATAAAATTTAAAATTTTTCATATACTATTATTACATTAGTGTCCATAGCATTTATGCTATGTTTGTCATTAGTAAAAGGAGAAAATCAATATTTCAGATTTTCTCCTTTTTTATTTATCTAAAATTAATCATTAATTTTAGATAAATAAATATAATGTAACCTTAAAAACACTCAGGTTGGTACCATTGACGTAGATATACACAACTTTTGGTTCTCACAGTGTTTGTAAAATTTTTCAATTTATTAATTATATTTCACGCTCATTTTCTATTAAAAAATCAACTCCGTAATTTCCAATAGATTTTGTTGCAAGGTTAACTGCAACATTTAACGATTCTTTAGGATTATTAGTTTTTGCCATCATTGCAAGAAATGCTCCTGTAACAACATCACCAGCTCCTGTTTTATCTATTACATTTCTTTCAATTGCTTTTGAAATGAAAGAATTACCTTTATATTGATACTCACATCCTAATTTTCCCATTTTTATTATTTTTATTGGTGCTTTGCAATCCAATAATTGTTTATATTCTTTATCTATAAATGCTATATCAACACTATCAAAAATTTCCTTTATATAATCAGCTTCTTTTTCCATATATGCTTCATGTGTATCTATACTTATAATTGCGTTTGATTTTTTTCTAATCATATCTATAAAATTCTTTTGCATGTAAGGAAAATTTGTTGCTATATGTATATATTGTGCATTATAATATTCTTCAGGAAAATCTTCTGTTGATATCAATGTTTCTTCATATACTTCAGGTTTAAATGTTCTTGTTTGTCCATCATTTGTCAGATATGTATGATGAAATCTCGTTGTAGGACTATTTTCTATTATTTTTAGTCCAGTTAAATCTATATTGTTATTTTTTAGAGTTTCTAAATTAAAATCATTTCCAACTCTTGCAACAATACCTACTTTTGTAAATAAACTTGCTGGAATTAAAGAATAATATCCAGCACCACCTCTGTTTACTACAATTTTATCTTTTCCATTATCTCTACAAGGAAAAGTATTAATATCAAAAGCAATATTACCAACTATTACTACCTTTATATTTTCCATAACTACATCTCCTATTTTTATTAATAATTATTGTATCAAATATATACTATAAAATAGTTATATTTAAATTTCATTTTTGTTTTAAAGTCTTTTTATTTTCTTTATCTCTTTTTAATCTTGCTTCAGTTTGCGTAATACGAAATAAATTAGCTGCCAGTTCTTCACTACCCATATTATCTAAAATATCTTCTCTATATCTTAATCCTTTTCTTTTTGCAATATCGTCAGCTGTTTCACCATTATATAAGCCTTTATATCCGCTATTATGGAACTTGTCAAAATTTTTAACTCCTGCCTTTTTTGCAGTTTGATTAAGTGAATAGTTGCCTTTTCTTGTTAAATCTCTTTGATAAAATCTCTTTTCATCTTCTGTTAGCATAGTATATTCTTTTTCTGTAATTTCTTGCTTTCTTGTTTGAACTGCAAAAATATGTTTGAGCTAAAGCAACAATTTTCAACCTAGGATTTGCATTTTGAGCTATAAGATAACAGGCATATCTTGTTAATTTATAATCTTTTTGTTCTCTTTTTGCACCAGAACCTATTTCTACCATTTTGTTGTTAACAACAAAATGGTCAATGTCAGTTAACTCAGAGTTTTTACAAGCTATTTTCGCTTTTTCAATTACTGCATCAAAATATCTCCAATCTTTATAGCTTAAAACATTCATTAGCTCTCTAGCATACCAAAATTCAGCACCATTTTCGTCAATATGTTTAATATCTTCAAAGGATTTATTATTGTTATCTAATTCTTTCAATAATATCATCTCCATTTCTAAATATATTATTTTAATCAGTTAGCATCATTATAAAACAATTGTTCTATAAAGTCAATTATTTTTCCTTATTTTTTTATTTTAGATAAAAATTGCAAATTTAAATTACAGAGTAATAAGGTTAATATGTAATTAGTTGCTTTTTTATGTAAAATACTGTATAATAAAAATATGATTCTAAATAGAATTGTAAAAATATTAACTTTATATTATATTGGAGGTAATAGAAATGAAACAACGGAATAATATAATAACATCTATTTTTAAATCTGATGATCCAGAAAAACTCATAGTTTTTCATGCAAGTAGTCTACCAAATGAAATACGGTTCTATCTTAATGATACACAATATTTTACGGCTGTTGAAACTGAAGAAGGATGTTCGTTTATGCTAGCAGAAGAAAAAGAAAAAAGAAACAAAAAGAGCTCAAATTCTATAATTAAGGAAAAATTAAGAGAATTCATAAAAATATTCTCTATAATTATAGGAATTTCAATCTTAAGTTTCATCGGAGTGATTTATTTATCAACAATAATAGACAGCATTTTATTATATTTAATTATTATAAATATAATATATTTCGTAATTGATATTGCAAATGTTGTTATAATTGAAAATATGATAAGTCCTCCTGAAATAAAAAGCAAACATTCTGCTGAACATATGATGGTAAACTTCATTGAAATTAATAAAAGGTTACCAAAGAGCGTTGAGGAAGTAAAAAAATATTCAAGATTTTCCCAAAATTGTGGCTCTAGAAAACAAATTGATGGAATTACAGAAAAACTTATAAGTAGCATAGTTGCAACTATTGTTACAGTCATTGTTGGTATAATTATATCTCATTTTTCATCTAATTCCTTAGCATATGCAATTGTGTTTTTATCTACTTATTTTCTTATAAAATTCGTAGTTGGAAAAGCAATTACAAAGTATGGTGCATTAACCTTTATAATACAGCCAATAAAAAGAGTATTAACAAATATTGTACAATGTGCTAATACTACTAGCAAGGTAAAAGATAGAGACATCATGTTGGCATATTTTGCAGCAAAACCATGGTTACGAGAAGTTTATCCTGAGTTCTATAATGAGAATGAGGATATTTTCTGGAAAAAATATGTTAAAGTTAATAATTAGAATAGTTGGATTAACGATTCTATAAAGTGCAGTCTTTGTTAAAACATTGACTGCACTTTATTTGGTACCGATGGTGGGACTCGAACCCACATGGTTTCCCGCCAGATTTTGAGTCTTTAAAGTATTTTAACATTTATTGATTTTAAAAGTTAAATAATATTATTTAAAAGCCTCTAAA
>CANRGT010000025.1 GCA_947630185.1 uncultured Clostridia bacterium | reverse complement strand
AAATTGATATTTTAAAGCAAAAAAAATTTGTGATATTATTTTCGGAAGTTGAAAAAACGGCACAAACGAAAAAATTCGAATAAATAGAACTTGCAAAATTATGTAAAATATATTATAATAATGTTCATGTAAGGCAATAAGCCTTATAAATAAATTATAGAAAGAAGAACAGAGAACATGAATGTAGAACGGCTCAAACAAATACTCAAAGTAGCACAGGAAAAAGCACAGTACCTTGTTGTAACTTTTACAGATGGAGACAAAAAATTCATAACTGTGCGTCCAGACAAAGTTTATGAGGGTTTCATGGATGCTGATATAGTGGAAGAAGAGTTTGGTCTTATTAAAATAATTAAAAGGGAACTCATATTCTTAAATTCCATTGTTAGTATTCAATTAGATGGCCATGGTATTTCTGAAAAATACTAATCTGTTCTAAAAAATCCTTTATAAAGGATTAAAAAAATCTCATTTGATTGCTGTAATAAGCAAGAAACTGAGATTTTTTTTATTTAGCACATTAATCAAAATGTAGAAAAAACTTTTCGCTCAAGTGAAAAGTTAAATGCAATTCTGTAAAGTAAATGCTAAAAGTAAATGCCATTTATATAATTAAATGCATATTTAAAGAAAAACTTTTAAACTAAATTAAAAAAACGGTTGTAAAATTATGTAAATTATAGTATAATAAAGCATAATATGAGTGATATCTTATATTACAAAGGTACAGTAGCAACTTAGGGGAGGCACATTATGAAGATAGAAATAACAAAAGTACCTGTTGGCAAATCTCCATTAGATGTTCTTTCAGAAATGGGAGAACAAATAAGCAAATCGTGGATTTATCTTCATGAGAATGCTTATTTAAGTTTAATAAGAAGTAAGGGTGTTACAACATACACAAGGCCAGAAATGAATGGCACTAGAACAACTATAATGGTGTGGAAAACCACAAAGAAAAGTTCAGAAATAGTTGTTCATTGTGAAGAACCAAATGTAACTAAGTGGGGAAGAATATCTTTTATTAGGGATAATCATATTCCATATAAAAATTGCCCCGAAGACCCTGAAAATATATTTTTCTTAAAAATGGAAGAATGATTTGCTAAATCAAAAACGAAGTAAATATTACTTCGTTTTTTTTATGAAATTTTTAAAAATAGTTGTAAATTTTAAATAATATTGATATACTTATGGTATCAAAAATATCATAAGAGAAAAAGAGGAGGTATCTTTATGGAAGAAAATAGAGAAGTAAAAGAGGTAGAAGAAGTTACAGAAAATAGTGGAGAAGTTGCATTAGAAAGCAATACAAATATAAAAATAGCAGATGATGTTATTGCTGTTATAGCAGGAGTTGCAGTAGCTGAAGTTCCAGGTGTAGCAGAAATGTCTGGTGGATTTGCAGGAGGAATTTCAGAAGTACTTAGTGGAAAGAAAAACTTATCAAAAGGAATTAAAGTAGAATCAGGAGAAAAAGAAACAAAAATAGATGTTAATATCATAGTAGAATATGGCACAAGAATTCCTGATATTGCATTTGAAATTCAAAATAGAGTTAAAAAAGCAGTTGAAAACATGACAGGATTAAAAGTAGTAGAAGTAAATGTTCATGTTCAAGGTGTTAGCACAGAAAACATGGGAGTAACTGAAAAAGAAAATCAAGAGTAATTTGAATTTTGGCACGGAGGTTTAACTGCCGTGCCTATTTTAAGATATAGGATGTTTTAAAATTAAAATAAGAATTTGAAAATATTAAATAAAGAAAGGGAAGTATAATAGCTTATTATACAAGGGAAAAAAATGAAAATATTAGATAAAATAGGATTAGCAATTTTTTCAACAATAATGCTTATCATTTCTATAATAGTATGTCTACTTATCTTTGGATGGTTAGATTTAGATTTTGTACATCAAGTAGCAGAAATGATATTAGAAAATGAGATATGTACTAATACATTATTAGCACTTAGCATTATATTTATTTTATTAGCAATAAAATGTATCTTTTTTGAATCTAGCTCTAACAAAGATGTGGACTACAAAAATGGAATTTTATTAGAAAATTCTGATGGTAAGTTGTTAATTACAAAAGATACATTAGAAAATCTAGTAAATAATATAGCAAAAGGATTTGAAGGTGCAGAAAGTGTAACAACAAGAGTAGAATTAGATAAAGAAAATCATGTAGTAGTATTTGTAAACTTAAGTGTAAAAGAAAATGCTATTATAAAAGAATTATCTTCAAATTTACAAACTAAAATAAAAGAAACTATTAAAAAGACTTCAGATTTAGAAGTTAAAGAAGTAAATATAAAAGTAAAAGATGTTGAACCTACTAAAAATGTAGTACAAGAATAAATTATCATACAAAAGGGAGGTTTTCAGATGGATAATTTTAAACAATTTTGTGATAAATATGCTGGAGCTATAATTGGGTTCCTAGTTGGACTTGGGCTAGCAGTACTTTTATTATGTACGAATCTATATAAACTAATAATAGGAATTGTACTAATAATTGCTTGCGTTTATTTTGGAAATTACATTCAACGCAATAAAGAAAATGTAAAAGAAAAAACAAAGAAATTTATTGACAAATTATAAAAGATTATTAAACTTAAAAATAATCCATAAGATAATACAATTCATATAAAAATTATATGACTATAAATATTTTGTGGATTAAATGTAATATTAAAGGGGAAAAAATAATGACAAGAACTGAAACTAGGCAAATAGCATTTGAACTTTTATATAGTTTAGAAATACAGAAAACAGAAGCAAGTGAGCAGGAAGAACAAATAAACTTGTTTTTAGAAGGGCAAGATATTCAAGATAAAAAAGTAAAAGACTATGCAATAGATATGATAAACGGAATAGAAGAAAATAAAGAAGAAATTCAAAGCTTAATTTCTCAAAATTTAAAAGAAAAATGGGATATAACTAGAATTTCTAAGATAAATATTACACTTTTAAAATTAGCAATATATGAAATTGTTTACAAAAAATTACCATATAAAGTAGTGGTAAACGAAGTAGTAGAGCTTGCTAAGAAATATGGAGATGATAATTCACCATCATTTATAAATGGTGTACTTGCAAATGTTATTAAACAATGTAATATTACAGAAGAACAATAAAAATTGCATACTGTTTAAAATAGTAAATTACAGAAATATTATAAAATACAGAAGTTGTAAAAAATTAATATTAAGATTTAAATAACAAAAGAGGTTAGCAAATGATTTATAATGCAATTAGTGTAAGTGAACTAAATAGATATATCAAAGAAAAGTTTGAAGAAGATGAGTATTTTTCTAGTGTTTTAGTAGAAGGAGAAATATCAAATTGTAAGCACCATTATACTGGTCATATTTACTTTACACTAAAAGATGAAAATTCTTTAATAAAAGGAATAATGTTTAAAACATATACTTCACATTTAGATTTTGATTTGCAAGATGGAATGAAAGTAATGGTACTGGGAAGTGTTTCAGTTTTTGAAAGAGATGGAACTTACCAACTATATGCAAAAGCAATGAAACAACTTGGAAAAGTAGGAGATTTAAGAGCAGCATTTGAAGAGTTAAAGGCAAAATTAGAAAAAGAAGGACTTTTTGATAATAATCACAAAAAGCCAATTCCAATGATGCCAAAGACAATAGGAGTACTTACATCAAATACAGGAGCAGTTATTAGAGATATTATAAATGTCTCAACTAGAAGAAATCCAAATGTACACATTAGGTTATTACCTGTTCCAGTACAAGGAGAAGGTGCTGCACAAAAAATTGCAGATGGAATAAAATTAATGAATGAAAAGAATCTGGCAGATGTCTTAATTGTTGCAAGAGGTGGAGGTTCATTAGAAGATTTATGGCCATTTAATGAAGAAGTAGTTGCAAGAGCGATATATAATTCTGAAATACCTGTAATTTCAGCAGTAGGACATGAAACAGATTTTACTATTTCAGATTTTGTAGCAGATTTAAGAGCACCAACACCATCAGCTGCAGCTGAACTTGCAGTTCAAAATATATCAATATTGCAAGAAACTATATTTTCATATCAAAATCGTTTTAAACAGTCCTTAGTAAAAAAATTACAATTTATGAGATTACAATATGAAAAATGTATGGCAAGTAGAGCTTATGCAAAACCATTACAACAAATACAAGAAAAATATATTATCATAGATAAAAACGTAAAAAGCTTAGAATATAGCATATCAAAGAAATTTCAAAATGAAAAATCAAAGGCACAAAATGTATTCCTAAAATTAGATGCATTAAGCCCTTTGAAAACATTAGCAAGAGGGTATGGAATTGTGTCAGTAGATAATAAAATAATAAAAAGCGTAAAACAATTAAAGGCAGATGACAACATTTCTGTTCGCATGCAAGATGGAGCAATAAAAGCAAAAGTTATATAAAATTATACATATGAAAGAAGGGATTTTCATGAGTAAAGGAGCAAGAAATATAATACTTGGAGTATGTGCTATAATAATAGTATTTGTAATTATATCAATTATTTATCAACAATATAAAACAGAACCAATAAATGCAAATGAAACAAAGCAAAATACAATAACAGATGCAAACAGAGAAGAAAACAATACATTTAATCAAAGTTCTGAAAATGAAGAAACTGCAAATAAAGAAAATAATGAGCTAGAAAATACAAGTACAGAAAATACAGTAACTGAAGATGACCAAAATAATGATGATAAAACACCAAATTATGATGATCTTATAACAGAAAAAGAAAATAAAGCAATTGATTTGGTAAAAAAATTGTGGAAAAAAGACTATGGAAATTTAGACGGAGTTTCATTTAATGTTAGTATACAAAATGACGGAAAATATGGAGTAACTGTATATGATGTAGTAACAACAAAAACAATTAAGTTTTATATAGTAGATGTAGATACTGAAATGATAAGAGAAAGATAAAGGTGAAAGTTTATATGGCAAGTAAAAAAGAAAATCTAAATGATGAAAATTATAAAATTGATAATTTGAATAAAGATGTTTTAAGTAAAAAGGATGCTGAAAATGATTTAAAATTCGAAGAGGCAATAAAGCAATTAGAAGAAATAGCAAGTGAATTAGAAAAGGGCGATTTGGATTTAGATAGCTCAGTTAGTAAGTTTGAAGAAGGAATGAAAATTTCTAAAAAATGCAATAGCTTATTAGAAGATGCAGAAAAAAGAATAACGATTCTACTAAATGATAATGGAAATCTAAAAGAGGAAGATTTTAAGCCTGAAGAGGATTAACTAAAAATTTATATATTAAATGTAGCATAAAGCAATAAATAATATTAATCAAAAGTATATTATAAAGCAAAATTATAAAAAATTTGCAAAAACAAATTAAAGCTAAAAGAGGAAAGAAAAAATGATTAAGGGGATTATAGAGTTTATACAATTATACAAATATATTATTGTGCCATTTTTGGTATGGTTTGGAATACAATCATTTAAACTAATTTATGACTTAGTAGTAACAAAAAAATTTAATTTTAAAAGAATTTTACAAGCAGGTGGAATGCCAAGTTCACATTCTGCAGTTGTAATTTCTTTAACAACAATGATAGCAAAGGCAGAAGGAATAACCTCGCCTTTATTTGGCATATCATTAATTTTTTCATTTATAGTAATGTATGATGCAGCAGGTATTAGAAGGGCAGCAGGAAAACAAGCAAAATTATTAAATAAAATTGTAGAGACGCCTGGGCTTACAAACCTAGAAGTGCAAGAAAGATTAGTAGAAGTTTTAGGACATACACCAGTGCAAGTATTTGTAGGGGCGCTTATTGGGCTAATAGTTGGGCTTATTATTTAAATTTCTTATTTTAAAATTGTGATATATAATATGAAATAATATAATATTTTTTTCGCTCCTTTCCCTACTTCGCACAGTCTGTAAAAAAATTGTTAGCGGAAACTACAGTTTTTTAACAGACTGTATGCTTGTTGGTCCCCACAGCCACGCTACAAAAATATTATATTATTTCATAATAAATAAAAAATTAAATTTTGCAATTAATTAAAAAGAAAGGATGTAAAACACATGGAAGATATTGAAATAGCAAGAAATACTAAATTAGAGCCAATTACAAACATAGCAAAATCTATAGGAATAGAGGAAGAAGAATTAGAGCAATATGGAAAGTATAAGGCAAAAATTTCTTTGGATGCTTATGAAAAAAGAAAAGATAGAAAAAATGGAAAATTAGTATTAGTAACAGCAATAAATCCAACACCACTTGGAGAAGGTAAAACTACAATGGCAATAGGTTTAGCAGATGGATTAAAAGAAATCGGTAAAAAGCCAGTATTAGCTTTGCGTGAGCCTTCATTAGGACCTGTATTTGGAATTAAAGGTGGGGCAACAGGTGGCGGACATAGCCAAATAGCCCCAATGGAAGATATTAACTTGCATTTCACAGGAGATATCCATGCAATTACATCAGCAAATAATTTATTAGCAAGTATGATAGATAATCATATTTATTTTGGAAACGAGCTAGGAATAGAAAAAGTAGTATGGAAAAGATGTGTAGATTTAAATGATAGACAATTAAGAACAGTAGAAACAGGATTATCAAACGAAAAAAATATTGTACCAAGAACAGACGGATTTGATATTTCAGTTGCATCTGAAATAATGGCAATATTTTGCCTAGCAACAGATAGCAAGGATTTAAAACGAAGACTAGGAAATATTATAGTTGGATATAATAAAGAAAATAAGCCAGTTACAGCAAGAGATTTAAAAGCAGATGGAGCTATGGCAGTTTTATTAAAAGATGCTTTGCAACCAAATTTAGTACAAACCTTAGAAAAAGTTCCTGCAATAGTTCATGGTGGTCCATTTGCTAATATTGCACATGGTTGCAATAGTATTATAGCAACAAAATTAGCATTAAAATTAGGTGATTATGTAATAACAGAAGCTGGATTTGGTGCTGACTTAGGAGCAGAAAAATTCTTAGATATTAAATGTAGAAAAGCAAACTTAAAGCCAGATGCAGTGGTATGTGTAGCTACAATAAAAGCATTAAAATATCATGGTGGAATGCCAAAAGAAGAAATTAAAAATGAAAACATGGAATATTTGCAAAGAGGCTTTGCAAACTTAGAGAAACATATAGAAAACCTAAAAGACCATTATGGATTAAATGTAATAGTAGCAATAAATAAATATACATATGACACAGAAAATGAAATAAATTTCCTAAAAGAAAAATTACAAGAAAAAGGAATAGAGCTAAGCTTAGTAGAAAGCTGGGAAAAAGGTGGAAAAGGTGCAAAGGATTTAGCAGAAAAAGTAGTAAACTTAGTAGAAAAACCAAGCAATTTCAAATATGCATATGAATTAGATGAAACAATAGAAAACAAAATAAAGGCTGTAGCAACAAAAATATATGGAGCTGAAGGAGTAGAATTTACAGATGAAGCTATGAAAAAAATACAAGAAATTAAAGCACTAGGCTATGATAATTTACCAGTTTGCATTGCAAAAACACAATATTCTTTCTCAGATGATGCTAAAAATTTAGAGTGTAAAGAACCTTTCAAAATTCATGTGCAAGATGTTATACTAAGAGCAGGAGCAGAATTTATTGTTGTTCTAACAGGAAAAATTATGACAATGCCTGGACTTCCAAAAGTTCCATCAGCAGAAAAAATAGATATTGATGAAAATGGAAATATAGTAGGAATTTTCTAATTCTAATATATAAAAAACTTTATAAAAATATTAGTTATGAAATTAGTTAAAAAAGTATGATTACATATTTAAAAACTGTATAAATACACCATTTCTGGTTAAAATAAATTTAAAAATAATCGGAAAGTGGTGTTTTTTTATGAAAAATTTTATAAAGAATATATTTATAAAAAATGACTTTGAAAAAAGTAGTTTCACAAAAAAGAATATTATAAGCAAAAACGAGAAAAGAATAATAGCAGTTATAATTTTATTTATAACTTTTACAATATTTGTTTTCTATAACATTTTCTTTAGAAATAATGAAGCAGAAGCATTATCAAAATATGGCTCTAGAGGAAATGAAGTAATACAAATACAAACAAAATTAAAAAGATGGGGATATTATAATGGAAGTATAGATGGAATTTACGGTAGCAAAACACAATCAGCAGTAAGATATTTCCAATCAAAAAATGGTCTAACTGTAGATGGAATAGCAGGAAAAAATACATTAGCTGCAATGGGAATTTATAGTTCATCTTCATCATCAGGCTCAAGCTCAAATAATTCTAACGACTTAAATTTACTTTCAAGGTTAGTATATGGAGAATCAAGAGGAGAACCATATGCAGGGCAAGTAGCAGTAGCAGCAGTTGTATTAAACAGAGTAAAAAGTAGCTCATTTCCAAATTCAGTAGCAGGAGTTATATATCAGTCAGGTGCATTTGACGCAGTATCTGATGGACAAATAAACTTGTCGCCAAACTCTACTGCAAAAAAAGCAGCACAAGATGCTTTAAACGGCTGGGACCCAAGCTATGGCGCAATTTATTATTTTAATCCAAACACAGCAACAAATAAATGGATATGGTCAAGACCTATGACTGTAACAATTGGAAAGCATAGATTTTGCAAGTAAATTTAACGTTAAGTGAAAAGTTAAAGGCAATTCTGCAAATAAAATTTGAAAATCAAACTTCTCCTTGACAAATTAAAAGCATATTGGTAATATAATTAAAGAAAAGAACAAAAAATGGAGGCATAATGATGCTATATCCAAAATTATACGTAAATAGCGTAAAAGAAATAACAATAGATATGCTTAGAAAAAATAATATTAAGGGCCTTATTTTAGATGTAGACAATACTTTGATAGACTATTACAAAAATATGCCAGACGGAATAGAAGAGTGGGTTAAAAATTTAAAACAAGAAGGAATTTCGTTTTTTATATTATCAAACACAAACCATAAAGAAAAAGTAGAAAATGTATCACAAAAACTAGATATACCATATATAAACTTTGCCAAGAAACCACTAAAAAGTGGCTTTAATAAAGTAAGAGAAAAAATGCGGATTACCAGCAGAAAACATTGCAGGAGTAGGAGATCAAATACTAACAGATGTAATTGGCGCAAACAGAAGTAAAATGTTTTCAATTTTAGTAAAACCAATTAGCAAAGAAGATATATTTATGACAAGAATAAAAAGACCAATAGAAGAAATTATTATAAAAATGTATCAAAAAAGTAGAAATAAATGAAGAAAGGAGCATATGATTATTTAATTTTTTAAATATCATATGAAAAAAATAATGTATATAAATGATATTCATATTTTATACTATGTATTAGTAGGAATTATAGGACTATTTATAGGTCAATTTGTAGATTGGTGTAACAAGCGTTTACCAGAAGAAAAGAAAGTTATTTCAAGAGATTTTTTTAAAATTTATTTAAAAAATACAAAACCGAATTACATACTTATTATTTTAACAGCCATAATATATATAGGAATACTATATTTCTTTGGAAATAATATTGTTAAACTATTAGAATACTTATTCTTAGCTCCAATGCTTTTATCAGTTTTTTGTATAGATTATAAACTTCAAATTATTCCCAATAGGCTTAATTTAAGTTTGTTTGAAGCAGGTCTTTTATTTACATTCGTTGAAGCGGTATCAGACACAAGCATAATTGTAACTACATTTACAAATAGATTTTTAGGCTTACTTGCAGGTGGAGGAATTTTCTTACTTATAACTTTAATAGGTGGCATAATTGCAGGAAAAGAAGCAATGGGCTTTGGTGATGTAAAGCTTATGGCAGCATTAGGTTTATTCTTAGGTTGGAGCAATATTTTAATTGTTTCAGCATTAGCATTTTTACTAGCAGCAGTTATTAGCATAGGCATTCTTATATTTAGAAGAAAAAATGCAAACGACTATATACCATTTGGACCATTTATTGTACTTGCAAGTTTTATAGTTATTTTTACACCAGCAAATTTATTACTACCAATAGTCTTTAAAATATTTACATTGGGGCTATTTAAAGGTTAATAAGTTATATTAAAATAGATTTCATTAAGATCCTGTTGTTGGCTCTTCACAACAAAAATTTTTAAGAAGTTATATTAAAATAGATGTTATTAAAATAGTTGTGTTATTGATTTAAATATAAAATAAAAAAGAAATTAAAATAAAAAATTAGTAGTTTTTATAAAATTAAAATACCGTTAAATGGTGGTGGTTGGTATGAATAATAAAATAAAATGGTTAAGAGAAAAAATTCGTGGTTTAGATATGCAAGGAATGATTGTATCAAATCCAGTAAATATAAGGTATTTAACTGGAATTGATGCAGAGGGAATTTTGCTAATTACTAGAAAAGAAAACCATTATATAACAGATAGTAGATACATTGAAGAAGTAAGGTCAATTATAACAATAGATGACGAAATTATAGTTCATAATGCATCAGATGTTAATAGTTATGATTATGAAAATTTCTTTTCATTTTGCGAAAATGTAGGATTTGAAGAAACATACATAACATATAACACATATAAAAATTATATGCAAAGATATAAAGCAAACCGCCTAGAAGAAACAGAAAATATTTTAGAAAAACAAAGAATGATAAAAGACGAAAACGAAATAGAATTATTAAAAAAAGCTTGTGAGTTAACAGACAATTGCTTTTCATATATAACAAAATTTATTAAAATAGGCATGACAGAAAAGCAAATTGCATTTGAAATAGAAAAATACTTTTTTGAACATGGAGCAGAAGACTTATCATTCAAAACTATAGTAGCATCTGGAAAAAATTCATCGATGCCACATGCAAAAGCAACTGATAAGAAAATAGAAAATGGAGATCCTATTACTATCGATTTTGGATGCAAATATAAAGGCTATTGTTCAGATATGACAAGAACAGTATTCGCAGGATTTGTGCCAGACAATATAAAACCAGTTTATGATTTAGTATTAAAAAATCAATTACAAACAGAAAAAGACATGAAAGATGGTGCTAGCATTAGAATGTTATTTAAAAATGTAGATAATGATTTTCGTCTACATGGATATTCATTCGTGCATAGTTTAGGTCATGGTGTAGGACTAGACATTCATGAAAGACCATTTATTAGTTATAGCAATGATAGTACTTTAAAAGAAAATATGGTAGTTACAAATGAACCAGGAATTTATTTACCTGGCGAATTTGGTGTTAGAATTGAAGATACAGCACTAATTACAAAATCTGGTTGCATAAATTTAACTAAATCTGACAAGAATTATATTATAGTAGGTACAAATAATTATGCTTCAAATATTATTAACTAAAAATAAACATAGAATAGTAACAAAAAGCTTGATTTTAAGCTAAATAAAGTGTATAATAATGAAGTGCTAATTTTTAGTACGGATTTATTTAAAAATATAAATGTATTTTGAAAGGAGAATTTACATATGGCAGAAGTATATATGGCAGGAGATTTTAGAAATGGAACAACATTTGAAATGGACGGAAATGTATTTAAAGTAGTAGAATTCCAACACGTAAAACCAGGAAAGGGCTCAGCTTTTGTCAGAACAAAGCTAAAAAATGTTATTTCAGGAGCAGTAATTGAAAAAACATTCAACCCATCTGAAAAATATCCAGCTGCAGAAATTGAAAAGAAAGAAATGCAGTATTTATATAATGATAGTGATATTTATTATTTCATGGATAATACTACATATGAGCAATTACCACTTAACAAAGATCAATTAGGTGATAGCTTAAAATTCCTAAAAGAAAATATGAATGTTAAAATATTATCATATAAAGGACACGTATTTTCTGTTGAACCACCAATGTTTGTTGAATTGGAAGTTACATATACAGAACCAGGATTTGCTGGAAATACTACTACAACATCAGGAAAACCAGCTACATTAGAAAATGGTTATGAAATTTCAGTTCCAATGTTTGTAAACATAGGTGACGTTATTCGTATTGATACTAGAACTGGCGAGTATATGGAAAGAGTATAAATAAAGGCGGAGGTAAGTTATATAAAGCCATGTCAGATTTAAAAAATCGTTATCAAACAATTTTAAAAGAAATAGAAAATAATATTAAAGACGAAGAAGAAAGAAAATTTGTAATAGAAAAATTTCAAGAACTTTCTGTTGTTTTTATGGATATTATTGACCGTTTAACATATGTTACAGATATGAAAGTAAAACAAGTAGAGGAAAAGCAAAAAGAAATAGAAACTAAAATTGGAGAAGTTCAAAAGGCAGTAGATGGCATTGAAAGTGACATTTATGAAGATGAAGAACCATACGAATTTGAAATTACTTGTCCATATTGTAACCATGAATTTGTGGCAGATATAAGCAGCGAAACAAATACAGAAGTAGAATGCCCAGAATGTCACAATGTAATAGAGTTAGACTGGAACGGAGAAGATGAATGTGAAAGCGATTGTCATCATTGTTCACATGGATGCTCACAAAATAACTATGAATTAGAAAATGAAGGATCTGATGAACAATATGATGAAGAATTAAAAAATCAATATGAAAATGATGAATTTGATGAACAATATGAAGATGATGAAATCGAAAAAGATAAGCAAGAAGAACAAAAAAGTAATAAGAACAATAAAAATAATGAAAATGTAGAAGATGGTTACGACGAAGACGATGATATGTAAAAATATTTTTATTATTTAAATAGAGAAAGAGGATCTATATAATTATCATTTACTCTAACACCTAAATGTAAATGAGGACCTGTAGTGGCGCCATTGGTAGGATTACCATTGGCGTCTTTGTATTGATTACCGAGGAACACCATAAACATTTTTAGGACCAACATAGCCGTATCACTTGACCTTTTTTTACAATATCTCCAACCTTTACAATATAATTTGGTGAAACATGGCAATAAGTAATTTTCATATTATTAACAGATAAAGTAATAGTGTAGCCACCACCACCTAAAAAACCAGTAAAAGTAATTTTACCATCACAAATAGCAATAAACTTACTACCTTTAGGAGCACCGATATCAATTCCTTTATGATAACTACTAGCACCAGCAGTTGGAGAATTTCTTCTTCCAAAATAAGAATTTATGGAGGTATAACCAGGGGTAGGCCATACATATTCAGAATTTAAATCAAACGAATAATAGGTATCATCATAAGATGTAACATAGCCACCTAAAATAGTAGGAGAGAAAAAACAAGTTATAAAAATCACAAGAAAAACTAAAATAATAAAAGGTACAAAAAAAGACTTAAAAGAAAGTTTAAACATAATTTTTCCATTTCTTAAGCCCTTTACAATTTTATCTTTTTTAATATGGCAGGGGTAGAAGGATTCGAACCCTCACAAGCGGTTTTGGAGACCGATGTGCTACCATTAACACTATACCCCTAAATTTTTATTACACTTAATTATATTAGCATATAATTAACAAATATGCAAGAGGTTATAACTAAATTTCAAAAAATTGCTACGAATTAGTTAAACAAATTGAAATTGATATATTTTTAACTAAGAACAAGCACTTTACATAAAAAAGTATTGACAAAATTAATAACAAATTATATAATTCAAAGCAATTAAAAATTGAAAATAGAAAGGGGAGTTTGTATGAAAAAACAAATTATAAGTGGTGTACAGCCATCAGGAATTTTAACACTTGGAAATTATTTAGGAGCTTTAAGAAATTGGGTTAAAATTCAAGATGAAGAAGAATATGAATGCAAATTCTTTGTTGCAGACTTACATTCAATTACAGTAAGCCAAAACCCGGAAAATTTGAGAAACAATATTAAAAGTATAGTAATGCAATATATTGCCTCAGGAATAGACCCTGAAAAAAATACAATATTTATCCAATCTCATGTCCACGAGCATTCAGAATTAGCATGGCTTTTAAATAATTACACATATATTGGTGAATTAAATAGAATGACACAATTTAAAGACAAATCCAAAAAACAAGAAAATGTAAAAGTAGGGCTATTTGATTATCCTGTTTTAATGGCAGCAGACATACTTTTATATGATGCAGACTATGTGCCAGTAGGGGAAGACCAAAGGCAACATTTAGAAATAACAAGAGATATTGCTCAAAGATTTAATTCAACATATAATAAGGAAATATTCAAAATTCCAGAAGCTTTAATAACAAAGGGTACAGCAAGAATAATGAGTTTACAAGACCCTACTAAAAAAATGTCTAAATCAGATGAGAATAAAGATGGCTTTATATCATTATTAGACCCTAGAGAAGTAATAGAGAAGAAGGTAAAAAGAGCAGTAACAGATTCAGAAAATGTAATAAAATATTCAGACGAAAAACCGGGAATTAAAAACTTAATAAATATTTATTCAGCAGTAACAGATAAAAAAATAGAAAAAATAGAAAAAGAATTCGAAGGTGTAGGTTATGGCAAATTTAAGCAAGCAGTGGCAAGTGCCATAGCAGATACCTTAGAGCCAATTCAAGCAAAATACAATGAATTAGCTTTACCTGAAAATAATGAATATATAGAAAATATATGTAGAAAAGGTGCAGAAGTAGCACAAAAAATAGCAAAAGAAAAGTTAAAAGAGGTTCAAGAAGCTATTGGTTTTATTACAAAATAATAAAAATCTTTCACAATAAAGAAACCCCAGCCAAATTAATGGCTGGGGTTTTTTCGAGGTCTTATTTAAGCCGTTAGGCTGTACGAATATCCGTTATACTTCCAAAAGGAATGAATATGGTATTCTCAGCTTCATGGCTAAGCATTTGATCCTTATTGAGAAGAATTCCTTCGGTAAATACTCCATTAATTTCGCGTATTGCGAAATTATTTCCAGTAATATGTATCAATTTGGAGTACTTGTCTCCAGCAGTGATACCTACACATTGGCAATTATATATTGCCTTAAGGAGTTCTTCTTGTGTTGTAGTGCGTTTGATGTTTGTGCTGTACATTGGACTTTACCTCTTTTTGCTAAGATTTTACACTATTTCAAGTGTATAAAATATATTGTAGCACGTTTTGGTAATTTTTTCAAGTCTATTGCGAATAGAATTTTTTCGTTTGTGCCGTTTTTTCAACTTCCGAAAATAATATCACAAATTTTTTTTGCTTTAAAATATC
>CANRGT010000024.1 GCA_947630185.1 uncultured Clostridia bacterium | reverse complement strand
TGAAATGCTTATTTTTCTAGCATTACATGAGCTTTTGTTTTTTACTATTTCTAGTTATTTTCGTCATTTTTTATTCTTTATTATATTTTATTTTTAATCTTTCAACAATTTTACTTTCTAATTTCAGATATTTTATTTTTCATAAATATATATATTTATTTTTTTATTTTCTAATATATATATTTTACTTGATCATATATCTTTTTATTTTCTTATATAAACATTTTTTTATTTTGGTATATACATATTTTATATTAATATGTTTATTTTATTAACAAATTATATTAATATTATATGTAAATTAAAAATAGACTAATATATTTTGATTCTATATAGTCTATTTTTCATATTTACATCATTTTAAGCAATGTTTAAAACTTTAAGATATTACTTTAAAATATTTAAATTTATTTTTAAATATTTTTAAGATATTTAAATTGTTTTAATTATTTAAGTTTGTTTGTGTTGTAACTACTTCTGTTATTCCAATAACTACTATTTTTCCTTGTACACTATAACCAAAATCTACGTTATAATTACTTTGAGCTTTAATTTGATTCATTATATTGTCTATTTCTTGATCACTAACTGGCTGTGTTTGAACATCTTTTGTCCCTGCTGCACTTCCAATTTGAATTTTTACTTGTGAAGAAACATCATCTAAATAACTTGCGTTATGTGTTTTTACTATACTGCATAAAGATTTAACTCCAGTTCCATTTATTGTACCACCATAAGACGAAAATTTAGCATTAAACATTTCTGTTTCCATATTTTGTGATGCAGATTGTGCTTCGTCTAATACAGTAAATAAAGAAGTATAAACACTTTTTGCTATACCAATTCCTATTTCAGCTCCGATTCCTACACAAGGATTTGCTCCGTTTGTATTAGCAACTGCTACTACTGCTCCTGTAACTCCATTAATATAATTATATAGTTGTCCTGCATTTTCTGATTGTATATTTAATTTAGTACCTATATTTTCAAATAGTTTTTCATAATTTTCAACTACACCTGTCATAAATGGTGTTAATTGTTCCATAGGGTAATTATTCATAATAACAGTATTAGAATCTTGTAATTCTTGTATATCTAATGGTTCTGTAGCAACTTGTATTGTCTTTTCATAATTTACATCTACAGTTGAATTTCCTTCTGTTACTAAAATGTCACTTGCATTGTTTATTGTATTATTTATAACATTTCCCATAGTTGTATTCATTTCAATTCTATATTCATTATTATCAATTTTTCCTATTATTGCAATAAAATGATTTATTCCTGATTCACTAATTGTTTTAGTAATAAATAGTTGTGCTTTAAATACTACGCTATCATCAGTAGTATCAATCGTTACTATTACTTTCTTTTCACTTTCATTATTAGTTACTACATCAAAAGTTAAGTTAATTTCATCATAAGATACCGCTAATCTAACTAACTTTCCTTGTGATTGGTAAGCTGTTATTGTTAAATTGCCTATTTGGCTTTCTTGAACTGAATTTGAAATGTTTTGGAATATTTCTGATACATTTATTTGTTCTATTGCTTCTTGTGGAACTCCACTAGATAATAATACATTGTTTATAATTTCTAATGTTGTAGCATCTTGTCTAGCTTTGTTTAGCACATTTGTTAATATAGTTTTAAAATCATTTTCTTCAATTGTTAATGTATATCCTTGTGCATTATAAGTTGTACCATTTATATCTAAACTTGTTTGTTCTGTTTTAGTATATTTATCTTTTGTAATAACATTTGTTATAATAGAAGAATATGCATCTACAAGATATTTTTTATCTTGCTCTGTAAGAACTTCAACTTGTCTTTCTTCTTCTAAAGAAATTATATCTGGTATTTGTGCAACTACATCATCTGGCATTTCTAGATTTCTAGCAAATTTCTTTAATTCTGCATTTCTAATTCCAATATAATTTTCATAAACATCTTCACATTTTATAGCATATACATTTGTGCTATTAATAAATGAAAATTTTGCTAAATCTTCTTGTCCATTTTTTATTATTGCTTCTGCTAAAGTTCTTTTATTAGTAGCATCATATTTTGAATTAGTAGCAATTACAAAATTGCTGTTTCCATTTTGTGTATCTTGTATATTTATAGATAAATTTCCTGTTGATGTATGTGAATTTGTATTTTTAAATTCTTCTTGTGCTTTTAAATTGTCTACATCTAATATAGTATCTAAGCCTGAAACTTGAGATACATATTTTGCAAATAATTGATCATTCGTTTTTAACATATCTGTAAAAAAGTAAAGTCCCGCAACTGTTCCTGCTGCTACTAATAATACTATAACTATTATTGTTACAATTAAAATTATTTTTTTACCCCTCATATTTTTCTCTCCTTAGTTAATTTTTTATAATATAAGTATACCATAAATTTAAATTTGTAAATATATTTTTTTATTTTTTGTTCTTTTTATTTCAAAATTATTTATTTTTGTAACTTATTTATTTTTCAATCTTTTTATTATATATTTTATAATTTTATCTTTAAATTTTATATTTTATTTTGATTTATACTTAATTTTATTATCTTGCATTATTTTCTTTGCCTTACAATTTCATACATTATAATTCCTGCAGATACTGAAGCATTTAAAGATGTAATTTTTCCTTTCATTGGAATTTTTACTAAAAAGTCGCAATTTTCTTTTACTAATCTACTCATTCCAAAACCTTCACTTCCAATTACAACTGCAAGTGGCATTTTATAGTCTTGTTTTGTATATGTTACTTCTGTATTCATGTCTGTTCCACAAATCCATAAGCCTTGTTCTTTTAAGTAATGTATAGTTTCATTTAAATTATTTACTCTTGCTATTTTCATATATTCTACTGCACCTGCTGATACTTTGCTTACTGTACTATTTACTGAAGCTGCTCTTCTTTTTGGAATAATTATTCCGTGCACGCCTGCTGTTTCTGCCGTTCTAATAATTGAGCCTAAATTGTGTGGATCTTCTATTCCGTCTAGTAGCAATATAAATGGCATTTCATTTTTTTGTTTTGCTAATTTTAGAATGTCTTCCACTTCGCAATAATTGAATGGTGGCACTATTGCAATAACACCTTGGTTGTTTTGTGTTTGTGCTATTTGATTTAATTTGCTTCTTTCAATTTCGGAAATTAATATTTTTCTTTCTTTTGCTATTGCTATTATTTTATAAATAGAACCATGTTTCTCTCCCTTTGCTATTAAAATTTTGTTTACATCCCTTCCTGATTCTAATAATTCAATTACAGCATTTCTGCCTTCTACTTGGTCTTGGTATGCTTCATCTTTTTCTTGATATTCTTCATTTTGTTCTTTATATGTGCCTTTTTGTTCTTTGTATCCTCTTTGTTGATTTTGATATTCTTTGTTTTTCATCTTTTTTCCTTTCATAAATATATCTTATTCATATATTTCGCAATTCATGGTGGTAATATGCAACTTCCAAATATATAAGTTCACTACTCTTCATCTAATTTTAATACTGATAAAAATGCCTCTTGTGGAATGTCTACATTTCCAACTTGTCTCATTTTCTTTTTGCCACGTTTTTGTTTTTCTAGTAGTTTCTTCTTTCTTGTTATATCTCCACCATAGCATTTAGCAAGTACATCTTTTCTCATGGCTGATATTGTTTCTCTTGCAATAATTTTTCCACCTATTACTGCTTGTAAAGGTATTACAAATAATTGCCTTGGTATTACTTCTTTTAGCTTTTCTACCATTTTTTTGCCTTTTTCATAGCTTTTATCTCTATGTACTATAAATGATAGTGCATCTACCCCTTCTCCATTTACCCAAATATCTAATTTTACTAAGTCTGCTCTTTGGTAGCCTTTTACTTCGTAATCAAAAGAGGAATATCCTTTTGTCTTAGATTTTAAACTATCAAAGAAGTCGTATATAATTTCATTTAGTGGAAGTTCGTATTGAAGCGTAACCCTATTTGCATCTAAGTATTTCATATCAATATATGTTCCACGTCTATTTTGACAAATCTCCATTATTCCGCCAACAAAGTCTTTTGGTGTAATGATTTCAGCTTTTACTATTGGCTCCTCCATATAGTTTATTTCATTTGGTGGTGGCATTTCTGATGGGTTATATAGTTCTATTACTTCTCCATTTGTTTTGTGTACTTTATAAATAACTGATGGAGATGTTGTAATTAAGCTTAAATCAAATTCTCTATCTAATCTTTCTTCTATAATTTCTAGGTGAAGTAGCCCTAAAAATCCACACCTAAATCCTGAGCCTAATGCACCTGATGTTTCTGGCTCATATTCTAAGGCTGCATCATTTAGCTTTAACTTCTCAAGTGCTACTTTTAAATTTTCATAATCCCCACCATCTATTGGGTAAATACCACAATATACCATTGGATTAACTTTTTTATATCCTGGAAGTGGTTCTAAAGCTGGATTTTCTGTTAATGTAATTGTGTCACCAACGTGTACATCTGACAAACTTTTTATACTAGCTGCAATATAACCTACTTCTCCTGCTTTTAACTCATCTGTTTCTTGATATTTTCCTGGCTCAAAATAGCCAACTTCTGTAATTGTAAATACAGCTTTACTAGACATGAACTGCATTTCTTGTCCTGCCTTTACTGTTCCGTCTTTTATTCTTACATATGCTATTGCACCTTTGTAGTTATCATAAATTGAATCAAATATAAGTGCTTTTAATGGTGCATTTTCATCACCTTTTGGTGCTGGAAGGTCTGTAACAATTCTTTCTAAAACTTCTTCTACATTTAAGCCTGATTTTGCAGAAATACATGGTGCGTCCTCAGCTGGTATTCCTATTATATCTTCTATTTCTTTTTTTACTTCGTCAGGTCTTGCGTTTGGAAGGTCTATTTTATTTATTACTGGTAATATTTCTAGGTTATTATCTAATGCTAAATATACATTTGCTAATGTTTGTGCCTCTACGCCCTGACTACTATCTACTACTAAAACTGCACCATCACATGCTGCTAAACTTCTTGATACTTCATAATTAAAGTCTACATGGCCTGGGGTATCTATTAAATTAAGTTCATAATCATTTCCATCTTTTGCATGGTATTTCATACGAACTGCTTGTGCTTTTATAGTAATTCCACGTTCTCTTTCAATGTCCATGTTGTCTAGTACTTGACTTTCCATTTCTCTTTTAGAAAGCACACCTGTCATTTCAATTAGTCTATCTGCTAATGTTGACTTTCCATGGTCTATATGTGCAATTATACTAAAATTTCTAATCCTTTGTTTTCTGTCTTGCTCCATAGTTTCTCCTCTCATAATTACTTTTTATAGATTCTACCACATTAAATTAATAAAAGCAATTATATAGGTTTATTTAAGTATTTAATTACTGTTCCATATATGTAGAAACTTCCTATAATAAATATAGTTCTGTCTTCTATAAATACATCTTCTCTGCTTTTAGATGTCTTTATTGTTAAGTTATTTTCTTCTTTTAATTCTTTGTTATGTACTTTTATTAAGTTATTTGTTTCTTTTAATTCTTTATTCTGTACTTTTAACTCTTCATTTTGTACTTTTATTAAATTTAGTGCTTCTTCTAAATCTTTCATATAAAGCTTTTCACTTTTTGTGTATTTTCTTGCAGTCTTGTATAATTCTTCTTTTGATACATACCTTTGGCTGTCATTTCCGCTCGTAAAGATAAATACTGCTTCTTCATCTTTCACTAATTGTTTAAGCATTGATTCGTAATCTTTACTTTTTAAAATAGATACAATATATGCTTTTTTGTTATTTTTATAATACATTTCTATATTACTAATTAAATTTTCTATTGCTGGCTCGTTATGTGCTCCATCATAAATAACTAATGGATTATTACATATTTTTTCAAATCTTGCTTTATGTACTACTGTTTTTAAACCTTCTCTTATAGCTTCTTCTGAAATATTATATGATTTGCTTTTTAAAATTTCGGCACATTCTAAACATATTACAGAATTATATATTTGTTTTTTTCCTTTTAAATTTATCATTATTTGTTTGTAATTTTTATAATCAAATGTCTGAAATTCATCATTATATGAGTAGTTTAATATACTTTCTTTTTTTATTAAATGTAGTGTATTATTTTTTTCTCTGCAAGTATTTTTTATGATTTTATTTACTTTGCCTTCTTGCCCTACAAATATAGTTTCTGAATTTTCCTTTATTATTCCTGCTTTTTGTTTTGTAATTTCTTCTAGAGTATTTCCTAAAACTTGCATATGGTCATAGCCTATGCTTGTTATTATAGAAACTATTGGATTTACTATGTTTGTGCAGTCATATAATCCACCAAGTCCTGTTTCTAAAACTACAAAATCACAATTTTTTTCATAAAAATATAAGAGTGCCATTGTTGTTTCTAATTCAAATAGTGTTATTTTTCTATCATTTAAGCTATTATATTTTTTTATTTTTGGATCTATTATCGTTATTAAGTTTTCTATTTCTTTATCTGTAATATTTTGGTTTCCTATACTTATTCTTTCATTGTACTTTATTAAGTGTGGGCTAATAAATTTTCCTACTTTATATCCAGCTTTACTAAGTATATTTGTCATCATTTCTGCTGTGCTTCCTTTTCCATTTGTGCCTGCAATATGTATGATTTTTAAGTCTTTTTCAGGATGTGAAAGCTCGCTCATAAGGTATTCCATTGCTTTTAAAGTTGGTTTTCCTGTTCCGATTTAAAAAATTTGATAAGTATTTTTCTATGTCCAATTTTATATCCCCTTTTATATCTTTCTATATTTTTAATTGTAACTGCTGTTTATTTTATCATAATAATTTATAAAAAGAAAGTATATAAAAAACGTAGCCTACAAAAAGAACCGCAAAAACTAAAAGAGCCTATTTATAATTTTAAATAGACTCTTTCTTAGTTTATAATCACATTTGTAGTCTTATTTTACTATTTTTTATGATTTCCTCTATTCTTTACACTTTTTACTTTTCTCAATCTTAATATTGCTATTATTCCTATTAGAGAAACAACCATTAATACAATAAATAATTCTATTGCTATATCTCCTGTTGTTGGTATTCCTGAATTGTTACTACTTGGTTTTTGTGTTGGTTTTGACGCATTTGTTGGCGTAACTTCTGGTGATTCTGTTGGAGTTTCCTCTGGATTTTGTGTTTCACCATCAGTTGGATTTACTGTAGGTGGCACTGTAGGCGTTTCTGTTGGAGTTGTATCTGGTGTTGGTGTCACAGTTGGCGTCTCTGTTGGAGCTTCCGTTGGTGTTGGTGTTATAGTTGGCATCTCTGTTGGAGTTACGCTTGGTGTCGGCTTTACAGTTGGCATCTCTGTTGGAGCTTCCGTTGGTGTCGGCGTTACAGTTGGCACCTTCGTTGGGGTTGGTGTTGGCTCTTCTGTTGGTCCTGGTGTTGGTTGCTGTGTAGGAGTTGGAGCTTCTCCTGTTGGCGTAGGCGCTGGAGATTCACCACCAGTAGTTGGCTCAATTATAATTTGTGATAAACTATCTTCTGGTTTTATATCTACTTTTGTTTCACTATGTCCGATTGATGCAATTGTTGTAAAGTTTGCATTTGGTACGATAGTTATTGTTTCTTGTTCTTTAATTCCTTTAAAAGTAATTGTTCCAACTTTAATACCTTCTAGCTTGCCAGCATCATTTAGTTCTTTTGTTCCAGAATAATATATATTTAATTGTTCTACAATTGCGTGTCCTTCTTCTTTTTCTTTATCTGCCCATGTTGTTTTCATTAATTTGCAATATGCTTCTTCATTTAAACTTGGGTCAAATTCAAAGCTTATTGCCGAATCTCTATCTTCTAAATCCATTTCTATATCTAATCCTATTTGAAATGATGAAACGCTTGCCCCTGGTATTACTTCTTCTGTTCCGTCTGCTATAGTTGTGTCTGCTAATTCAAGATATACATCTATTTTATCGTTTGCAGTACGTTTTAATCTTACAAATGTTCTATCAGCAGTTGGAGAATAATTATCTTCATATTCACCATTATTATTTTTTTCAGCAATATTAGCTTGTGCAAGGCTTACAATTGCTATTAGAAGTACTGCTATAATGATAAGTATCATTATTATTAGTTTATTTTTTTTCATAGTTATTCTCCTTTCTATTCTACTTTTCCATCACTTGTTATTGTTATGCTAGGTAATTCACTGCTTATTGGTATACGATAAGTATCACTTGTTATTCTTTCTCCAGTAAGCTCATGTGCATCATTTACACGATATAGTTCTGCTCTTACTGTTGTTCCTTCTTTTGGATTTAAGAATTTTTCATACATTGGATTTGATGTAAGTGTTCCTTTTTCTGCACTGTCTACTTGATTTCCTTCCTCATCCATATAAATTTCTTTTGGTAACCAGTAAATCCATATTCCACCTGTAACATCTGTAATTTCTGCGTCTTTTTCTAGTGGCTCTGCATAGAAGGTTTGTTCTGAACCAGTTAATAAGTTATTGTCTTGATCCCATAATTTTAATGCGTTATATGCTGGATTTCCTTTATATGTTCCTGTGAATACTATAGAACCTGCTGGAATTTTAACTGTTTCACCAGTTGTATCGCTATTTCCTAATGTTACATCTTCCGTTAATATTCCATATCCACTATATACTCCATCTTCTGTTTTTATGAAATCTACATTGTCTCCAGTTGGTCCAATTAAATCAATTTCAGCTATTGAAAATTCTTTTTCATTTATTTCAAATTTTACAAAGGTTGCATCATAAATTTCTAATTTGTCTCCTGCTCCAAAGTATACTGTTTTTGTATTTTCCTTATTACTGCTAAATAGTGCTTTAATGAATGAAGTTTCTACTTTCTTTACTTCTGTCCAAGATTTTCCATCTGTACTTACTGAAACTGTATAATTTTTAAGTTCTTCTCCTGATTCGGAAGTATATTTAAATCCTACTAATTTTTTAGTTTCTTCTAATTCTATTACAATTTTTGCTTTATCTTCTGAAGTTGTTCCATTATAGTCTTTTGAATAGTCTTTATCTATTAATTCTGAATCTACTTTTACTAGTTGTGGCTCTGTCATATCATAGTCTTTTGAATCTCTATCAACTTTCTTAGTATCTTCAGTCGAAGTAAGGTTTGTAGTAATTACCCAATCTTCTTTTCCACCAATTGTTCCATCATTTTCTACTTTAATTGGATCTAATACATACTCTGCTGTTTCATTTAAGTATTTATCATAAGCTTTAACTTTATAAGTAAATACTCTATTATTTACAGTTTCAATAGTGTCTATATATGTTATTTCTCCTTTTGCACTACTTTCTTCTTGATTGTCATCTACTGTAACAAATGCTACTGGAACTGTAATTTCTTGGTCATTATCCATATAAGTTCTTATAATTTCATAACCAAGTATTGCACCTTTAACTTCATTTGTAGTTTCCATTGTTAATTTTACTTGATTTGTGTTAGTTAAGCTTCCATCTACATCTTTTTGTACAATTTCTCTTTCTGCAGTAACTTTTGTTCCTTCTGTCATTCTAGAATTTCCTGCTAATTCATAAGCTCTTGCTTCATCATTTATAAAGTAAATTGCTCTTGTTTCTTCTTCCCATTGTGATGCATATTTTATTGTTTCTTCATTTGGTGTCATACCCCATTTTGTAAAGAATTCTAATAAGTTTTTCTCTGCTGCTGCACAGCTTAATCTTATTAAGTTATCATCTTTACTATCTTTTGTCAGCGTTAGTGCTATTCCTTTATCTCCTTCAGCTTTTGGTGCTGATGCTGGATCACGAGCATATGAGTCCATTCTTGCAAATAGTAAATTCTTTTGTTGTTCTTCATAATCTGTATATGTTTTAAAGTTATATCCATCTTTATCATATGCTAAGTGTAATTGCCAATATAAACCTAATTGTGTAAATACATTTTGTACTTTGCCTGTTTTTCCTGACATTACTTTTTTATAAACTTCTCTATACTCAAATCTTACAGATTCGTTTGTATCTTCTGCTTGTGATAATACTGAGAAGTAGTTATTTGTAACTTCTCCATGAACATAAGCAGATTCGTTTATAATGTGTCCTATTTCATGTGAAATTCCCCAACCAAAGTAATTTCCTTCTACATATTTACCATCTTTACCTACTGTTTCAGTTTTTATTGGATTTCCTTTTGATAATGTAGGAACATCTCCCCAGTCAATACCAATGTGTAATCCACCTGCATACATTGCTGCTCCACCAAACATTTGATGATAACGAATATTTAATCTACTTGATGGATAAGTATTTTTTGTTCTTTCAGTAGTATCTTTGTTTAATCCTTTATGTTGATAGAATAAATCTACCATATCTTCCATAGCTTCTAATGAGTTATATAATTTTTGTGCTTTTTCATCTAAGCTTCCTTCACCTAAACCAGTTAATATTTGTTTAGCTGATACAGAATACATCATTTGGTCTAGTACGATTTCTGTAGCACCTAATATACAGTTTTTCTCATTGTAGTCATAATTAAATTCTTTAGCTCCAGTAGCACGATGTATATTATGTGCACTTTCAAGGCTTGAAACTGTAGTTTCTAGTTTTTGTACATATTCTTTTACTGCTTCTAATCTTTTTGCTTCAGTTTTTTCTACTTTGGTTAAATCAAGTACTGGTATGTATTCTCCACCAACTACTCTTACTCCATATATTTCACTTGAATCGTTTCCTGTGTATTCTATATATAGAGAGCCTCCGCTTTCTTTGTCTTGACTATCTATTTTTGGTATTGTAATTTCATTCATACCAACTTTTAATTTTGTTTTAGCTGTTGCATACCAAGCTGCTGCTTCTGGGTAATATTTTGTTGCAATTAAGTTTAAGTTTGTAGTATCTCCGCTTTTTTTATCTGGATTTCCTACAAATACTTTTATTACTTCTGTACTATGTGCAACAACTCCTAATGGTTGCCAAGCATTTAATCCACCACTAAATGTTATATGTCCATCTTTTGCTTTAGTAACTGATGTATCTATTTTTATTACATCTTTTAAGTTCTCTGTTTCATAAATTAATTTTGCTAAATCAAGTTCTTTTTGAAGACTATCTTTTTCTGGATGATATTCATTACTTGATGAATCTTTGGTGTCTAGTCTTTGTTGTAATTCTTCAAAATCACCTAAAGTTACTGTATCTTTTAATGTAGTATGCATCTGGTCTGAATACAAATTGTTTATATCTTCTTCTAATGAATCATATTCATAGAAACGCATTTCTGCAATTGTAATTTTTCTAATATAACCGTAAACTCTAGTTAGAGCAATTTGTATAGTATCTGTTTCAATTGGCTTATCTAGTTTAATTACAGTATATTCTCTACCATTTTCTCCTGTTTTTGTAACAACTTGTGATGGTGTTATTGGTCCTACTGTTTTTCCAGTTTCTTTATCTTTATACCAAATTTTTGCATTTCTAATATGATCTAAATTCTCAATTTGTGCCATCGTGAAGTAGTTCATTTTATATGTCTTATCAAATGTTACTTCAATACCTTTTCCATTGTAATCTTCATAAGATACACCGAAATCCCAGTCATCTACTTGTAAATATGAAGCATAGCTATTATCTACAACTCCTTTTGCTGAATATTTTCCTGGTGCTACTTGTATTTGTTTTCCGTTTTCATCTGTATCTAATGGGCTGTCTACCATAGTTCCCATAGATTTCTTAACTACACTTTCAATATGTGAAGTAAGTTTTTCTTCCCCATTTGGCGTATTAATTAATTTATAACTTGGTAATATTGCTGGCTGTATGTTTACTGTTTCTACATCTGAAATATTTGATTTATCGCTTTCACCTTTTTTATTTACACCAATAATATATACTTGATATCTTTGGCTATCTTCTAGTCCTGTAATTGTAAATGAAGTTTCTGTTAATATTTGACCTTTTGTTGCTTCTATGTATTCTCCTTCATTGTATTTTCTGTAAAATACTTTATATGAATCAGTAGCATTCATTTTCTTCCATGATGCTTGAATTTCTCTTATTCCACCTTTTAATGTTACATTATCAGGTTTATCTGGCCTCTTTACTGCATCTACCACTACTTTTATAGCGTCGCTATAACCACTTCTCCATTCTCCATTTACTGATTGAACTGCTACATAATAGTCACAAGGAATATTGTCTTTAACAGCTCCAAAGAAATCACTAATAGTAATAGAATTTCCTTCAACAACATATTCATTTGTTTTTTCTTCACCTTTTACTGTTGCTACAATTTTTACTTCATATCCTGTTACATTTTGCATATTATCCCATGTAACTGTAAAGCTTTCGCCAAATGATTCTGATTTAATGTTTGTTGGAATGCTTAAATCTGGTGCAGGTATTCTATCTACATTACCATTTAAGAATTCTACCTTAGCTATATCTGCTAATCTGTTACTTTTTGTTGCTGTAACTTTTATTGTTATTTTCTTTACTGCAACTTTATTTCCTAAATCAACTGAAATTGTACCATCTGGCTCAATTACAGCTACTGGATTTGATATTGTATTATAAGCAACTGGTTTAAATTCTGCATTTGAAGTATTTTTTACTTCTATTGGAACGTTTTGACCATCTACTGTTTCAACTGTAATTGTTGCAGCTTCAATATTATTTTCTACATTTGAAGATGGTGCTATTGTAATTTCTTTTGTTTCAGTTTTAGTATTTTCACCTAAATCAATAGAAATTTCTACAGGATTATCTTCAGATATATCTTCTTCTTTATTTTTTGGCTCTAATGTAATATATTTGTCATTGTTCTCTAATATATCTTTGACTTCTCCGTGTTCTTCATTTATTGTAGTTGTCTCACTTTCTTCTACTGTTGCTTCTGTGATATCTACACTTTCTATAATAACACCTTTAATTGCTGTTTTATTTTTGTTGATAGAAATATATGATAAATCTATGATGTTAATTTTTCCATCACCATTTAAATCATATTTCGAATCATATGTATTAGAATTTTTTGAATATTTTTCTATAGCTTTAATCATTGCTTCTTCATCATTATTTGTTGATGTAACACCTGCTAAAGCTTTTCCGTTTGAAGTATATCCTAATACTTTTTCATCTCCAGTAACATCTCCAACTGCTACAACACCAATTTGCTCTTTTCTTAAAACATCTAATTTATCTTCATTGTAGCCATTTGTAAGAGATAGCTCTGAAATTGTACCTGCCTTTACTTCAACACTTCTAGTAAATTTAGCATAACCTGTTTTTGTTATTTCAACGGTATATTCTCCTTCAGGAACATTGTTAAAGCTATAATATAGTTTTGTTTCGTCTTCTCTTTCTCTAAAGCCTCTATAAAATTCAGGTTTAATACCTGTTTGCTCTCCATTTTTATTTCTTAAAGTTACTGTAAATATTGATTCATCTGAACTTTCTTGTTTTGCTTGTGGTAACCTTAAATCTAAACTAATAAAAACTTTTCCAGATCCTAGTTCACTTGCTATTCTTGTAGTAGCATCTGAAATAGTTTCTATATTTTCTTGTTCTTCTAAATTTTCTTTTGTTTCTAAACTTTCTTCAATTTTTGAAGTTTCTTCTTTTTCAGGCTCTTCCATATTACTTTTAGAGCCTTCATTTGCACTTGTAATTTCGTCATTTTCTTTGCTTACTTGTTCATCGTTATCAACTTCTTCATTTGCCTTATCGCTATCATTGATTTCTTCATCTGCTTGCTCACTATTATTTATTTCGTCTTCTACTTGTTCACTATCATTTATTTCGTCAGCCACTTGTGAGTTTGATGCTATATCAATAACGCTACTTGCTAATACTGATACGTTTCCCATAAGCATTGTTAGTATTATGCTCATTACAATTACAAATTTTAGTGATTTTCTCATAACTTTTCCCCCTTTATCTCTGTGCTCTTGCTTATTATATCAATAATATATTTTTTTGCAATATATTTTTTAGTAAAATATTAAGTTTTTAACAAATATTTAACTATTTTTTTCTCTTTTATTTTTATACTTCATGGCAATTTATTAAATATAATCTTAATATAAATTAATCCATTATTTCGATTTCTATTTTTTTATCTATTTTTACTTTTGCATATCCTCCTATAGGAAATGTAAAAATTGGAGTAGTATGTCCGAAATCAGCATTTATTACAATAGGAATATCGTTTAATTCTCTTTTGCTTTTTAAAATTCTTGTCCATTTTTCGTCATTCATTTCACAATTGTTTTCAGCTCTTCCAATTACAATTCCTTTTATATTTTTATTTTTCGCACAATGTAAAAGTGATTGCAAATTTCTGTCAAACTCTCTGTTAAATTCTTTTCCAGCCATACCATCATCTTCAATAAATAGTATGGTATCTTTCAAATCCGGCATATATTCTGTTCCTTGTAACAAATTTAAGGTACATAGATTTCCACCTACTATTCTTCCTTCTGCTTCTCCTTTATTTATTATTTTCATGCCTTCATTTTCTACAAATGTTCTATTCTCTTGGTTTTTAAACCAACTATCATTACTCCATTCATTAGAACTTTTAATTTCTATACTTTCAGATTGCATAAACATTTTTTTAAAATATTTTTCTGTATACTCGAATCCTTTTTTCATTCCAAAACTAGAAAAATGAGGTCCTGAATATGTTATCATACCTGTTTTAGTATAGATTGCATTTGTTAATGCTGTAATATCAGAAAAGCCACAGATAATTTTAGGATTTTCTTTTATTAAGTTATAATCAATATAATCTAATATTTGGTTTACATTGTAACCACCTATTACTGTTAAAATGGCTTTTACGTTTTTATCTTTAAAAGCTTCATGTAAATCTTCTATTCTATCTTCTATACTAGCACATTTATAATCTTCTCCTATTGAGTTTAGTACATTTTTTCCAAATGTTACTTTAAAACCCATATTTTCTAATCTTGCTTTTGAGCTTTCTATGACATCATTATTTATTATACACATACTTCTAGATGGAGCAATAACTCTTATTTCATCACCTATATTTAATTTACTTGGAATAATCTTATTCATATATATTTTCTCCCTTTCATATTTTCACTATTTTTTTACTTTTGCTGGATTTGTTGTTGCAAATAATAACTTCATTTTACTTTTGTCTCCTTATAATTTTAATCACTTTTCTTTATTAAGTTTAGAAAATTTTATGCAAATATTATACATCAAATTATAAATTTTTCAAATACCCATGTGAGTTAAATTATATTTTGTACAACAATTTAGTATTTATATATTTTCTGTTCAAATAAAAGTTCTTTTTTGCTTAAATACTATTGATTTTTTATATACATTTGATATAATGTAAAAGCGAAAGGAAGTTTGGTGTATGCAAGAATTATTGAATATTTTAAACACTACCAAAAACACTCTAGATAATTATTATGAGGCACATAAAACTGAAGATTTTTCTAATAAAAGAAACTCTCCTAAAGATTATCTTGAATGGATAGATAAGAAAACAAAAATCATAATGAATTCTCCTGAATTTATTGAAAAGTCAAAAGAATATATTGTTCGTGGAGATGTCGTTTGGGTTGAATTTGGATTTAATATAGGTGAAGAGTTTAGTGGTAGGCATCCAGCTGTAGTTTTAAAAAATGGTGGAAAGACATTACTTGTTTTACCTATTACAAGTAAGCAACCGACTGAAAAACAACTTGCTAGTAAAATATATGTAGAAATTGGTAAAATATATAATTTCAAGACAATGAAAAGATGGGTTAATATATTTAATATTAATCCTATAAGTATTGAGAAGATAGATTTTACAAAGAAAAAAGGAAATATAAAAGGAATTGATTTAGATACTATATCAAAAGCATTTTTAGATTCTGATCTCTTTAAATATAGATCTTCTAAGGATAATTAATGGTTTTTAGAATTTTTGCATAAAATTCTTGATTTTTACATAAAAATATAGTATCATTTAGTTAATAGGAAATCTATTTAATTAGATGACTGAGAAGGCTTACTTCGGTAAGCAGTTATGATTTAGTATGTAGCTTAT
>CANRGT010000023.1 GCA_947630185.1 uncultured Clostridia bacterium | reverse complement strand
TTTAAGAGAACAAATATTTTTTTGTTGGGACATTTTCTCATTTCTTTACTTAAGACATTATCACATTTCTTTCATAAAAGGGATAAAAAGAAAAATTTTACCCCTTTTCTTTTTTTATTAAATGTAATATAATTAGGCAAATATTATAAAATAAAATGAAACAACAAATATCGCAAAGTAAAAATTAGAAAGGAACCTAAAAAATGTCAAATTTTGTACACTTACATATACATAGCGAATTTAGTTTGCTTGATGGAGCAAATAGAATAAAAGATTTGCCAGTTCGTGCAAAAGAACTTGGAATGGATGCAATGGCTATTACAGACCACGGAGCTATGTTTGGTGCAATAGATTTTTATAAAGCTTGTAAAGCCAATGGTGTAAAGCCAATTATTGGTTGCGAGGTTTATGTGGCACCACGTTCTAGATTTGATAAAGACCCTAATATAGATGTAAAGTACAGCCATCTTATTTTGCTTGCAAAAGACAATAATGGTTATAAAAATTTGGCAAAATTAGTTTCAATAGGTTACACAGAAGGCTTTTATTATAAGCCTCGTATAGATAATGAAGTATTAGAAGAATATCATGAAGGCTTGGTATGTTGTAGTGCCTGCCTTGCTGGAAAAGTAAATCAAGCAATACTTGCAAATGACATGGAAAAGGCAAAAGAGGTAGCCTTGTGGTTTAAGAATTTATTTGGGGAAGATTATTATTTAGAAATTCAAAATAACGGAATTAAAGAGCAAGTGTTAGCAAACCAAAAGCTAATACAACTATCTAGAGAGTTAGATATACCTTTGGTTGCAACAAATGATGCTCACTATTTAAAAAGAGAAGATGCATATAATCATGAAGTGCTTTTATGTATTCAAACAGGAAAGCGTATGTCAGATGCAGATAGAATGCGTTTTGAAACAGATGAGTTATATGTAAAATCACCAGAAGAAATGTCTGATTATTTTAGAAATGTTCCAGATGCTATTGAAAATACAGTAAAAATTGCAGAAAAATGTAATGTGGAATTTGAATTTGGACATACAATACTTCCAAATTATGATGTGCCAGAAGAATTTGAAACTCATTATGATTATTTAGAAAAACTTACAATGGACGGTCTAAAACAAAGGTATGGCAAAGGCTACAATTTGCAAGACGAAAAAGAAGACGAAAAAGCTATTGGAGTAAAAACAAACGATGAAAATACAGAAGAAAACAATGAAACCATTCCACAAGAAATCCTAGAAAGAGCAAAATACGAACTAAGTGTAATTCAAAAAATGGGCTATGTAGATTATTTCTTAATAGTGTGGGATTATATTCATTATGCAAAAACACATGATATTCCAGTAGGACCAGGGCGTGGCTCAGGAGCAGGCTCTATTGTAGCATATAGCATAGGAATAACCGATATCGACCCAATAAAATATGGGCTTATTTTCGAGCGTTTCTTAAACCCTGAAAGAATTAGTATGCCCGATTTTGATGTTGATTTTTGCTATGAAAAAAGAGATAAAGTAATAGAATATGTGGAATCGAAATATGGAAAAGACCATGTATCACAAATTATTACATTTGGTACAATGTCTGCAAGAATGGTAATTCGTGATGTTGCAAGGGTGCTAGATTTGCCTTATTCAGAAGCTGATAAACTAGCTAAAATGATACCAAATGAAATACATATAACTATAAAAAAAGCTATGGAGCAAAATAGAGAACTAAAAGAGCTTTATGACGGAAGTGAAGATATAAAGAAATTATTAGATATTGCAATGGCATTAGAAGGTATGCCAAGACAGGCTTCAACACACGCTTGTGGTATTGTTATCACAAAAGAGCCAGTTGTAAACTATGTTCCACTTTATGTAAGAGATGGTGCAATTTCTACACAATATATAATGACCACCTTAGAAGAACTAGGACTTTTAAAAATGGACTTTCTAGGGCTTCGTACATTAACTGTTATAAAAGATACAATTGATTTAGTAAAGCAAAATCAAGGAATAGATGTAAAATTTGATGAAGCAATGAATGACCCTAAAGTATATAAATTATGGCAAAATGGAGAATCAGTTGGAATTTTCCAATTTGAAAGTCAAGGCATGACAAACTTCATGAAGGAATTAAAGCCAGATTGCCTAGAAGATATTATAGCTGGTGTTTCACTATATCGCCCTGGACCAATGGATCAAATTCCAAGATATATTGCGAACAAAAAAGATCCAGAACATGCAATTTACACACATCCAGCATTAAAGCCAATTTTAAAAGTTACTTATGGTTGTATGGTTTATCAAGAGCAGGTTATGCAAATAGTAAGAGATTTAGCAGGCTACTCATTAGGAAGGGCCGACTTAGTAAGAAGAGCAATGGGTAAGAAAAAGCTAGACGTAATGGCAAAGGAAAGAGAAATTTTTATACATGGTCAAGAAGATGAAAATGGCAATATAGTAGTTCCTGGCTGTGTAAGAAATGGAATAGATGAAGCATCTGCAAATAGAATATTTGATGAAATGGCAGAGTTTGCAAAATATGCATTTAATAAATCACACGCAGCAGCTTATGCAGTAGTATCATATCAAACTGCATATTTAAAAGCATATTATCCAGCAGAATTTATGGCAGCAATGTTAAATAGCTTTTTAGGAAATCTTGATAAGGTTCCGGGCTATATTGAAGAATGTAAAAGGCTTGGAATTGAAATCTTAAAACCGGACATAAATAAAAGCGATACTAAATTTACAGTTGATAAAAATCAAATTCGATTTGGATTAGGAAGCATTAAAAATGTAGGAACATCAGCAGTAGATGAAATTGTTAGCATAAGAAATAAAGACGGAGAATTCAAAGATTTTAGCGATTTTTGTGAAAGAATAAAAGATGCACAAGTTAATAAAAAATGTGTAGAAAGTTTAATAAAAGCAGGTGCATTTGATAGCCTAGGTCAAACTAGAAAAACCTTAATGGCATCATTTGAAATTATTATAGATATGATTAACGATAGTAATAAAAAGAGTTTTGACGGACAAGTAAGTATGTTTGATTTAGGCGAAAAAGCACCAGAAATTGAAGAAATGAAATATCAATATACAGTTTTACCAGAATATACTCAAAAAGAAATGCTTAGCATGGAAAAAGAAATGTTAGGATTGTACATTTCAGGTCATCCACTAGAAAATATAAGAGAGCAAATTGAAAAAAGAACGAATATAAATACAATGATTTTAAGACAATTAAATGAAACTTCAAGTGATGAAGAAAACGACAACGTTCCAGAATTGGAGCAAAGAGCAAAAGTGTTAGGTATGCAGGATGGACAAAATGTTACATATGCAGGAATTATTTCATCAATTAAAAAGAAATATACAAAAAATAATAAGCTAATGGCATTTGTTACAGTAGATGACTTGTATGGCTCTGCAGAAATTATAGTGTTTGAAAGTTGTTACCAAACATGTGCTAATGCTCTACTAAATGACAATATAGTTTTAGTAGAAGGAAGGCTTAGTATTAGAGAAGATGAAGAACCAAAAATTGTAGCTAAAACTATAAAAGAATTTACAGATATAAAAAATGGAATAAGTAGCACAGAAAATACAAATAATTTAAAAGAAATTAAAAAGAAAATTTTTACTTTAGATATAACCAATTTAGATGAATTAACAAGAGAAAAACTAAAAGGTGCGATTTACTTTTTTAAACGGAGAAAAAAACAATATCCAAATGCAAATAATAAATGGCGAAAAAAAAGACTTAGTACGAGGAGGAATATACTTAAATCCTGAGATTTTAATGCAATTCCAAGAACTAGTCGGACAAGAAAACGCTAAAGTAGAAGAATATTAATTATAAAAAGTAAAAAAAATCTATTTTTTTCTTGCTATTTTTTAATGTTTATTGTATGATATAAGAAGTAAAAAAATGTATAATAGATGAAATAAGGAAGGGGCAAATAATTCATGAAAAAAGTAATAGCATTTGTATCTATATTTTTAATAATATTTTGCACTATAACTATATATAATACTACAAATGCATCTCAAGAAGAAACAAATAATACATTAACATCAAGCACTACAGCAAGTACAAGTTTAGTAGAATTAAAAGATAAAGCATTAAGTAGTTTAGAAGATTATAAAAGAGAATATGGTGACGATACATATGGTTTTGCAGCATATGCCTTAAACATTATTAGAATATATAGTATTCCATTTGGATTTATAGGAATTGTTATTGCAGCAATTTACCGTTATGTAATTGGAATTAGAAGGCTAGATGTACAAGATAAAGGCTTTGGCGTATTAGTTGCCATTATAACTGTAATGGTAATTTGCCAAGTATTACCATTAATTTTTGCAATTGTTGTAAAAGGTTGGAGGGGTTAAACGAATGAAAGTATTATTTGCAGTAAATAATGAAAGCATTTCAGAATCGATAATTAAGAAATATCAACAAGAATATAAAGAAATTATTTCCGTAAAGAATGTGTATTATTTTAATGCAATTATTAAAGAATTACAAAGAGATAAAACTTATGACAGAATTATTATAAGTGAAGATTTACAGCCATATTCAAATAATGATTATAATTCAATAGATAAATTCATATTTGAAAAGTTAGATAGCATTAGTGATGAGGCAACAAATCAATCTGGAAATGATATACCAATTATTTTAATATGCACTGATAGAAGAACTAAATCAGAGCCATTATTAGTAAAGTTATTTGGTATAGGAATTTATGATGCTTTACTTGGAAAAGATAGAAGTATTACCAATGTATGTGAACTATTAGCAAAACCACGTTCAAAAAAAGAAGCAAAGGTTTATTATCATATTGATTCTGAGGACGTAGATTATAAAGCAGAAAATGAGAGTGATGTTACTGAAGTAGAAATTCAAAGCATTATAAATCATTATAAAAAGCTAGGCGGAAATGAACAAAAGTATGTAGAGAGCTTTGAACATATAGCTAGTCAATATACAGACTCACAATTAAGATTAATTGCAAAATTTTTACCATTAAATGTAAAAGCGGTTTTAGAAGCAAATAGTACTAAATATCAAGAAGTTGTTTCCTTTGGAGAACAACCTTCAAATGTAAAAAAAGTAAAACTTGACAAACAAGAAAATAAACAATATATAAAATCAGTTAATATAGAACCTAAAAATGATCAAACATCAAACTTAGATATAATTCAAAATAATCTAAACAAAAATAGAATAACGGAACCTGTTATTATTCCATCAGCAATAGATAAAACTAAAATTAAAAGAGCAGAAAATCAAGTAAATAATATACAGCAAGTAAAAACAAGTCCGGTGCAACCTACAAAAGTTCAAGAAATACAAGAAATAGATGATATTTTAGATGGATTACCTACAAATGAACAAAAAACAAATAACATCATACCGGAAAACAGAACAGTACCAGCAGAAGAATTAGAAGATGTAAATAGAACTTCAATGGAAATGCAAGATATGAGAATGAAAAATTCGGCTGAACAAGCTTCAAATTTAGATAATATAAATAATGATAATCAAAATGAACCAAAAATAACTGAAGCAAAAAGAGGAAGAGGTAGACCTAGAAAAGTACAACCAGAAGGTGTTACACCTATACCAGTTGTAAAAAGAGGAAGAGGTAGACCTAGGAAAGCAAGCCCAGAAGTTGTAGGACCTAATGAACAAACATCTATATTAGATGAAATAAAACCTATAGAAAGTACAAGCCAAATCCAACCAAAAGCAACTGAAGATGTATCTACTCCTGTAAATCTATTTGAGTTAGGAGAGGATGATGAACCAACAAAAACTACAGTTCAAGATGATAATAGTTTTGTACTTCCAGGATTAGAAGATGATGAACCTGTTATGAGTCAAGAGACACAAACAAGAACTCCACAAACAGCATCAAACGAATCAATAGCTGGACAAACAGTAGCAAATGAAGTTTCACCATTTGAATTATACAATGAAGAAGATAAGCAAAAACAAGTTAATCAAAATGAACCTATACAAAATTTAAATAATCAACAAAACTTTGCTCAAAACCAAATGCAAAATACTACGCCAAATGCACTTTCTCAAGGAATAAGTAATTTATTAACAAGAGAAAAGAAGGTTGTAGCATTTGTTGGAACTTCTAAAAATGGAACCTCATTTTTAGTAAATAACATAGCAGAAATGCTTTCTCAAAAAGGAATAAATACAGCTATATTAGATTTAACAAAAAATCGAAATGCTTATTATATATATACTGAAAATGAAGAATCTTTAAGAAAAGTGGCATATTCATGTATTGAAAATTTAAGAAGTGGAAGAGCACAAGGAATTGAAGTTCATAAAAATTTAACAGTTTATACAACACTTCCTGATGAAGAACAAAATATAAATGATTATAGTAGTATTTTACAGACATTAGCTCAAAATTATTCTTTAGTAATTTTAGATTGTGATTTTGAAACAGATATTGGATATTTTAAAGAAGCACAAGAATTATATTTAGTACAATCTTTTGATATACTTACAATTCAACCTTTAACAGCATTTTTAAGAAATTTAAAAGCCAAAAATGTACTAAATCCAGAAAAATTAAGAATTGTACTAAATAAAGCAGTAAGATTAAGAAGTATTTCTGAAAAAACAATTATAGGTGGAATGGCATTTTACAATGATCCAGCAATGTCATTTATGACAGAATTGTTTAACAGAGATCTTGCAGTATATTGTACAATTCCATTTGAAGAACAAGCTTATTCAAAATATTTAGAAGGCTTAGTAAATTGTAAAATTTCGTTAAATGAATTTTCAAAAGTATTTATGACTGCACTTTCAAAATTAGCAGATATGGTTTATCCATTAATAAATAATATGAAGAAAAATGGAAATAGTAATTATAATAACTATAATAAATTTCCAAATTCTATGAATAGCACATTAGATAAAATGAAAAATAATTATTAAAAATAAATAGCTATAAAAGAGGTGATTTTTTGATAATCGGATTAATAATAATACTAGTAATAATAATAATAGCATTAATGGTATATAATATGTCTGTACACAAGAAAATACAAAATTTTAATAATTTAAATCAAAAAATAACAAGCTTAAATGTGTTACAGGATTTTATGAATACAATTAGTGAAGTTACCTCTGTTAATGAAAAAATACAAAAAATAAATGACATCCTTATAGAAAGATATAAAATAAAATATTCTACGATTGTTGTTTATGATGGTGCAGAATATGTTATAAAAGCTTCTAATGTAAATGAAAAGCATTGGCCTACATTAACAAATCTACAAAACGAGGAAATTTTTAGAGAAAGTATAAGTACTGCCACACCAAAATATATTACTATTGAAAATGAAAATGAAAGACTTCCTTATCAAAAAATGGAATTTGGCAGAGCAAAATCAGCTATGTTCTTTCCTCTTTATGTAGAAAATGTTTACATAGGATATTGGATAATTGAGGGCAGTGAGCCACACGAGTTTGACAATATTGACACTACTTTATTAGAAGTAATTAAAAATAATATCGTTTCAGTATTGCGTACAGTAGAAAATCAACAAGTAATAGAAAATATAGTTAGAGATGATTTATTTAGCAATTTAAAATCTGCAGAATACTTATTTGGAGAAGGAAAAAAGACAATAGATAAATATCCAACATCCACATTATGCTTATTTAAAATTACAAATTTAGAAGAAATAAATAAAACATACAGCAGGGAAACAGGAAATGCAATAATAACGAGTTTAAGTGATTTGGTAAAGCAAAATTTATCAAATGAATATATTTTTGTAAGATATATGGGACCTAAATTTGCAATTGTATTTTCAGGAATTGACATAGATGCTGTTGTAACTTTTATGAAAGAATTAAAACAAAAAGTAGAAAGCATCGAAGTAGAAACCGTAAATACTAAAAAGGTAGAAATAGTAAATCCAAAAATCAATGTAGTGTTATCAACATATTATAAAGGAACAGCATTAGAGGGGCTTACTAAGAAACTGGAAGAGTATTTAGATGGGGCACCAAATGAAGAAAGTGCAATAAATTATTTATAGGAGGTATTTTAATATGATATCTGATGAAACCGTTAGTTTCAAAGTAGAAAAAGACAAAAATTTAAAGGCTAGAGAAATATTAAAAGAAGTATATCACGCATTAGAAGAAAAAGGATATAATCCAATAAATCAAATAGTAGGTTATATTTTATCAGGTGACCCAACATATATAACAAGCCATAATGATGCAAGAAATTTAATTAGACAAGTAGAAAGAGATGAACTATTAGAAAAAATGGTAAAAAATTATATAGGATTGGATGACTAACAAAATGCGAAAATTAGGAATAGATTATGGAGACAGTAGAATAGGAATAGCAATTACAGATGAGCTTGGAATCACAGCACAAGGTTTAGAAACAATACATCATCAAGGAAACGATAAAGTAGCACTAAAAAGAATAGAAGAAATTTTAGAAAAATATCCAATTGATGTATTTGTTATAGGAATGCCAATAAATATGGATGGAACAAAAACGATTAGAGTAGAAGTTACAGAAAAATTTATTCATAAATTAAGATGTAGATTTCCAAAAATAGCAGTAGAAACAATAGACGAAAGGCTTACTACAGTTGCTGCCCATAAAACTATGAATTATTTAAATATTAATAAAACAAAGAAAAAATATATAGTAGATACTATTTCAGCAGTATATATTTTAGAAACTTATATGAATAAAAAGAACAGTTAATATTTTATAAAAAATCATAAAATTTATAGATAATCAAAATTATAAGTAATATAAACTCACACTATAAAGTAGTTATAAAAATATAAATTGCAGTTTGCATATATTTCAAAAATATGCAAATAATAAAAATGATATTAACATTGTAGAAATATAATGATTATATATAAACGAAAGGAGAAAATTAAAATGAGTGAAAACGAAAATTTAAATCAAAATCCAGAAGAAAATTTAAATGAGGGAGAGGAATTAGATAATATATTAGTTCTAAATGATGAAGAAGGAAATGAAGTAGAATTTGAATTTTTAGATCTAATTGAATATGAAGGAGAAGAATATGTAGTACTTCTACCAGTAGAAGAAGAATCAGAAGAACCTGGTGAAGTAGTAATTCTTAAATTAGAGGACACAGAATCAGAAGATGAAGAATCATATGTTAGTGTTGATGATGAAGCAACATTAAATAAAATATTTGAAATATTCAAAGAAAAATTTGAAGATGAATTTAACTTTGTAGACTAAAAGATATTATTTTAAATATTAAAAGTTGAAATTTTATAGTACGAAATGCACTTTTAGAGGAGGAAACCAATGAAAAGTTTATCAAGTTGGCTAATAGCCATGTTTGCCTTTATGTTTTGGGGATTTAGAGTAGTAGCAACAGTCCTATATTCTATGGGAAAAGAATTTATAGCTGAACCAATGGATTTAAACATGGAGATAGCATTATTATTTATAACATTTATTTGCATTTGTTTTATAGCAAAAAGAAAATTATTGCCAGTTACAATATATTTAATAGCACATGCACTATATTATGGAGTTTTTATCTACCAAAATGCAATGTCAGTAATAGAAGGTACAGGAACTTTAAATAGCTATATGTCTTTATTTGTAGCTGCCATCGGTGTTGCAATTCCACTATTTGCATTCTTTGATGTATTATTAGACAAAAACAGAAAGGCACACCCAGTAGATAAGCAAACAGATTGGTTTTACAAAAATGAACAATTTGATAGAAAAGTGGATGAAAGAGCAGATAGAAACCAATACAAAACTTTATAAAATATACAATATAAATTATTAGGGAGAACTGATTTTTTAATCAGTTCTTTTTATAAAATATTATTGACTTTTCTTAGCAGTTATTATAATTTATAGTAGTAAAAAAGTAAAAGGGGGAAAAAGATTTGCACACAACAAACAAAGAAAAAATAAAAACTCGAATAGATAAAACCATAAAGGAAAGAGCTAAGAAAATAAGAAGAAGTAATTTAGTTATTATACTAGTAACAATCATTACAATAATTGCAATTTATTATTCATATCAATTATTTTCATCACTTCTAACAAGAAGAATTGTTGAAATGTCTCTTCGAAACATGAGGGAAATATCCAGACATGATGAAAAATCAATCATGTCTGGATTAGAACACAGATGGTTTAATATAGAAGGAATTGCAAAAGAAATAAGACAAAATAAATATGAAAGTACTTCAGATATGTTAAAACAATTAAATATTAAATCACAAGCAGCAGAAAGTACAGAAATAGTTTTAATTACAGATACTGGAAATACATTCAGTAGTTCTTATATAGAAAGAGAAGATTTAGAACTATTTAAATTATGTAATGATTCATCAAAAGATAGATTTGTACATAGAAGAGACGAGAACACTTCTGCAGTAGATTCACGTAAAGCGATGCTAATTCTAGGATCGAAAATTGAACCTTTTACAATTGATGGAAATCGTTTTGTATATATAGTAGGCTATTATGATATTGGAAGCTTAACAGATGAATTAAAAATTGAAAGTTATGGTGGAGAAGGCTATAGCAGTGTTATTGATAAAGATGGATATTATTTAGTGTCAGTATATCGTAGTAATAATGTATTTGAAAGAGATGATTTTTATACAGTACTAGGTAAAGAAAAACTTGGTGGTGGATTAACATTAGATGACGTGCGACATAAAATAGAGGCAAGAGAAAGTTTTGCATTAGAATATATGCTAGATGGACAGGAACGTATAATGGTTTGTACCCCAATGACTGATGTCGATTGGTATTGTATTATGTCTGTACCACTTTCAATTTATCAAGAACAAAGTGCTGAACTATTACAAATGTTAACTGTATTGGTAGTAGCAGTATTAATAACATTATTTATTGTTATTATTTTAATCTTTAGAAATCGTTCACAAAGAAATACAATGAATTTTGAAATAAAACATAGAGATGAATTGGAAGAAGCTCTTGCACTAGCAGAACAAGCTAATAGAGCAAAGACTACATTTTTGAATAATATGTCACATGATATTCGTACCCCAATGAATGCTATTATAGGATTTACTTCACTTGCAAAAACACATATAGATAATAAAGCACGAGTAGCAGATTACTTAGATAAAATTACACAATCTTCAAATCATTTGCTTTCATTAATAAATGACGTTTTGGATATGAGTAGAATAGAATCAGGTAAAGTAAGTATAGAAGAAAAAGAAGAAAACCTTGCTGATATACTTCATAGCATTAAGAATATTGTACAAGCAGATATAAATGCAAAACGAATGGATTTTATAATAGATACAGTAGATGTAACAGATGAAAATATATACTGTGATAAATTAAGAATTAATCAAATACTTATTAATCTTTTATCAAACTCAATAAAATTTACAGAACCAGGTGGAACAATATCGGTTAGAATTACACAAAAGCCAATAGCAAAAGAGGGTTATGGAATTTATGAATTTAGAGTTAAAGATACTGGAATTGGAATTAGTAAAGAATTTCTAAAAGAAATCTTTGAACCATTTGCAAGAGAACGTAATTCGACAGTAAGTGGCATTCAAGGAACAGGACTTGGAATGGCTATTACTAAAAATATTGTGGACATGATGGGTGGAACTATTGAAGTAGAAAGTGAAGTAGGTAAAGGAACGGAGTTTATTGTAACATTAGAATTAAAATTACAAGAAAAACACAGAAAAATAGAAGAAATAGAACATTTAAAAGGAGTACATGCTTTAGTAATTGATGATGATATGAATTCTTGCCAAAGTATTTCTCACATGTTAAGACAATTAGGATTAAAATCAGAATGGACAATGTATGGAAAAGAAGCCGTTGTCCGTGCAAAAGAGGCAGAACAAAATAAAGAAAGATATCAAATATATATGATAGATTGGTTAATGCCTGATATGAATGGTATTGAAACAACAAGACGTATAAGAAAAATCGTAGGAAAAGAACCAAAAATAATTATGCTATCAGCATATGATTGGGGAGAAATCGAGACAGAAGCAAGAGAAGCGGGAGTTACAGAATTTGTTAGTAAACCACTATTCCCATCAGATGTAAGAAGAGTACTTCTAAAAGTTTCAGGAGAGGAACCAAAAGAACAACCAAAAGAGGAAAAACCTGACTTTTCAGGAAAAAGAATTCTTCTTGTAGAAGACAATATGATGAATAGAGAAATTGCTACAGAATATTTACAAGACTTTGGATTTTTAGTAGAAAATGCAGAAAATGGAAAAGAAGCTTGTGATGTTTTGGAAAAATCTAAACCTGGATATTTTGATCTTGTACTAATGGATATTCAAATGCCAATTATGAATGGATATGAAGCAACCAAAAGAATTCGTCAATTTGAGAATAAAAAAATTGCTAATATTCCTATTTTAGCAATGACTGCAAATGCATTTGAAGAAGATAAACAAGCAGCAAAAGAAGCAGGAATGAATGGACATTTAGCAAAACCAATTGATGTAGCCAAACTAATAGAAGCATTAAAAGAAATTTTAGATTAAAAGGAGCAAAGTAAGATGAATAAAAAAACAATTATCATTTTGGTAATATTAGCAATATTAGTATTAGGATTAGCATTAGGAGGATATTTCTTAATTAAGGATCAATCAGATAAACAAAGAGAAGCAAAACAAAAACCAGAAGTAACATTAATTGTAAAGACACCAGTTCTACAAACAACATCATATAAAGATAAAGAAATACAGGATTCATATACTCTTATTAAGAGATTAACTGAAGCATTTGAAGAACAATATCAAGATGCAAATGTTAACATAGAACTTGTACAATTTGAAAAAGCAGATGAAGATAATCAAATAATAGGATGTTTTGATACAAATAGAGCAACCGATGTTTTATATGAAGAATATTTCAATATGTCAACTTATGTTCACACAGGAAAGGTTGTTCCAATAGATGATATAATTACAGAAGAAATAAGAAGTGATATAGATGATAACTATTGGGATATAAGTACCTTAAATGGAAAAACATATATGATGCCATATTTAGGTATGCAAAACACATTATGTTATAATAAAGACTTATTTAAACAAGCGGGACTTGAAAGATATATAACAGATGAAGACGTTATTCAAAATTGGTCATTAGAAGATTGGGAAGTAATTCTTTCTAATCTACATTCAAAATTACAATCAAATAAATATACTATGTTAATGTATGGAAAAAATGAAATGGGAGATACTCATGTAATTACATTACTTCGTAGTAGAGGAAGTACATTTTTTGATGAAAATGGAAGAGTAAAATTAACTACTCCAGAGGGAATAAAAGCTGTACAATGGTTAATGGATTGCAACAAAAAAGGATATTTCCCTGCAAATGCAGAAAGCTTAGAAATAAATGATTGCTATGACTTATTTACAAATGGACAATTAGCTATTTATATTAATAATGCAGTATTAGATGCTTCAATAAGCCAAAGTGGAATAAATTATGGACATGTAAATTTCCCTTCTGTTGATGGAAAAGGATTTAACACAACATTTTTAACAGGATTTGAAGTATTTGATAACGGAGATGAAGAAAGATTAAAAGTAGCTAAAGATTTTATAAAGTTTATTTATGAAACAGAAGAATTATTAGATTATTCAGCTGGAGCAATACCATGTAGTAATAAAGTGGCTTTGAAATATGCAGATGTATTAAAAGATAAACAAAAATATATAGACAACAATAACCAAGGCTGGAATTTTACAGGAAATGTACCAGAATGGAGAAAAGTAAGAGAAGTATTCTATAAAGATGTTAGAGAATTACTATATGGTGAAAAAACAGCAGAAGAAATAGCAAAACAAATAGAGGATGATTGCAACAAAGCCATAGATGCAGGATATGCAGAAAGTAAATTACATGAATAAAATTAAAATAAAAAGTGTAAAAATAAGTAGTATATAAAATGAAGTGAACCCAAATTATTAAACAAGATAAACTTAATAATTTGGGTTTTATATAGTAAAAATAGGAATTAGCATAATTTGAAAAAGGAGTAAACATGATTAAAATTAAAGAAAATAATAAAAATGTAGATGAATTCAATTTATTATATGATTCTGTTGGATGGGGTGCATATGAAAATGAGGTTGCAAAAAAAGCACTAGACAATACATTTTACTCAATAAGTGTATATGATGATGATAGAATTATCGGTTATGGTAGACTTATAGGAGATACAATTTGTTTTTTGTACATACAAGATATTATGGTAAAGCCTGAATATCAAGGTAATAAAATAGGAACTTTGATAATGGATAAATTATTAGAAAAAATCAATCAAATAAAAAAAGAAAATCCAAATTTAAGAGTTTATTTAGGTGCATCTAAAAATAAAGAGAAATTTTATGAAAAATTTGGTTTTGTAAAAAGGGTAGATGCAGATCTAGGATATGGAATGATTTTAAAAAGATAAATATAAATTCAATTTAAAATTAAAAATTTAGCAAGCCCATAATTAGAGTTATAGTATTGTCAAAGCAAGAAATTAGTTGAAAATTGCTTGCTTTTGTGTTATATTGAAAGTATTGAATTAACAAAAAGGTACAGGAAAGTGAAAAAAGGAAGATAAAATATGAAAAAATTAGTATGTATTGGTGGAGGAGAAATTCCAAGATATAAAAATGGTGTTTTACTTCCATATGAAACAAAAGAAATAGATGAAGAAATTGTTAAATTATCTAATAAAGAACATCCTAAATTTTTATTTATAAGCATTGCTTCGTCTAATCCAAAAGAATACTTTAATGGGATTAAAAAAGTATATGAAAATCTTGGATGTATTGTTTCACATTTAGATATAAATAGAACATATGAAGAAATTCAGGAAGATATATTAAACTCTAATATCATTTACATTGGTGGAGGTAATACTAAATATTTAGTAGAACAATTGAAAACTAGAAATATTGATAAATTGTTAATTAAAGCATATAATAATGGAATTGTGTGTGCTGGTCTTAGTGCGGGTAGTTACTGTTGGTTTAAATATAATTATGATTTAATAGAAGGTATGAATGTCATTAATGCTGTTAATTGTGTTCATTATGATCAAAAAGATAAAATAGCCAAAGATAAATTTTATAGTGTGATAAAAGAAAATAATCTTATTGGTTATGCAATCGACAATTGTGTTGCTTTAGAATTTATAGATAATAGTATAAAAGTAGTAAAAAGTAATTATGATAAAAATGCTTATAAGATTAATTATATTAACAATAAAATAGAGGAAGTGAAAGTATGAACGAAAATAAAACAAATATCAACTGGTATAGTACAAATTATCTAAACACTTGCTCAAACATTGAAAAATCAACATTATTTCAATTTGTTATATTTCATAATTTGATAAAATGGAGGTGAATATATGCCAAATAAAATAATAGAAGTTCAAAATATTAAAGTAAATATCACAAATATAAATGATAATGATTATATATGTATTTCTGATTTTACAAAGATTAAAGAAGGTAAATCTACATCAGATGATATTATAAGAAATTGGTTAAGAAATAGAATTACTTTAGAATTTTTAGGAACTTGGGAGTCAATTTATAATCCAAATTTTAATTCCGTCGAATTCGACGGGTTTAGAAAAAATGCTGGACTGCATACTTTCACATTAAGTGTTACTGAATGGTGTGAAAAAACAAATGCTATTGGTATATATTCAAAACGTGGAAAATATGGTGGAACATATGCTCATAAAGATATTGCATTTGAATTTGCGTCTGCAATAAGTCCAGTTTTTAAATTATATTTAATAAAAGAATTTGAAAGATTAAAGCAATTAGAAAATCAAAATAGAGAATGGGATGTAAAAAGAATATTAACAAAAAATAATTACTTAATACATACTGATGCAATTAAAAATTATATATTACCAGATAATGATTTCTATAAAAATAAAGAATGGTTAAAATATGCAGAAGAAGCGGACATCTTAAATGTAATTATTTTCAAAACAACTGCAAAAAAATGGAGAGAACTTAATCCAGATTTAGCTAAAAATTCTAATGTTAGAGATTATGCAACAATTAATGAATTAACAGTATTATCTAATTTAGAATCCCATAATGCTGAATTAATTAAAGAAGAAAAAAGTAAAGAAGAAAGATTTGAGATATTAAGTGCTATTGCTAAATATCAATTAGATGTACTTAACAATGCTGAAAGAATAAAATTATTAGGAGATGGAAATAACAAGGAATAAAAATGATGTATTGAAAGGAAAAAATAAAATGAAAAAAGATTTAATGAAAACCAATGTTTATGATACTCAAAATATAATGGTAATTGTAGGAAGTTGCTTGGAAAAAATGCAACCTAAAGCATACAATACACTAACTAAATATTCAGATATAATTTATGATGTTTGTTTAGAAGAAACTCATATAAATATGGTAATAACTAAAATTATAGGAATGATTTGTAGGACAAATATTGATAAAATA
>CANRGT010000022.1 GCA_947630185.1 uncultured Clostridia bacterium | reverse complement strand
TGAGCCATCGCGGACTCGAACCGCGGACAACTTGATTAAAAGTCAAGTGCTCTACCACCTGAGCTAATGACCCAAGTCTAAAGCTTGCCACACCCATTTCTGAGCTAACATAAGCTTTATTTTAAACTATTTTTTTGGTTTTGTCAACCTTTTTTTATCATTTTGTGAATTTTTTATGAACTTTTGCTATAATTCAAATGAATTTTCTTTATTTTTAATAAATCTTGTTAAGAATTTTAGCACATTTCAAACAAATTTATTAACTTTATTAGTCCAATTTTTATTAGCCTAATTTGAAATTTAAGCATTTAGTTTTTCTATTAATTCATCTACGTCTATTCCATGTACTTCGCATGCTTCTTCAATTGTTTCTGCTTGTGAAGCAGGACAACCTAAGCAATGCATGCCAGCATCTAATAAAATATCTGCCTTTTCTGGAGCTTTTTCTAATAACTCGCCTATTGTCATATCTTTCTTTATATCCATAAAATTCTTCTCATATAATGTTATAGCATTATATGAAACTCCTTTCTTTTAATATTTTTTTAATTTGTTTATAAATTTTACCACAAATTTTCAAAAAAGTATAGACAAAATTAAAATTTTGTTGTATTATGGTAAAAATTGGAAAGAGGTGGTTTTATATAGAATTAATTGATTATTTCTTTATCCTTCTTATTATAAATTCTTTTATATTTTTTTATTCACTATATACTTTTATTGATATTAAAATTTTTCATAATCTACAAGGTTCCAAATTAAAATTAAAAAATAATTTTCATAAATAGGAGGTGCATATACTCATTAAACGTTTTTTATTTACTTTATTTTTTGTACTCATTTTTTGTTTTTTATTTTATAAAATTTTTTCTCCACTTTATTTTTCAAATGAAATTATCATAGATTATGGATTGCATCCATTTAATATCTGCACAGAACAACCCATTATTTGGAAATATTGTAAAATGTGGTTTTGCATAACAACTATTTTTACAGCATTTTTTATTTCTAATATGCTTCATCATTTTTTTAATAATTTATTTTCAAATAATTTATTAAAAATAAAAAATGATAATATTAAAAATAAAAAATTAAATAATAAAATAGAAAATAAATTTATTCATAAATTTAATAATCATTTAAAAAATAATATATCTATAATAAATTCAAATAATATTAAAAATGAAAAATACTCTTTACTTTCTCCACCTAATAAACCATTACAACTTTTAATAGGTGAAACTGAAGAAAATGCAGAAAAAATTTATTTACCAGAAAAAAGTTTATATCAAAATATTTTAATTACTGGAACCATTGGAACTGGAAAAACAAGTAGTGCTATGTATCCTTTTACTAAGCAATTAATTTCATATTCATATAATAATGAAAACGAAAAATTAGGAATGCTAATTTTAGATGTAAAAGGAAATTATTATAAAAAAGTATTAGAATTTGCAGATGAATTTTATCGTAAAGATGATGTAATAGTTATTGAATTAAATGGAAAATTTAAATATAATCCATTAGATAAGCCACTTTTAAAGGCTTCAATTTTAGCAGAACGATTAAAAACAATTTTACTGCTTTTTTCAAAAAATAATTCTGAATCATATTGGTTAGATAAATCAGCACAAATTTTAGAAGAATGTATTAAACTATGTAGATTATACAATGATAATTATGTTACTTTTGAAGAATTGCACAAACTTGTAAATGAACCGAATTATTATTTAGAAAAAATAAATTTATTACGTGAAAAATTCTTAAAAAATCAATTTAATGAAAATCAAGTTTATGATTTACTCTCTTCTATTTCTTTCTTCGAAAAAGAATTTTTAAGTTTAGATAATCGAACACTATCAATTTTAAAATCAGAAATTACACGTATTACAAACTGTTTTGTTTCAGATTACGACGTTTTAAAGACATTTAATCCCCCAAAAAAAGAACTTAATTTTTATGGTTTTGAAGAAGTAATATCAAAAGGCAAAATTGTAGTATTAAATATGAATATAAATGAATATACAAATTTATCTAAAATAATTGCTGCATATTTAAAATTAGATTTTCAGACAGAAGTTATGATCAGGTTATCAAAATATGAAGCTAATAATATTAGACCAGTTTGTTTTATTTCAGATGAATATTCAGAATACTGTACAGAAACAGATGCTAACTTTTTTTCTCAAAGTAGAGAAGCAAAATGTATAAATATTGTCGCTACACAAAGTTACACTTCTTTATTAAATACACTTCATGACGAATCTGCAGTTAAAGTTATCATTCAAAATTTAATAAATAAATTATGGTTTAGAAATGATGATATTTTTACAATAGAAACTGCTCAAAAACAAATTGGAAAAGAAGATAAAGAAAAAATTTCGAGAGGCATTTCAGAAAATGCAAAAGAAACTGTTTTTAGTTATTTTACTAATTCTTTAAATTCTAAAAATTCAAGTATATCTGAAACAATTAGCACTTATATTCATTCAGATTTTGTTTTCGATACTAATTTTTTCTCACAAGAACTTCAGAATTTTACTTGCCTTGCTTTTTTATCTGATGGTTCTAAAATAATTCCACCTAAAAAAATTAATTTATTTCCATTTTTTAAATAATAATTATTTTAAATTATTTTAAATTATTTAATTATTTATTATTTATTATTTATTATTTATTATTTATTATTTATTTTTTATTTTTTATTTTTTATTATTTTATTTTATTTTTTATTATTTTTATTTTTTATATTATATTTTAATAATTAAGGAGGTTATTTATATGATTATTTATAAAAAAAATTTAAAATTAAAAATTGTACTTAAAATTTTATTTATTTTATTATTAATATTATTTTTTTCTTCTACTTTTGTGCATGCTAATTTTTTTGATGGTTCACCAGAAGTAGTAGATAAATTAAATTCAGCCTTTGAAAAAATAGAAAGTTGGATGTTAAAATTATCAACTCCTGCAGCAGCAGTTGCAGTAGCTGTTGGATTATTTATGAAAAAATTTAGTTTTGGTGACGAAGAAAGAATTAGAGTTGCTAAAAAATTAATACGAGGTAGTTTATTCTCTTATGCTTTTATTTTAGTTTTAGATTTAGTATTATCTGCAATTCAAACATTATTAAAATAGGAGGTATTATATTTGGAAGAAACAGCATCACTTACAAATGCAATCGTTCAAACAATTAATAATATTTTTCAAACATTATTTTCTTCTATAGATAATAGTGTTTATCAAATATTAGATGAATTAACTTTTATAAATCCAAATATTTTAAATGAGCCTTTATTGGAAAAATTATTTGGTACAAGTGCTTCTAATGGTTTATTATTGCTTGCTAATTCTTTATTATTTGGTTTTTCATTATATTATGGAATTCGTTTAATATATTCTTATTATATGAATTTACAGGTAGAAAGACCTTATCAATTTATTTTTAAATTAATTATTTTTGGAATTATTATGAATAGTTCATATTTTATATGCAAACAATTTTTAGAATTAAACTCTTTACTTTCCGAAAGCATTAGAAGCATCGGTGCTTCTATAATTAGGCACGAAATTTCTTTTTCTGAATTAATTAATCAATTAAATAGCGTAATTAGTGTTGGAGAAACTGATTTTAATATTTTTTCTTTTGATGGTTTAATTAAAAGTTTTATTTCTGTTGGATTATTTAATTTAATTTTTTCATATTCATTAAGATTTGTAATTATTAAAGTTTTTCTTTTTTTAGCACCTTTTGCAATATTAAGTTTAATTAATCAATCCACATCATGGTTATTTAAAACATGGATTAGAACTACAATATCTTTATTATTGCAACAGTCATTTATATCTATTATTTTATTAATTATTTTTTCTTTTGATTTTTCATCCCAAAATATTTTTTCTAAATTAATGTATATAGGAGGTATTTATGCTTTAATGCACGCAAATTCATATATGAGAACTTTAATTGGTGGAATTTCTACAGATGTTTCTTCTAATTTGCAAATGGGATTATCAAAATTAAAAAATAATTAATATAAAAAATTAATTATTTATATTAATTATTTTATTTTCTATATAATTAAATATTAATATTTTTTATTAATATTTAATTATTATTTAATATTAATATTTTATTATAAGTTTATTTTTTTATTGGAGGATTTTAAATGAAATTTATTTTTCCACAAAATTATCGTTTTAAAAATAAATTATTAGGAATTATTGATTATTCAACTTTATTTTTTAATATTATTTTTGCTTTTTTACTTTTTGGTTTTATTAATTTAATTTTTAAAAATATAAATTTAAAAATATTTTCTTTTATTATTTTTTATTTTCCAATTTTATTATTTAGTATAATTGGATTTAATCATGAAAATATTCTATATATTATTATTTATTTAATAAAATATATAAAAAATAAAAAATTATATTTATATAATAAAAAATAATTATATATATTTTTATTTTATATGTAATAAAACCTTAATAAATATTTTTAAAACATTTCTTTTTCATTTTGTCATTTTAGCAACATTTTGTTGTTTTCCATTATGCTTTCATTATATCTCATTTTTTATTTCATCTATTAACATTTTTTAAATATTATGTAAATTTATTTTAACTTTTTTTGATTTTTACCAATGATTTTTAAAAATTATTGATTCCGATGGACTTTTGGAGTATTTTTTATGATATATTTTATAACTTTATTAAAATTTTTTCTTAAAAACTTATTAATAGAATTTTTTAATACCTTTTTCTCTTTTATCACATTTTTAAGTTTAAATTTTATATGTTGATTTTTTGACAATTATATATTGTTTGTTTTCTCTAAATTTAGTATTTTGTAGCTATTTCTCTTATTAAAGTTGTTTTTTTGTCTATTTGTCATTTTACTTGTTTTCTTTTCATTTTTAATTATTACATTTTTTATTTTTCTTCTTTATATAATCTTTTTGAAACTTTTTATGTTATCAATTTCTTTTCACATCGTATTTTTAAATTTTTTTCAAATTTCTTTGATTCCGTTATATTTCAGCTCTATACTTTTTACTTTATTATATATATCTATTAATAATTTTGTATGATTTTTTTATTTTCTTTATTATTATTCTAATCATTCTATAAATTTTTTTGCATGCCACCTCTTCTTTTATTAATTGCTTTTTTGACAATTTTATATATTGCTCTTTTATTTATAATTTTGTTACTTATGTTTAATTTATTTAATTAACTTTGTTTTTTATTTTTATATGTTTTATCCTTATTATTTTTATATTTTTTACTCTATTAATTATCTAATTTATATATTTTTTTATATTTGTTTTGTATTTATTTAATATTTATCTAATATTTATTTAGTATTTATTTAACAAAAACATAATATTTATTTTTTTATTAAATATTAATTTTTTATTATATTTTAATTATGATATTTTTTATAATAATTATCACTTATTAAAAGAATTATTATTTTATTTATTTTATTATTTCTATTATTGTAAATACTAAAAAAAAATGATATAATTTGACAAAAGATTACATGGGGGTTTTTCTATGAAATTAGAACAAAGTGAATTATCATCTTTATTTTTAAATACAAATATTCCAGATATATTTTTTACAGAATATTTACCAGAAGCTAATGGTGATTTCTTAAAAGTATATTTATATATATTATTTCTTTCAAAATATGATAAAGACATAAAAGTAAATGATTTATGCAAAAAATTAGGGCTTTCACTTCCAACAATTCAAAATGCTATTAAATATTGGGAAGACCAAGGTGTGCTTACGAAAAAAAATACAGGCTTTGTCTTTAATAATTTACAAGAAATAGAACTTAACCATTTATACAAGCCTCGTGTTGCTCTATCAGCAGAACAACTTAAACAGTCTGCTGAAAGTCAAAGACGTGCAAAAACAATTGAGTATATAAATAATAAGTTCTTTTCTGGTTTAATGCCTACATCTTGGTATCCAGAAATAGAATTATGGTTTAAAAAGTATGATTTTGACGATGAAGTTATGATTGCCTTATTTGAATATTGTTTTGATAAATCTGCTCTTCATAAGGCATATATTCAAGTTGTAGCAGATGCATGGAATAAAGATAAAATTAAAACTTATAATGATTTGGAACATTATTTCCAGAAAAAAGAAACTGTAACTAAAATAGCAAATATGATTATAAAAAAACTTTCTCTTAACAGACAACTTTCTCAATATGAATTTGATTATGTTGAAAAATGGGTAGTAGATTTTTCTTTTTCATTTGAAATTATTGAAATTGCTTTAAAGAAAACTACATCTAAGGTCAATCCTAGTTTTGAATATATTGATAAATTATTATCTGATTGGCATGATAGGGGGTTAAAAACAGAGGAACAAGTTCAAAAATTCTTATCTGATATGAAGCAGAAAAATAAAGATATTAAAGAATTAGAGAAAAAGACTAATTATCAAAAATATGAGCAAAGAAGTTATAATAATTTAAATGATTTATATGCTAATAAAAAATAAATAAAAAATAATTATGAAAAAATAAAATTAAAAAATATTATTTTAATTTTTAGGAGGCCATTTTGAATAATTCTACTTTAAATATTTTATTAAATGAATATAGAAAAAAAAGATTGCTAGCAGAAAAAATAGCAGATGAAAATAAACAAGAATTATATAAAGAATTTCCGGAACTTGATGAAATTGATAAGAAATTAAGTTCACTTGCTTTAGGAACAATGAAAGAAATTGCAAAAAACAATAATTTATTATTATTAAAAAAATTGAACTCTAATATTACTGAATTAAAAAATCAAAAGAAAAAAATATTAGAAAAAATTGGTGAAAAAGCAAATTTAATTATTCCTCAATATGAATGTAAAAAATGCAATGATACTGGATATATTTTAAATAATAATTCTTCAGAAATGTGCACTTGTTTAAAGCAGAAAATATATAATATTGAATATAATAAATCAAATATTAAAAATTTAGAAAAACAAAATTTTAATAATTTTAATTTAAATTTTTATTCTTCAGAAATTAATGAAGAAAAATATGGATCAAATATTTCTCCAAAAGAAAATATGAAATTAATTGAAAATATATGTAAAAATTTTATTAAAAATTTTGATGATGAAAATTGCAAAAGTTTATTATTTACTGGTAAAACTGGTCTTGGAAAAACATTCTTATCTGGATGCATTGCAAATGAATTATTAAAAAAAGGAAAGACGGTGTTATATCAAACTTCTTCCGTTATGTTTGATACTATTATAAATTATCGTTTTGGAAAGAAAAATGTATCTCAAACTATTTATGATTCGTTATTAGATGTAGATTTACTAATCATTGATGACCTAGGTACTGAAGGTAAAAATGATATGAAATTAGTAGAGTTATTTAATTTATTAAATACTAGATTATTAAATTCTAAAAAAACTATAATTTCTACTAATTTAAGCCTTCAAACTTTATTTGATACTTATGATGAACGAATTGTATCTAGAATCGTTGGAAATTATGATATTTGTTATTTTTTCGGTGAAGATATACGTTTTAAAAATATTAATTAAAATTATAAAAAAATAATAATATTTTTTGATATTATTATTTTTTTTATTTTTATTTTATATTTTATGTTTTTATGTTTTTTTAATTTATTATATTTATTTTATTATTTTTATTTATTATTTAATAAAAAATTGTCCATAAATTATATTATTTTTAAATATAATTTTAAGGACAATTTTTATTTTTTATTTTTTATTTTATTTTTTATTCTTCACTTTCTTCTGGTGCAATAGCTTCTATGCTAACTACTTTTCCTTCATTTGTTCTCATAAGAGTTACACCTTGTGTTGCTCTTCCTAAAATGCTAATATCTTTTACTTTTAATCTTATAATTGTTCCATTTTCATTAATTAGCATTACATCTTGGTCATCTGTTACTATGCAAATACCAACTATCTCACCTGTTTTCGGTGTTATTTTATATGTTGTTACACCTTTTCCGCCTCTTGTTTGTACCCTATATTCTTCTAGCTCTGTTCTCTTTCCAAATCCGTTTTCTGTAATTGCTAACAATGTTGCGTTTTTATTTCCTTCTATAATTGATTCCATTCCTATTACAAAGTCGCCTTCATCTAAACGAATTCCTATAACGCCTTGCGCTGTTCTTCCCATTGGTCTTACATCTTTTTCACCAAAGGTTATGCAACTTCCTTTTCTTGTTACCATTACGACATTATCTTGTCCGTCTGTTAATCTAACATCAATTAACTCATCATCTTCTCTTAGTGTAATAGAAAGTAATCCAGTTTTTCTTGATGAATCAAATTCTGTTAATGGAGTTTTCTTAATGAAGCCTTGTTTTGTTCCCATTAATAAATATTTTCCATCTGCAAATGTACTAATTGGAATAACTGCAGATATTTTTTCTCCACTATCTAATCTTAATAAGTTTACAATAGCTGTTCCTTTAGCAGTTCTTCCAGCCTCTGGAATTTCATATCCTCTTAGATGATACAATTTTCCTTTATTTGTAAAGAATAAAATTGTGTCATGTGTAGATGCTGTAAATATTTGTTTTACAAAGTCATCTTCTCTTGTTGCTAATCCTGTAATTCCTTTTCCGCCTCTTTTTTGGCTTTTATATGTATCTACTGGCATTCTTTTTACATATCCAAAGTGAGTTAAAGTAATTACAGTTTGTTCTTCTTTTACTAAATCTTCAATGTCAATTTCTCCTTCTGCTGCAACTATTTTAGTCTTTCTTTCATCACCATATTTTTCTTTAATTTCTAATAATTCTTCTTTTATAATATCATAAACTAATTTTTCACTTGATAAAACTTCTCTTAAATGTTCAATTAATTTCATTAATTCGTTATATTCTTCATCTATTTTTTCTCTTTGCAAGCCTGATAGTGTTCTTAATCTCATATCAAGAATTGCTTGTGCTTGAATTTCAGAAAGTTGAAATCTTTCCATTAATCTTTCTTTTGCATCATCATAAGAATTACGAATTATATTAATTACTTCATCAATATTATCTAAGGCAATTTTTAAACCTTCTAATATATGTGCTCTTGCTAATGCTTTATCTAAGTCGAATTGAGTTCTACGAAGAATAACAGTTTTTCTATGGTCTAAATAATAATCTAAGCATTGTCTTAGTGTTAATATTTTTGGTTCTCCATTTACTAATGCAAGCATAATAACACCAAATGTATCTTGTAGTTGAGTATGTTTATATAATTGATTTAATATAACTTGTGGATTTACATCTCTTTTTAATTCAATTACTATTCTTACTTTAGATTCTCTATCTGATTCATCTCTTATTTCAGATATTCCCTCTACTCTCTTTTCTTTTACTAAATTAGCAATATCTTCAATTAATTTTGCTTTATTTACTTGATAAGGAAGTGAATTAACAATTATTCTTTGTTTATTATTAGCCATTTCCTCTATTTCTGCTTCTGCTCTTACTGTAATTTTTCCTTTACCTGTTGTATATGCTTGTTTAATTCCTTCTAATCCTAAAATTACACCTTCTGTAGGAAAATCTGGACCTTTAATTACTGACATTAATTCTTCATCTGTTACATTATCTTCATCAATAATTTTTATAATTCCATTTATAACTTCTGTTAAGTTATGAGGTGGAATATTTGTAGCCATTCCTACTGCAATACCTGAAGAACCATTTATTAAGAGTGATGGTATTTTAGAAGGAAGAACTGTTGGTTCTTGTAAACGATCATCATAGTTTGGCATAAAATCAACTGTATTTTTTTCAATGTCTTCAAGCATTGTTTCAGCTATTTTTGCCATTCTTGCCTCTGTGTACCTCATTGCAGCTGCGCCATCTCCGTCGATTGAACCAAAGTTTCCGTGTCCATCAATTAGTGTATATCTTTGAGTAAAATCTTGAGCTAATCTAACCATAGCATCATATACTGAAGAATCTCCATGTGGATGGTATCTTCCTAAAACTGAACCAACTGTATTAGCACACTTTCTGTATGGCTTGTCCGATGTTATTCCATCTTCATACATTGAATACAAAATTCTTCTGTGTACAGGTTTTAAACCATCTCTAACATCTGGAAGAGCTCTTGATACAATAACACTCATAGCATAGTCAATATATGCTGTACGCATTTCTTTTTCAATATCACGCTCTATAATTTTTCCGTCATTTCTTTTCTCGTTATCCTCTGCCATTTTTATACCTCTTTTCTCATTTTTTTCTACCTACTTATTATACTAAAAGAGAAAAAAATATGCAAGCAAAAAACGTGAAAAAAACTATATAAACTATGGATTTACAAGCATTCCTGCGAGCTCCATTTGCTCTTTAGATAAATTAAAATCATGACCATTATTTTTAATTAAAATATGTAAGTTCTCAATCTCTCTTGCCTGCTTTATTGTGGTTTCCATTGGTAAAATCTCTTTTAATTTTTCTTTTATTTTTTCATATTCTCTTTCCATTCCATCAAAGTCTTGTGCTTTATAATAATCCCTCCAATTATTTTCATATTTTGATAATTTTTCTACAGAATTTAACTGGCTTACAAATTCATTTTCGATATTACTACTTATATTATCTAATATTGCATTTTTTCCCTGTCTTATTACACTTGTAACACTATATGGTAACCATCCATTTTTGCTTGTTGCAGATAATGCTGAATCTAATGCATCAGAAATTCCATCTATTATTCCTCCACTTTTTATAGCATTTTGTGCTTGAGAAATATTTTCAAATTTTCCTGTAAAAATTCCAAGTACACTTTTTCCAAGTTCTGTAGCACCTTGAATTGCTTTACTAATTCCTTCTTTTAAACCTCCTCTAATTAAACTATCTTTTACATCAATAATTTGATTTTCAACAAAATCAGGTAAAATCCATCTTAATCCTAAATCTACTGCAGAATTTATTACTTTTCCTAAAGTACTGTCTAAAAAATTATTTTGCTCTATTTCTAAATTATCTGAGCTTAAATTATTTTCTTGTAAATTTTGATTTAATTCTTTTTCATTTTCTAATATATTTTCCATTTATTTTTTTTCGTATAATTGAATTTATTTTTTATTTATTATACGAATTTCTCCTTTCTTTATATTATTTTTAATAATTAATTTATTAAATAAAACAATAATTAAATTATTATTAAAAAATTTTTGATATTACTTCATTATTTTATATATTTTTTAACTTTATCTTGTTTTTTTTAATTTTGTCTACTTGTCAATATTTTGTTTCTTATCGAAACTGAATTTGACTTTTTTAAAATATAAGTTTTAGATTTCTCTAGCTTCTGTTTTTTATGTTAACCAAATTCTTTCTTTTTAAAAAATTTGCAATTTTTTTAAAAAATCTTTAATCCGATAGGCTTTTTTGACGTTTTCATTCTCCTTTTTCTATAAAATTTTGTATCTTTATAATTCTTTTTCAGAAACAATGCAGTTATACTTACTAACTTTCCATATCTATTCTAAATTTTATGCTTTCAACTTATTTGCTTTTTTGACAATTCTTTTTATTATTTAATCATCTTTTTATGTAACAAATAAAATTCTTTTTGAATTTCTTTTTCTAATTTTTCTTTTGAACTTTTATTTATCATTAAATTATATTTTTCATTATCAGACATTTTTCCTAAAATATTAAATCCAGAAAAAATATTTTTTAAAATAGAAATATCTATTGAATTTTTATTATATTTATTAAATAAAATATTAAAATTATTTTGTTCTATTTTCCATTCATTAATATAAATATTTAATAATCTTTTTGCCTTTTTTATTTCTATTAAATTTGTTCCTGTTATAAAAATAATTAAATTAGATAATTTCATTATTTCTTTTGTACAATCAAAAAAGCATTCTGATGAAGTATCAATAATTATTAAATCATAGTTTTCTTTTAATTTTTCTAAAATAATTTTTATTTTTTCATTACTAATTTTATATTTTGATTCAAATAACAAATTAATTCCTGCAATTAAATCTATCTTTGAATTTACTTTAATAACTAGTTCTTCTATTTTTAATTCATTTTTTATTCTTTTTATTTCTTCCAATTTTTCTAGTTCTTCTGATTTTTCAATGTTATTTTTTTGCATTATCTTTTTAATTTTTTCTGGATATTTATTTATTCCTAAAATTGTGTGCAAACTATCATTTAAAATATCAAAATCAATCATTAAAATTTTATTTTTTGTTTCTAAAAATGATTTGGCTAAATTAACAGAAAATATACTTTTACCTATACCACTTGTTCCACTAATGCAAATTACTTGATTATTTTTTTCTTTTTCAATAATTTCATTATCATTAATTTCTTTTTCTAAATTTTTATTTTTAATTTTTTTATTTTGTTTTTGCATATAAATTAAATTATTTTTTCTTTCTTGTTCTAAAAGCATTTTTCTTAATTCATTTATTTCTTTTTTTAATTCTGCATTTGGATTTTTTTGATTATTTTTTATTAATTCTATTATTTCATTTATTTCTATTTCATTATTATAAAATATGTAATTAATTCCTTTGGCATAAAAATAATTTTCTAATTCTTCATTTTTATTTTCCAAAAATAAAATAATATTTATTTCAGAATTTATTTCTTTTATTTCTTCTATTAATTTTTTTATTTCAATATTTCCTGGTAATATACTACTTAAAATTAAAAAATCTATATCTTCTTCTTTTTCTAAAATTTCTAATATTCCTTCTTTATATTGTATATCTTCTGCTACTATTGTAAATCCTTCTTCTAATTTTAATTTTTTATTTAAATTAGGATTACCTATTGCTGTTACTATTTTCTTCATTTTTTATTCCTCCATTAATAATATTTTTTTCAAAATCTGCTGCTTCAATTTTTGTTAATATATGCTCATTTCCTATAAACATTAAACATTCTCCTCTTTTTAATGATTTTATTTCTATTTTTTCTTTTTCAGATAAATTTGTGTATTTTTCTAATACTTTAATATTCTCTTCTTCTAATGAAAAAAATGTTTTTATTTCTGAATTATTTAAAATACTTTTTCCATATGTTCCGTCCTCTAAACTAAATAAATCTGAAACATCTTGTGTAATTGCAACACTACTTCCACCATATTTTCTAATAGTTTTAAATATTTTATAAATAAAACTTGCAACCTCTTTATTAGATGTAACGCCTATTAATCTCCATATTTCATCTAAATAAATAGCTTTTTTTACTTTTCTGTCCTTTTTTATTCGGTCCCAAAAAAGATCTGTACAAAGCCACATACCGTATTTTAAATTATCTTCTCCTAATTCGTATACATCTGCTACAATTAATTTATTTGATAATTCTACACTTGTATAATTATTAAAAAATTTTAAAGAGCCTTTTACAAAAGGAATTAATTTTATTTGAAATTTTTTGGTTTTTTCATTTTTTCCTAATAATTCATAAAAATCTTGTAAAATTGGCATATCATAAGTATCTTTAAAAATTGGTTTAATTGATATTTTATTTTCATCTTCTTTATATAAAGATTTATCATCAAAAGTAATTTGTTTTTGTTTATATAATTCAATAACACTTTCTTCTAAAATTGCTTTTTCTTCCTCATTTAAATTTCCAAAAATTAAATTAAAAAAACCGATTAACTTTCCTATTTTATTTGCTAAATAGCCTTGCCCATCTTCTTCAATACTTTCTTCCCTTATATCAAACACATTTATATATGTATTTGAGCTAGGTCCTATTTTTAATGAAGTTCCTTCTAAGGCTTCACAAAGTGGCCCATATTCTCTATCAGGGTCAATTATGTATTGCTCAATTCCTAATAATCTATTTCGTAATATAAGTAATTTTGTATAAAAAGATTTTCCTGCACCACTTGTTCCAAAAATACAAATATTAGCATTTTTATATTTATTTGAATTATATCTATCTATAAAAACTAAAGAATTATTATAAATATTAGTTCCTATAAAAATCCCTTCTTCATCAAAAATTGCTGAAGAAATAAACGGATATGTAGCAACTAAGCCACTTGTAAGAACGTTTCTTTTGGAAGCTTCTTTTAAGTCTAGTGAATTTTCCATTATAGGAAGTGTTGTTAAAAAAGCTTGTTCTTCTCTAAAATATGCCCTTCTTGTTTGTATTCCCTTTCCTTGAAGCACACCTTCAATTTTATTTAATAAATATTCTAAGTCTTTTACATCATTTGAAAATGTTGTTATGTAAATATATAAATAGTATAATTCCTCGTTATTCACTTGCATTTCTTTTCTAATATATTTAGCATCATTATATGTAAATGCAGCTATATCAATATCTTGCCTGTTTTGATTTTTTTCAGTTAAATCTACACCTACATTTCCAATATGATATGTTAAATCTCTAATTGTTTTATATGTATCTTGTTTTTCATAAAAAATCGAAATATTTAAATTTATATTTGTATCTATTATTGTTTTCAAAATTAAATCAGTTTGTTCTCGGAAATAATTTATAAGAATTAAACCTGAATAATAAGTATTATCTATTTCAATATATTTTGGATTCATTAGATTTATATATGATGGACTTAAATAATCTTTTTCTGAAAAAACACCATCTAAAAATGTATTATTTTTTTCTTCTAAATTTTCTAATTTTGTTTGTTTTTGAATATAATCTTTTATTTGATTTTTTAATTTGTTTTTAATATTATCTATAGAATTTAAAATAATTTATTTGATACCTCACTTTCTTTAACTATGTAGACTTTTTTCTTTTATATATTTATTTTATGTAATCTAAAATTAAATAAAAAATATATCTAAAATTAATTTTGATTAAAATAAATTCTTGAATTTAAAAAAGAAAATAATATTGATAAAACCTGCTCTTTATCATTTACATCTGTTACAATATTGCCACACCTTGATAAGCAATCTTTTATTTTAAAATATTTATCATTTAAATTTTCTATTGCATATTCTTCAAAATTTAAAATTTCCTTATTATTATTTTTTTCTTTTAAAATAATATAAAAATTTTTTGATGAGGATTTTTTATTATGATTTAAATTATTTATATATTGAATATATTTTTTGGAAATTTCCTGAATAGAATTTTTTTCATGAATTAAATTTTCATTTATTTTTTTTACATGTTTACTTAAATCTTCTTTATTACTTTGTATCAAAATTTGAAAAGGAAAATTACATGTTTTTAAAAAGATTTTATAAGAATTTAAAATAGCATCTTGCTCTAATTCTGATTTTAAATTAAAATTTATTGGATTTATTTTTAATATTTTTATATAATTTTTATTTTTTAATTCTATAATTCCATTTTCTAAAATTCTTTCAAATGGAAGCCATTCTTGTACAGTCACATTTTTTTGAGTTTTCATTTTCCTCCTTTCTAATTAATTAAAGTGCTATTTTCATATAAATCATCTGGATTTACATCTTCTCCTGATTTCCACTCAATTGTAATTCCGTCTACTACTTTTACTTCTTTAAAATATTTTAAATCTCTAAGATTTTTATAAAAATCATATTCTAATAATTTTTTTGCATCATAAATTCTTTTTTCCCCATTTTTAAAAGTTAATAATAATTTATAATTTTCTAATACTTTGACTTCTTTTACTCTTGGATTCATTAAATTTTCCCCCCTATTTTAATGGTTCTATTGTAAATTATTCACCTCCTCAATTATACTAATATATTTTCTTACTTTCAATAAATTGGAAAATAAAAGATTAAAAAAATATGAATAAAAAATATTTAAATGATTATTATATTTTTATATTACTCTCTAATGCGAAAAATGTCAAGAAAAATCGTTTGACATAATTCGACAATTCTTGTTTTTTCTATTTTTTTCTAATTTATTTTTGCATAAAAAATATATAAAAATACATAATAAGAATATAAGGTTAATATTAGTTGAAATAAGAGTTTTGTGAGGTCTTGTGGCTTTGCATTATTCGAGCGAAGATTTAATACTGCTTAAATAACTTTTAGGTAGTGTTAATTCGGAGATGAGAGTAAATAATTTGTATTTAAGCTGTGTTTTGTTTGTTTTCATTTCTTCTCTTTATATAATATAAATATATGGTTGAAAATATATGTTATTTATTCGAAGTTAAGATTATTTTTTGTATTTTTTAGTGGTTGTTATTAGTCCGTTTTGGACGAATATGGCTATTATGAGTGCATTAGTAGTCGAGCAACTGATTTGTATGTTTGGCGTCGTAGTTTATTTTTGTAGTAATGCAGATTAGATTATTAGCTAGGCATATAAGTTTTAGCTGAAGATTAATATTAGCTTTATCGATTAATAGCTAGCAGATTTCGCTCTGCTAGCTATTAAATTTTTATATTTATTTTTTTCGTTTATTTGCCTTTTTAAATATTCTTACCATTTCTTTAATTAGTATTAGTATAAAATCTATTAATAAAAATATAACAAGATATCTCCAATTTGCAGATACAATTCCCATCGTCATTCCAAATGCAATTCCTAAATAAGAAAATAATGAAAATAATTCTTCAAACCAATTTGTATTTTTATTAAAAATTATTTCTTTATTATTCCATTTTGCTTTTTTAAATCTTTTTTTATTTACTTCTTCTTGTAATGACATTTCTATTGCTTCTTCACATGCTTTTAATTTATGTTCAACATCTTCAGTATTAAAAGATTCTTCAAAATCTAATATTTTTTCATCATTTTCTGTAATATTTTTAAATAAATATGCTGTCTTTAATCTTCCATTTCTTTTTAATCCATAAATTTTTCCATCATTTTCTAAAATATTTAATATTTTATTTTTAATTTCAGGATTTATTGTTTCTAATTCACTTAAAAATTCTCCCTTTTGTATATCTTTATTTGTAATTTCAATGAAATCATAGCCTCTAATATATACTAATAAAGCCATTAATATTTTTTCCTTTCTTTATCTTTTGTTTTAAAAAACTATACATCCAAATTTCTTACATATTTTGCATTTTCTTCAATGAATTTTCTTCTTGGTTCTATTTCATCGCCCATTAATAAAGTAAATATTTCATCAGCTTTCATAGCATCTTCCATTGTTACTTTAATTAAAATTCTCTTTTCTGGGTCCATTGTTGTTTCCCATAATTGTTCAGGGTTCATTTCTCCTAAACCTTTATATCTTTGAATTCCAACTTGGTCTCTAGATATTCCTTTTTCTGCTAATTCTTTAAATGCTCTATCTAAGTCATCATCTGTATAACAATATATGTCTTCCATACCTTTTTTAGATAATTTATATAGTGGTGGTTGAGCTAAATACACATTTCCGTTTTCTATAAGTGGTCTCATATATCTAAAAAAGAAAGTTAATAATAATGTTCTAATATGTGCACCATCAACATCGGCATCTGCCATTATAATTACTTTTCCATATCTTATCTTAGATATGTCAAAATCATTTCCAATTCCTGCACCTACTGCTAAAATAACAGGTTGTAATTTATCATTATTATAAATTTTATCTGCTCTTGATTTTTCAACATTAAGCATTTTTCCCCAAAGTGGAAGAATTGCTTGAAATCTTCTGTCTCTACCTTGTTTTGCACTACCACCTGCTGAATCTCCCTCTACGATGTATACTTCACATTCTTCTGGTTCTTTGCTACTGCAATCTGCTAATTTTCCTGGTAATGTAGTTGTTTCTAATGCACTTTTTCTTCTAACTAATTCTCTAGCTTTTCTTGCTGCTTCTCTTGCACGAGATGCATTTATACATTTTTCTAGTATTGCTTTTCCAACTGCTGGATTTTCTTCTAAAAATGTAGAAAGTGCGTCATTAACCATAGATGAAACTATACCTGTTACATTACTATTTCCTAATTTTGTTTTAGTTTGTCCTTCAAATTGAGGCTCTTTTACTTTAACTGAAACAACTGCTGTCATTCCTTCACGTATATCTTCTCCTAATAAATTAGGATCTTTTTCTTTTATTAAATTATGGCTTCTTGCATAGTCATTAAATACTTTTGTAATTGCTCTTTTAAATCCCTCTAAGTGAGTTCCACCTTCAATAGTATTAATGTTATTAACAAATGTATATATATTCTCTGAATAAGTTGTTGTATATTGAAAAGCTATTTCTACTGGAACTTCTCCGTCTTTTTCAATATAAATTGGTTTTGGATGGATTGTTTCTTTATTTTTATTTAAAAATTCTACAAATGAAATAAGTCCGCCTTCAAAATGAAATTCAGCTTTTTTAATATTTTCAGGATCTCTTATATCTTTAATATTTATTTTTAGTCCTTTTGTTAAAAATGCAATTTCTCTAAATCTTGTCTCTAATATTTCATACTCATAATCTAATGTTTCAAATATAGTAGAATCTGCTAAAAATCTAACCTTAGTTCCTGTTTTATCAGAATCTCCTATACGAGTTAATGGCTCTACTGTTTTTCCTCTTTCAAATTTCATTTGATAAATTCCGCCATCTCTTTGAATAGTAACTTCTGTCCATTCTGATAAAGCGTTTACAACAGAAGCACCTACGCCATGAAGACCTCCAGATACTTTATAACCACTATCTCCACCAAATTTTCCACCTGCATGTAATTTTGTATATACTGTTTCTGCAGCAGATATTTTAGTTTTTGGATGTATGTCAACAGGAATTCCTCTACCATTATCTTCTACACTTATAATATTTCCTGGTTGAATTTCTATATTTATTTCTGTACAATAACCTGCCAAAGCTTCATCAACACAGTTATCTACAATTTCATAAACTAAATGATGTAATCCTCTTACAGATACACTTCCTATGTACATACCAGGTCTTTTTCTTACAGCTTCTAGCCCTTCCAATACTTGAATTTGGTCTGCATTATACTCATGCTCGAATTTTTCCATTTGGTTTAACCTCCATATTTCTATGTTTCTTGCATTATTTTATCATTCTTTTTTTAACTTTTGCAAGTCTTTTTTATTGTTATATTTTTTAATTATAACTATTTTTAATTGAAAAACAATATAGTTTGTAGCACCGCGCAGCGTTCAAACGGAACGAATATTACCATTTTCAACAAAAAAAACTTTGCTATTCTTTATTTCCATTTTATCAGTACAAGTTATAATAACTTGCGTATCATTTATTTTTTCTAAGAAGCTTCTTCTTCTCTTTTCATCTAATTCAGACATAAAATCATCTAATAATAAAATTGGATATTCCCCTATTTCATCATAAATAACATATAATTCTGCTAATTTTAATGAAAGAATTGCTGTTCTATGTTGTCCTTGAGAGCCATAAACTTCTAAAGCTTTATCATTTATTAGAACTTTAAAATCATCTCTATGAATACCTTTTGTTGTAAATCCTTTAATTATATCTAATTTTCTTCTTTGATTTAATAATTTTAAATATTCTTCTTTTTTATCACATTCAGTTTTATATTCAATATTTATTTTTTCTTTTCCATCTGTTACATTTTCATGAATTTTTATTATTTTTTCTTTTATTTTTTCTACAAATTCATTTCTATATTTACAAATAATTTCTGCATATTCTGCTAATTTTTCATCCCATATTTCTAACATATTTTCATCTTTATTTTCTTCTTTTATTTGCTTTAAATAATTATTTCTCTGTTCTATTACTTTATAATATAAATTTAAATAATGAATATAATTTGGTCTTAACTGTCCTATCATCATATCTAAAAATCTTCTCCTCTGGTCAGGACCACTTTTAAAAATTTGAATATCATCTGGCGTAAAAATAACAACTACTAAATTTCCAACTAATTCACTTAATTTTTTTATTTTTACTCCATTTATTTCTATTTGTTTTTTATTTTCTAATTCTATTTTTATTTTTCCTGCTCTATCACTTTTTTGAAATAAAACCTCCACTTGTAAATTAGGTTCATCTAATGAAATAAGTTCTTTTTCTTTGCTTGTCCTAAAAGATTTTCCAAAAGCACAATAAAAAATTGCTTCTAATATATTTGTTTTTCCTTGTGCATTATCTCCATAAATTATATTTATATTTTTATTAAATTCTATTTCTTGCTCTTTATAGTTTCGAAAATTTTTTAATTTTATTTTTTCTATATACATTTAATTTTTCTTTCTATTCATTATAATTTCTAACTTATATAATTATTTAAATATTTTTATATAATAGAAATAAATAATTATTTCTACTCCTTCATTCTAATAGGAAGAACCATATAAATATAATCCCCATTAGGTTCTGTAGGTCTTATAATACATGGTGATATGCTTGAACCAAAGTCAATAAATACTTCTGGGTCATCAATTGCACGAAGTGCATCTAAGAAATATTTAGGATTAAATCCAGCCTCTAAGTTTTGTCCTTCTGTTTCAACAAACATTTCCTCTTTTGCATCACCTGTTTGATTTGTACAAGAAATTGTAACTTTTCCTATTTCAACATTTACTTTAACAGGATATTTCTTTTCCTTTTCTATGCTAGATGCTGAAATTAAACTTACTCTTTCAAAACAATTTTGAATATTATTTTTATCTACTCTTATTCTTGTTTCCCAATTTTCTGGAATTACACTAGCATAATTTAAAAATTCTCCATCTAATAGACGTGTTACAATTTTACAATTCTCCATTTCAAATAAAGCTTGATTTTTAGCAACCCCTATTTTAATGTTATCAAAGGAATCTGTTAAAATCTTGTTTATTTCATTTAATGTTCTTCCTGGAATTACAGCAGAAAAATCATTTACTTTTGTTTGTAAAAATTTACTTTTCCAAGCTAAACGGAAACCATCTACTGCAACTACATTTAATTTATTATTTTTTATTTCAAATAAACATCCTGTAAAAATAGGTCTATTTTCTTCTGTACTTACTGCAAA
>CANRGT010000021.1 GCA_947630185.1 uncultured Clostridia bacterium | reverse complement strand
AAAATTTAGCCCTAAAAAACTAAATTTTTAGGGCTAATGTTTAAAAAATTTTGGGACATTTTCAAAAATCATTGACAACGAAATTCGTAAGAATAATATAGAAATATAAAATTTTTATACGAAATACAAAATATTTTTCGATGAACTTGAATTACATGGCAAAACATGCTATAATGTCAATTACAGTCAATAAGACTTATTTGTGCAACCTTTAACTCTATTAAAACAACAAGGAGGAATATTTATGAAACGGAAAGAGTTGGATTTTGTATTAAAGCAGAATCACTATTTGGAAGGTGGAACGAAAGAGGCATATCTTAAGGCAAGAGAATTTTTGCGTCATGCAATAAATCAATGAGAACCACAGATGTTGTGGTTACCACTTATACAAGTAATAACGACACATTCCCTTCGGTCAAAAAGTAGAATGTGCCGTTATTTTTATTCCTTATTAATCATTTTCCGTCTAGTGCGACGATTACATCTTTTGGTGGAGATGAGGAGAGTCGAACTCCTGTCCAATACACCTTCCATATCAAATTCTCCGAGTGCAGTTTGTTTTCTTATTTCCCTAAATTATAACCTAACAAACAAGCTTATAAAAAAGGTAGCTATTAAAAATACCCATTATTTCGATAGCTCAAAATAATTTTGTTTCCCACAAATCGGCGCCTTATCTAAAGATGTGGGCTCTAAAGTAAGACGTACGCTGCGCCTAGGCAGCGAATGCTAATTCTCTATTATCAGCGTTTATTTTTAATTTCTCACATTATTAAAGTGGCCAAGTGAGAATCCACTACTCGCTATTGATATTTCTAGTATACTGTCGAAACCAAATACATCCCCATGTGTACTTACTAAAATTTATTATACACCATTATATTTAAAATAACAAGGAAATAGAAGAAAAAAGTGTTTGCAATATGTTTCTAGTTTTGATAAAATATAGCAAAGGTTTATAGGCAAAACCAAACTTTGAAAATAAAATTATAGAAAAATAAGAAACATTATCATAAAGTAAAAACCTAAATAAATTATAAGGAAAAAATCATGGTAGATTTAAAACAAAATGTACAATATGTAAAATCAGTAGGTCCAACGAAAGCCTCACTATTAAATAATTTGAACATATATACATTAAACGATTTACTAACCTACTTTCCTAGAGAATATGAAGATAGAAGCAAAACAAAAAATATTGCAGATGTAATAGATGGCGAAGAAGTAACTATTCAAGCTAGAGTTATTTCAGAAGTAAACATTACTAGAATTCGTAAAAATATGGTTATTATAAAAACAGTTATTGAAGATGATACTGGAAGGTGTACTGTTACATGGTTTAATCAAACATATATAAAGCAAAGAATTAAAAGAGGAGAAATGTATCGTTTCTTTGGAAAGATAACTAGAGAAGTAAATCATTTAGAAATGAGAAATCCGGTATTTGATGAAGCAGGTAAGGAAAAAAATACTGGAAAAATAATGCCGATTTATCCTTCTACATATAAACTATCACAAACTGCAATTAGACAAGCCGTAGAAAATGCACTTTTAATGGTAAAAGGAGAAGATATAGAAACACTGCCAGAATATATACTTAAAAATTATAACTTAGAAGATTTACAAAAAAGTTTGCAAGAAATACATTTCCCATCAAATATTGAAAATAGATTATCTGCTAGAAAAAGGCTTGTATTTGAAGAACTTCTTGTTATGCAACTTGCACTTTTAGAGTTAAAAGGCAAAACTGAAGATTATGAAGGAATTAAATTTAGTAAAGATGTTAAAATGTCAGATGTTATGAATTCACTTCCTTTTAAATTAACAAAAGCACAGCTTAAAGTATTAGAAGAAATAGATAATGACATGGAATCTAATAAGCCAATGAATAGGCTTTTGCAGGGTGATGTTGGCTCTGGAAAAACTGTTGTATCTATAATTTCAGCATATAAAGCAGTAAAATCAGGTTTTCAAGTTGCAATAATGGCACCAACTGCAATTCTTGCAACACAACACTTTGAAGAATTCAAAAAAATATTAGAGCCTTTTAATATTAAGTGCGAGCTAATATTAGGTGCAACAAAACCAAAACAAAAGCTAGAAATTACCGAAAAATTAGCAAATGGTGAAATTGATGTTTTAATTGGAACACATTCACTACTTACAGAAAATGTAGTATTTAAAAATTTAGGGCTAGTTGTAACAGATGAACAGCATCGTTTTGGCGTAAGGCAGAGAGAAACAATTACAAATAAAGGAAACCACCCAGATGTACTAGTTATGACTGCAACACCAATTCCAAGAACTTTAGCATTAATTTTGTATGGTGATTTGGACATATCTATTATTGATGAGCTTCCACCAAATAGGAAAAAGATTGAAACATATGCAGTAACTAAAAGGATGGAAGAAAGAGTAAATAATTTTATACGAAAAAATATTGAAGAAGGTAGACAAGTTTATGTTGTATGCCCATTAGTTGAAGACAAAGAAGATGACGATGAAAGTTTAAAAGAAGAAAAAATAAATGAGCGAGTAGGTTTAAAAAGTATAGAACAAAAAGAAAATACAGAAAGAATAAATCAATTAGAAATAGAAGAAATGAAGATAGAAGCTTTTAAACAAAAGGCAGATTTAAAAGCAGTAAAAGAGTGGACTGAAATTTACCAAAAACAAATTTTTCCAGATCTTAGAGTAGCTTGTGTTTATGGAAAAATGAAACCAAAAGAAAAAGAAGAAGTTATGGAAAAATTTAAAAATGGAGAAATTGATATTTTAATTTCTACTACTGTAATTGAAGTAGGTGTTAATGTGCCAAATGCTAGTGTAATGGTAGTAGAGAATGCAGATAGATTTGGCCTAGCACAGCTTCATCAGTTAAGAGGTAGAGTAGGTAGAGGAGAATATCAATCATATTGCATTTTAAAATATAGCAGTCAAGCTTCACAAGTAGCAAAAGAAAGAATGAAAATAATGCAAGAAACAAATGATGGATTTGTAATTGCAGAAAAAGACTTAGAGCTTCGTGGAACAGGAGAATTTTTTGGAACAAAGCAACATGGCTTACCTGAATTTAAAATTGCTAATTTATTTGTGGATATGCCAATGCTTAAATCTGTTCAAAGTGTTGCTTTAAAAATAGAATCAGAGGATAGAGGATTAAAGCAAGAAAAAAATCAAAAGCTTCGTAAATTAGTAGATGAAAAATTAAAGCAAAGTATATCATTATAAAATACAATTCTTAACTTATAAATGTACATATAAATTTCGTTTGAAAAAATTTAAGAAGTGTTTGCAAAACATAATATTTTGGCTCAAAATCTTGACATTTACATAAAAAAACACTATTATATATATGTGAATTATTGATTTATATAAGATTGTAAAACAATCTATAAAAGAGAGAAGCAAATTTTATTCAAATGTATGCAAAGACCTATAAAATAAAGAAAGGAGAAGTCCAATGTATACTCAAATGCTAACATCATCAAAAGGTGGAGAACTAATAAGCTTTAAAGTAAACGGCGAAGAAAAAATACACCAAGGAGAAAACGTTGTTGACGAAAACGGAAAAGTATATTGGAAAAGGCACTCTCCTGTATTATTTCCAATAGTAGGAAAACTAAAGAAAAACAAAACATTAATTGGAGGAAGAACTTATGAACTTATGCAACATGGCTTTGCAAGAGATTTAGAATTTGAACCGATTACAAAATTAGATAATTTTCATTCTTATGTGTTAAAGAGTAATAAATATACATTATTAAAGTATCCATATGAATTTGAATTATATAATACCTATCGTACAGAAGAAAATAAATTGACAACAATTTATAAAGTTGTAAATACTGGATTAATTAATCTACCATTTGGTATTGGTGGACATCCAGCATTTAAAATAGATGCAGAAGATTTAAAAAATGGCAATTACTATTTAGAATTTGAGCAAGATGAAGAAAAAATACATTTTCTATATTTAGTAGATGGATTGGTTGGAACAGATTATGCTAAAAATAGAGTTGTGGAAAAAAGATATATTCCATTAGATGCACATACATTTGATGATGATGCTTTAATTATGAAAAGCATTACATCAAACAAAATAAGTTTAATAAATTCTGCTACAAGAAGAAGACTACTTACTATGGATTTTACTGGTTTTCCATATTTAGCAGTTTGGTCAAAACCAAATGCTCCATTTATTTGCATAGAACCATGGTATTCAACAGCAGATAATATAAAAAGTTCTGGTGTGTTTACACAAAAACAAGACATTATTTCATTAAAACCAGATGAATCATTTGAATGTAAATATACAGTAGAATTTTTTTAGTATAATTTAAAGATATGAACGCAAATTACATATTTGTATAAAAATATATAAACACAAATTATATATACTTGTATAAAAATATATAGAAAACACAGAAGATAATAAATAGAGGTATATAAAAAGGAAGAAGAAATGTTACAAATTATTTTGATTATAATAGGAATGTTAATTTTATTATTAGGTGTAATCTGCATATTTGATGCAAGGGTAATTACAAAAAGGCTATTTGGCTTTGGCGACCAAAATGAAGCAAGTATGGGACTTAAAATAGTAGGCTTTATTCTTTCAATAGTAGGCTCATTAATTGCACTTTTTAATATTGGGTAAAAATTTGTTAAATAAAAAATTAGTAAAAACTAAATAAAAAATGTTGATATTAACAAAAAAACGTGTTAAAATAATAAACATCATACAAAATTATACTTAAATAAAAATTGAAACTATAGTTTATATAAAAAATAGAATTATTAAAAAATAAAATTAAAAACTGAGAAAAAGAGGAGTAAGTTTAAACTATCTATAAAAGAGAAAGAAGTTACTAGCTGAAAGCTTCTAATAGAAAAGAAAACTGAAGGTAGCTTTGAGTTGATATATTGAAATTTAAAGTAGATATATTCGTGTTACTTGCGTTAAAGGTAAATGAGATATTAATTAGTTATAAATTCAGATAAAATATGAATTTAAATAATATGTAAAAAATAAAACTAGTTAAATAAATTAAGGTGGTACCGCGCATTAAACCTCGCCCTTAGCAAATAAGGACGAGGTTTTTTATTTTGAAACAACAAGGTTCTCGGGTACCCACCCACAATCTTTGATTGTGTTGGTGGGTGAGGTCCTTATATAAAAAATAAAAAAATTGTAGGAGGAAAATAAAATGTGTGAAAAACATGAGCTAGAAGGAAAATTTATTCCAAAAGAATTTGAAGAAGAAATTTATGAAAATTGGATGGAAAAAGAATACTTTAAACCATCTAATGATAAAACAAAAAAGCCATATACAATAGTAATTCCACCACCAAACATTACAGGTAAATTACACATGGGACATGCTCTAGATGAAACCTTACAAGACATTCTAATTAGATATAAAAGAATGAAAGGTTTTAATACTTTATGGCTTCCAGGAACAGATCATGCATCAATTGCAACAGAAGCAAAAATAGTAGAAAAATTAAAAGAAGAAGGAACTACAAAGGAAGAACTAGGTAGGGAAGAATTCTTAAAAAGAGCATGGCAATGGAAAGAAGAATATGGTGGAACTATTCTTAATCAATTGAAAAAATTAGGCTGTTCTTGTGACTGGTCAAGAGAAAGATTTACCATGGACGAAGGTTTATCAAATGCAGTAAAATATGTATTTGTAAAGCTTTATGAAAAAGGGCTTATTTATCGTGGAAAAAGAATGATAAACTGGTGCCCATATTGTGATACATCAATTTCAGATGCAGAAGTAGAATATGAAGAAGAACCAACTCATTTATGGTATATTAAATATCCAGTAAAAGGTGAAGAAGGAAAATATGTTATTGTAGCAACAACAAGACCAGAAACAATGCTTGGAGATACTGGCGTTGCAGTTCATCCAGAAGATGAAAGATATAAAAGTATAATTGGAAAAACAGTTATACTTCCAATTATGAATAAAGAAATTCCAGTAATTGCAGACGAATTTGTAGAAAAAGAATTTGGTACTGGTGCTGTTAAATTAACCCCTGCACATGATGTAAATGACTACCAAGCTGCACTAAAACATGGATTAGAAATAATAGAAGTATTTGATGAAAACTTCAAAATGGGAAATTTATATCCAGAATTTAAAGAAATGGACCTTTATGAAGCAAGACAAAAAATAGTAGAAAAGTTAGATAAAGAAGGATATTTATTAAAAATAGAAGACTATAACCACAATGTAGGAAAATGCTATCGTTGTCATCACACTATTGAGCCAAAAATATCTGAGCAATGGTTTGTTAAAATGGAGCCACTTGCTAAACCTGCAATAGAGGTAGTAAGAGATGGCAAAACAAAATTTATTCCAGAAAGATTTGATAAAATCTATTATAACTGGATGGAAAATATTCAAGACTGGTGTATATCAAGACAACTTTGGTGGGGACATAGAATTCCAGCATATTATTGTGAAGAATGTGGACATATAAATGTATCAGAAAAAGTACCTGAAAAATGCTCAAAATGTGGAAGCACACATTTAAAACAAGATGAAGATACATTAGATACATGGTTTAGTTCAGCATTATGGCCATTTTCAACACTTGGCTGGCCAGAAAATACAGAAGACTTTAAGTATTTTTACCCTACTAGCACATTAGTTACAGGTTATGATATTATATTCTTCTGGGTTGCAAGAATGATTTTTTCTGCTATGGAGCATACAGGAAAAGCACCATTTGAAAATGTATTTATACATGGTATTGTGCGTGATAGCCAAGGCAGAAAAATGTCTAAGAGTTTAGGAAACGGTATTGACCCATTAGAAGTAATAGACAAGTATGGAACAGATGCTTTAAGATTTTCATTGGTACTTGGAATTTCTCCAGGAAATGATATTAGATATATGCCAGAAAAACTAGAATCAGCATCTAACTTTGCAAACAAATTGTGGAATGCATCTAAATTTGTTTTAAGCAATTTGCAAAATTCAAGTGAAGAAGAAAAGAAAGCATTTGCAGATGAAAGCTTACTAGAAAATATCGATAAAAACGAATTAGGAAATAGTTTATGCTATGAAGATAAATGGATATTATCAAAATTAAGTAAATTATCAAAAGAAGTAACTAACAACTTAGAAAACTTTGAATTGGGAATTGCAACACAAAAAATATATGACTTTATTTGGAATGAATTTTGCGACTGGTATATTGAAATGGTAAAACCTCGTCTTTATGATGAAAATTGCACAACTAAATTTTCTGCTAAGTATACATTAAATAAAGTATTAAAAGATGCTTTAAAATTATTACACCCAGTTATGCCATTTGTTACAGAAAAGATTTATATGGAGCTTTACCACAATGATGAAAGTATTATGATTTCTAAGTGGCCAGATGAGTCAGTACCTATGTCATTTGAAAAAGAAAAATCAAAATTAGAAGATTTTGAAAAAGAAGAAGCACAAATAGAAAAATTAAAAAATATAATTACAGGAATTAGAAATTTAAGAACAAATTTAAATGTACATCCAAGCAAAAAATCAAAGCTTATATTTGTAACAGAAACTTGTACAGAAATGATTAAAACATCTGAAAGTATGATACAAAAATTAGCATTTGCAAATGAAATTATTTGTAAAGAAGAAAAACAAGATATTCCAGCAAATGCAATGTCAGTACTAGAAGATGGAATTGAAGTATATTTACCATTTGAAGAATTGGTAGATATTGAAGCAGAAAAGAAAAGACTTGAGGGAGAAAGAGAAAAACTAATTTCAGAGGTTGAAAGAGCTGAAAAAATGCTTTCTAATCCGGGCTTTGTAAATAAAGCACCAGAAGCAAAAATAAATGAAGAAAAAGAAAAGCTTGCAAAATATAAAGATATGCTTGCTAAAGTTGAGGAGAGAATAGCAACTTTATAATAATATATACTTAACTAAAAATATTATGTTTCTTGCACCTTGCTGTCGCACCTAAAAGGTGCTCCAAACGCGCTTCGCTTAGGACGCTTAAGCGGTGCTACAAAACATAATATTTTTAGTTAATTTATATACAATTACTTGAATTTTATGTTAAGTTATGGTATAATAGCATTATGCAAAATCCTAACAATACAGAAGTTAGGTGCCCAAAAGTGGGTAATTTAAAACAGAAAGGAGGTTCTCCTATGAGTACGGAGAACCCGGAGTTTACTCTACCAAGTGCACCAGATATGTGGAAAATGGTAGCTGAAAAGCAGAAAGAAGTTTTCGAAAGAAATCGGCAGGAAAGAATAAAGAGTCAGCTTTCAATTGTTAAAGAAGCAATTGAAAAAGCTACTAAGGAGCTTGAAGAAAAGGCATCAATTGGAATACTTGACAAAAAAGAAAGAAAAATTGTTGTCAAAGTAAGATTCACTATTAAAGATGCTGAGATTGATACCAAAGAGATGGAGCCGGAAGTGATAAAGGCTCTTACAGATGCTGGCTGGTCTGCTCCTGTTCAAAGTGGAAGCTGTGAAGGGCTTGTTTATACTTTCGAATACGATCCGAGCAAAAGAAAGTAAACTCTTTTCTCACTACAAAAACACACCTGTAAAACTGCAGGTGTGTTTTTGCGTTTATTAAACATTTAATTAAAGTATAAGTTTTTTATTCTTTTACTGGTTTACTTGTTTCATATAAAGAGTCAGGACATAAATCAATTTTATCATCCCAACAAATTGTTCCATAGGAAATTTTTACACTATTAAAAACTGACTTTTCTTTTAACTTTTTAAAAACACCTTTATTTAAATAAGGTTTCATATCTTTTATTTTTTTTTCTTTATTATCAAAAGTTAATAATAATTGGTAATCTTCCATAGGCTTTACATCAATTACTTCTCTCATCTTATACTCCTATTCTAAAGGCTTAATATAAAACAAAGCCTCATTTTTCCTTGATAAACACATTATATAAATTTTATGTTCCCCTTTCAACATAATACAACCGAAAATAGAAAATGTCAAACCTTTTCTTACATTTGTAAAAAAAGGTCGAAAACTTCTCATAATTCGACAAAACTTCCCAAGTTTTACTCTAGTAAAAAACTGGAAAAAACTGTATAATAGGACAAGCAAATAACAAGGAGGTAATTAGCATGAATAGTGAATTTAACGAACTAGAAAAAATGCTTAATATTTTTATTACCGAGGAAATAGACCATCATACTACAGAAAAATTAAGGAGGAAAATGGATTATGAAATTACAAGATTTATGCCTAGAAAAGTTGTGTTTGATTTTAGTAAGGTTTCTTTCATGGACAGTGCAGGAATAGGGCTTTTAATTGGGAGATACAAATTAGTAAAATTAATTGGTGGAAGTTGTGAAATAACACATTGCATGCAAAGTATAAGTAAAGTGCTAGAAATGAGTGGAATTGAAAAAATAATTCCAATTCAAAAAGAAGAAAAAGTAGGCTAAGAAAGGAGAAAAAAATGAAAAGTAGGTATGACAATGAAATGGAACTTAGTTTTTTAAGCAAATCTAATAATGAGGCATTTGCCCGTATTACAGTAGCAGCATTTGCTGCACAGTTAGATCCAACCATAGAAGAACTAGCAGATATAAAAACAGCAGTATCGGAAGCTGTAACAAATTGCATCATTCATGGCTATGAAGATACAGAAGGAATAATTAAGGTAAGAGCCACATTATTAGATAATTGCTTAGAAGTTGAAATTTCAGATAATGGAAAAGGAATTGAAGATGTTGAACTTGCGAGAAAGCCTTTATACACTACAAAAGGCAATTTAGAAAGGTCAGGAATGGGCTTTACAATAATGGAAAGCTTTATGGACGAAGTTAAGATACATTCCGTAGTAGGAATTGGAACAAAAGTAACAATGAAAAAGAAAATTAAAAAAGAAGAAAATAAAAGTTTAGATGAAGAAGAAAATGCACTAATAGACGGATGACTATAGAATAGGAGGCATTTTCATGCAGGATGATTATGAAATAAACAACACAGAGTACATAATAAAAGCACAGCAAGGCGACGAGCAAGCAATGACGAACTTGATAGAAACAAATAAAGGGCTTATTTGGAGCATAGTAAAGCGTTTTCAAGATAGAGGCTATGAGATAGAAGATTTATATCAAGTTGGTGTAATGGGATTTATTAAGTGCATTAAGCGTTTCGATAGTAGTTTTGATGTTAGACTTTCAACATATGCAGTTCCGTATATCTTAGGAGAAATTAAAAGGTATTTAAGAGATAATCGGACCTATTAAAATTAGTAGAAGCTTAAAAGAAATGGCAATGAAGGCATTAGATATAAAAAATGAGTATTATAAAAAAAGAGGAGAAGAAATAAAAATAGAAGAAATGGCCAAAATTTTGCATACTTCAAAAGAAGAAATAGCACTTGCCTTGGAAACACTTCAGCCTATAAATTCAATAGAAGAAAAACTATATGACGAGGGCGAAGATGGAATTAGTTTAATAGATAAAATGAGTTCTAATGTAGATGAAACTACTATGCTAACTAACAAATTATGTATAGAACAGCTATTAAATAACTTAAATGAGCAAGAAAGACAGCTAATTCTTCTTAGGTATTATAAAGGAAAAACACAAACAGAAATTGCAAAAATTCTTGGCATTACACAAGTGCAAGTATCAAGAATTGAAAAAAGAACTTTGGAGCGAATGAAAATGAAACTTGCAATGTAATGTACTAAAATAATGGATTGCTAAATAATTTTAAATTACATTGCATTAAATAAGTTATAAATGATTAAAACCGGAGGCAAAATGAAAAAATATATAATTTATTTTCTTGTATTCTTAGCCTTGTGTTTTTCTATTCCAATTTTTTTAACTTCTCAATTTAAAGAAAGATGGAAACAAGTAGATAATGTAAAGCCTTTAAATGAAAATGAAATAATACAGTCAACTTATGATTATAGTAAATATAAAACAGTTAAGCTATTACATAAAAGTACAAATAAAATAGAAGAGCTTCCACTTGATGAGTATTTATATCGGGGTAGTTAGTAGTGAAATGCCAGCTAATTTTGAAATGGAAGCTTTAAAAGCACAAGCAGTAGTTGCAAGAACTTATACTATATATAAAATAAAAAATAATAAGAAAAAGCATGGGACAGCAGACATTTGTGACGACTCTGGGTGTTGTCAGGCATGGATTTCAAAAGAAGATAGATTTGCAAAGTGGGATAAAAGTAAGCAAGATGAGTATTGGAATAAGATTGTAAAAAGTGTTAATGAAACACAAGGAAAAATGATTACATATGATGGAGAGCCAATAAATGCATTCTTCCATTCTAATAGTGGAGGAAGCACAGAAGCACCAATAAATGTGTGGGGTGGTAGTGGCTATCCATATTTACAGTCAGTACAAACAGCAGGAGAAGATGCATATAGCCAATATGCATCAGAGCTAACAGTAACAAAAAAACAATTTGAAGAAACTATAAAAAAAGAGCATAGTGATTTTAAAATTGACTTTACCAAAAATGATTGCATAAAAATAACAGAATATACTGAAGGAAATCGAGTAAAAACAATCAAAATTGGCAATTTAAACTTGTCGGGTGTAGAAGTAAGAAATTTATTTAGTTTAAGGTCTGCTAATTTTGAAGTAACTATTACTAAAGATGAAATAAAATTTGAAGTTAAAGGCTATGGACATGGTGTTGGAATGAGCCAGACAGGCGCAGATAGCCTAGCAAAACAAGGAAAAAATTACGAAGAAATAATACATCACTTTTATACTGGTGTTGAAATAGCTAATATTTAGTGATAATAATAAAAATCTGTAAAATATCATAGTTTTTGCACCTTGTTGTCGCACCATAAAGGTGCTCCAAACGCGCTTCGCTTGAACGCTGCGCGGTGCTTCAAACTATGATATTTTACATCTAAATTGAATAATAATTACTAAATTTTGTATAAATTTCTCTAAATTGTTAATAATTGTACTAAAGAAAAGTTAAGGAGGAATTATTTATGAGAAGAGATAATAGAAGAAAGCCGGTAGATGAAGGATTAGATGTAAAGAAAATGATATATATAACAGGAAGCGTGTTAGCATTGGCAGTTATTGTATTTGTTATTACTTTTTTATTATATAGTAATAAATTAGAAAATGAAACAAACTTAGGGAAATTAAATACAAATACAATAGGCAATATATCAGCTGAACAAGCAAGTACACAATATGGCAAGACAGTAAATGAAGTGAAAGGAGAAAATACAGAAACAGGAAGTACAGAAGGTAGTGGTTCTAGTGATGAAAGTAAAAGTGGAACAGCTACTCAAAACGGAAATACTTCAAATTCAAGCAGTACATCGAATTCTGGAAGCACAAAAAATGACACTGAAAGTAAAATAGCTATAAACACTAGTGCAGCAGAACAAAAAGTAGAAAACTCAAAACAAAATGAAAATAAAGAAACAGACAAAACTACTGAGCCAGAAAAAGTGCCTGATCCAGAATTTATAAAGCCTGTAGAAGGTAACATTATGAAAGAATTTGCAGACAATAAATTAGTATATTCAAGCACTTTAGATGTATGGTCAACACATAATGGAATAGATATTGAGGCAGAACAAAGAAGTGTTGTAAAGGCTTCAGCAGACGGAACGATAACATCTATTAAAAACGATCCACGTTATGGCTTAACAGTTATTATAGAGCACGTAAATGGCTATAAAACAGTATATGCAAACCTTTTAAGTACAGAATTTGTAAAGCAAGGTGAAAAGGTACAACAAGGGCAAAGCATAGGAACAGTTGGAAATACTGCAGCATTTGAAATTTCAGATGAAGCACACCTTCATTTTGAATTATTAAAAGATAATGAACAACAAGACCCCGAGCTATATTTAAACTAAATATTTTAAATTAAGATTTTCTCGTAATAAAAATGAGGAAATCTTAATTATATTACATATAATGTATTGATAAATGGCACATTATGTGGTAAAATTCATCATGTGGAGGTGCTAAAAATGTCTATACTAAATATTATAAGGCTAAAACCAAAACTTGAAAAAAATTCAAAAGAAAATTTTAACAAAGATACTATAAAGGCTATTAAAGAGGCTGAAAAAATGGAAAAACATCCAGAACGATATAAGAGTTTTGATACTATAGAAGCACTAATGAAGGATTTAAATGATAACAGAATATAAGGAGGTATCATATGAGTATTAGATACAATGTTATTATACAAAAAGAAGAAAATTGGTATGTTGCAAAATGTGTTGATAATAATGTAGCATCACAGGGAAAAACTATAGAAGAAGCAATAAAAAATTTAAAAGAAGCAATAGAACTATACTATGAAGATGAAGAACTTATTATACCAAAAGAAACATATATAACAACTGTGGAGGTGACTGTATGAGTTCAAAATATCCAGTATTACCACCTCAAAAAATTATTTCAATATTATCACAATTTGGTTTTGAAAAAGTTTCTCAAAAAGGAAGCCATGCAAAATATAAAAATAGAATCACAAATTCAATTTATATAATACCTATGCACAAAGAAGTAGCAAAAGGTACTCTAAAAAGTATATTAGAGCAAGCTGATGTTGATATAGATGATTTCTTAAAATTTATTTAATTTCTAAAAAATTCCCAAAATAAAATCCAAATATTAAAAAATTATGAATATAATAAAAATTTAATAATTTAATTTTCAAATATCAAGAAAACCCATTGAAAACTAAATTTTATTAAGATATAATAAATGCGAAAAAAGAAGAAAAGAGGCAAATTATGTCTAAAGTAAAATGGACCAAAGAGCAAATGCAAGCAATAGAAGAAAAGGGTTCTAATATTTTAGTAGCTGCTGCCGCAGGTAGTGGTAAAACTGCTGTGCTCGTAGAAAGAATTATTCATAAAATAATAAATGAAAAAATAGACATAGATAAAATGCTAGTAGTCACATTTACAAATGCAGCTGCAAGTGAAATGAGGGAAAGAGTATTAAAAGCAATTTACAAGAAAATAGAAGAAGAACCAGAAAATGCATATCTTCAAAGGCAAATTACTCTACTTCCAAAAGCCAATATTAGTACAATTCACTCTTTCTGCCTAGATGTTATACGCAATAACTTTTATGAAATAGATATACCAAGTAACTTCCGTGTAGCAGATACAGCAGAAATATCACTTCTAAAGCAAGAAACTTTGGATGATTTATTTGAAAAAAAATATGAAGAAAACGATGAAGATTTTTCAAGCCTATTAGACTTATATACAAACTATAAAGGTGACGAAACTTTACAAAATTTAGTTTTGACAATATATGGCTTTATTCAAAGTAGTCCTTTCCCACAAACATGGCTAGAAGAAAAAATAGCTATGTTTGAAGAAGTAGAAGGAATAACTGACTTTGGTGAAACAATATGGGGCAAAATAATTTTGGAAAATGTAAAAGAGAAAATAGAAGAAACTATAATTGGTCTTAAAGATTTAGAAAATAGCTTATCTAAATATGATGAACTTGCTCTATTTACACGGAATAGTAGCAGAAGATAAATTAAGATTACAAAATATTATACAAAATGCAAAAACATGGGATGATTTTAAAACCATGTTATCAAATATAGATTATAGCGATTGGCCTAAAATTACCAAGTTAGATGAGGACTTAAAAGCAAAAAAAGACGAAGCACATAAGATTAGAGACGATTTTAAAAAGAACATAAAAGAAAAAATTGCTTTGTCAGTATCAAGAGCTTCATCCTCAATAATGCAAGATTTTGAAGTTATAAAGCCAATACTTAGAAAATTATCAAATTTAGTTTTAGAATTTGCAAGTGAATTTGAAGCAAGAAAAAAAGAAAAGAATTGCTTAGATTTTAATGATTTTGAGCATTATGCACTTAGAATTTTAGTAAATGAAGATGGCACACCTACTGAGGTTGCAAAAAAGTATCAAGAAAAGTTTGTAGAAATTGCAATTGACGAATATCAAGATAGTAACTTAGTACAAGAAACAATCTTAAATAGCATCTCTAAAGGAAATAATATTTTCATGGTGGGTGATGTTAAGCAAAGTATATATAAATTTAGGCAGGCAAGACCAGAACTTTTCTTAAATAAATATGAAACATATAAAATAAAAGAAGACAAAAAAGAAGAAGACAACTTAAAAATTCAGCTATTTCGTAATTTTAGAAGTAGAGAAAATATACTAGACTTTACAAACTTAGTTTTTGAAGCAATCATGACAAAAAATGTAGGAGATATTAACTATAACGAAACTGAGTATTTAAACTTAGGTGCAGATTATAAAGAGCCAGAGGAAGATATAAATTATGCAGGAACAGCAGAAATGCTACTTATAGACCTAAAAGAAAGCGAAGAAACGACAATATATAAAGAAGAAAATAACCAAGGTGAAAATAATAAAAAAGCAAACATACAGGAACAAAATATAAATGAAACAAATATGCAAGAAACAAACCTACAAAAAAATGAACTTAAAAATAACGATCAAACAGTAGAAATTAATCATATAATCAAAAAAGAAGAGAGCGAAGAAGAAACTGAAAGAGTAGAAGACCAAGTACTAGAAGCAAGCTTAGTTGCAAAGAAAATACAAGAGCTTTTTAAAACTAATTACATGGTATATGAAAAAAATGTAGGTTACAGAAAAATAAGACCAAAAGACATAGTAATTCTTTTAAGAGCTCCATCAGGCATAGCACCTATTTATGAAAAAGAATTAATGGACTTAGGCTTGCCGGTTTTCAGTGATACTTCAGTATCATATTTAGAATCTGCAGAAATTGAAACAATTTTATCAATTTTAAAAATAATTGATAATCCATTACAAGACATTCCATTTGTAGTGGTTCTAAGGTCAACAATTGGAAATTTTACAGACAATGATTTAGTAAGAATTAGACTAACAGATAGAAATTGCCCTTTTTACGAAGCATTTTTAAAGGCAAGAATTTCAGCAGAAGATGACTTGAAAAATAAGATTGAAAAATTTATGGAAAAGCTAGAGAAATGGAAAGAAAAAGAAAAGTATATTCCTTTAGATGAACTAATTTGGCAAATTTATTTAGACACAGGCTATTACCAATATGTAGGACTACTTCCAAATGGTGCAATGAGGCAAGCAAATTTAAAAAGTCTATTTGAAAAAGCAAAACAATATGAAAGTGCAAGTTATAAAGGTTTATTTAATTTTATTCATTTCATAGAAAAGATAAAAAAGCAAAATGGAGATTTAAGCTCAGCAAAGCTTATTGGAGAAAATGAAGATGTAATTCGTATTATGAGTATTCACAAAAGTAAAGGACTAGAATTTCCAGTAGTATTCCTATGCAGTACACAAAAACAATTTAATTTGATGGATTTAAATGATAGCATTTTATTGCACAATGAACTTGGTTTCGGACCAACAATTATAGATAATGAAAGAAAAATAAAATATTCCACAATGGCAAAAAATGCAATGAGATTAAAAATGAGGCAAGAAATACTTTCAGAAGAAGAAAGAGTTTTATATGTAGCACTAACCAGAGCAAAAGAAAAGCTATTCATTACAGGAAGAAGTAAAGACCTTACAAAAGATTTACAGGCAAAAGAAAAATTAGTAGAACTATATTCAAATACAAGTATAGATGATATAAAACTAGACAGCAAATTGATAGATAAAGGAAAATCGTATTTAGACTGGTTACTTTATGTGTATATGTCACAAAAAGGAAAAACAGTCACCTTAAAAGGAAACAAGCTTCCATTAGATAAAATTGTAACGATAAAAACATATACTAAAAAAGAACTTATAGATAGCTTACAAGTTAAAGAAGAAATAGAAAATGCTAATTTAAGAGAAAAAATAGAGCAAAAACTAAAAGATACTAAAAAAGAAGAAAGCGAAAAAATGCAACAAGATTTAAATGAACTTTTATCTTGGAAATATAAATACATGGTTGATACTAAGCTTCCAACAAAAACCTCTGTTACAAAAATAAAAGAAGAAAAAATGAAATTAAGTGATGATTTAAATTTAAGTGAAGATGTAGAAAGTGAAGAAAATCCAAAAGAAATAAAATTAAAAGAAAATTTAAATGAAAAAGAGCAAATAAATAAGTTGGAAATTTCACCTAAATTTTTACAAGAAAAAGAAACTATAACAGGTGCTCACAAAGGTACCTTAGCCCACTTAATAGTTCAAAGGCTAGATGAAACTAAAGATTACACTATGGAAGATATTAAAAGCTTAATACAGGAATTAGTAGCAAAAGAGATTATAACAGAGGAAGAGGCAAATGCAATAGATACAAACATAATTTATCGCTACACACAATCTGATTTATTCAAAGCTTTAAAAGAAGCAAAAGAGATACATAAAGAGCAACCATTTTATATCACATTACCTGCAAATGAAATAATAAAAGAAGCAAAAGAAGCGGGCTCAGAGAAAACGATTTTAGTGCAAGGTATTATAGATTTGTATTACATAAGTAAAGATGATGAACTAATTTTAATTGATTTTAAAACTGATCATGTTGAAAATGAAGAAAATGCAAAAGAAAAGCTTTATGAGAAATACAAAGTGCAATTAGAAATCTACAAGCAAGCATTGGAAAATGCACTAGGACGAAAAGTAGAAAAGGCGGAGTTGTATTTGCTGAGGTAATGGAACAAAAGGTATGCTTTATTTGAAAGGAGAAAATTGTAGTTATGCAACAAATAAAATATGTTGAAGAAACAAAAAATGCTATTTTTGATGAACATACAGTAAGATGTCTTTTAAAATCAGAAAAAGATATTGAAGATGGTAAAACGAGAAAAGCTGTAGAAGTAATTAAGGAGTTAAAATCCAAATATGGCTTCTAACAGTGTACTTAATAAAGCTTGCTCAAAAAGTATGAAAGGAAAGTATATTATATGAAAGAAAAGTACGATATTATTGTAGTAGGAATGGGACCTAGCTCGATATTTATGGCTTATGAACTAATTAAACTAAATAAAAACAAAAAAGTTTTGCTAATTGAACAAGGAAAAAAGGTAGAAGATAGATATTGCCCAATATATAAAACTGGAAACTGTATTAAATGTAAGCCATTTTGCAATATTACAAGTGGCTTTTCAGGAGCAGGAGCTTTTTCAGACGGAAAATTATCATTATATAATAAAGAAGATGACGACATATACATAGGTGGAATTTTGCATGAATATGTAGGTGTTCCAAAAACAAAAGAGTTAATTGACTATACAGATAAAATTTATTTAAGTTTTGGAGCAGACACTAAATTAGAGGGAACAGAGCATAAACAAGAAATTAAAAAAATATATGATAAAGCTAAAAAAGAAGGAATTACTTTAATAAATATTCCAATTCGTCATTTAGGTACAGAAAAAGCACATGAGTTATATAAAAGGCTAGAAGATTACCTACAAGAACATAATATTGAAATGAGATATCAAACAATAGTAGACGACTTAATTATAGAAAAAAATGCAATTAAAGGTGTAAAGGTAAAACCTGCAAGCCAAGTTTTAAATGAAGAAGCGGAGCTAGAAGAAATCTACGCAGACAATGTTGTATTAGCAGTAGGAAGAAAAGGAGCAAACTGGCTTGTAAAAATGTGTGATAGGCACCAAATAAAAACTAAAGCCGGAATAGTAGATATTGGTGTACGCTATGAGCTTCCAGACGAAATTATGAAAGATATAAATACATATATGTATGAAGGAAAATTCATAGGAAATCCAGCACCATTTAAAGATAAAGTAAGAACCTTCTGTCAAAATCCAAGTGGATTTGTTGCATCAGAAGTGTATGATAATAACCTAAGTTTAGTAAATGGACATTCATACAAAGAGAAGAAAAGCACAAATACAAATTTAGCAATTTTAGTATCTCATCATTTTACATATCCATTTAACAAACCGATTGATTATGGTAGAAATGTAGCTAAAAACTTGAATGAATTAGGTGCAGGAAATATTTTAGTGCAAAGGTTAGGAGATATTTATCGTGGAAAAAGAACATGGGAACAAGAGCTTAGCAAAAATAGTGTTGAGCCAACATTAAAATCAGCAGTACCGGGAGATATAACTTATGCAATAGGCTATCGTACAATGACTGACATTTTAAACTTTATTCGCAGTATGGATAAAGTAGTAGAAGGCTTTGCTGACCCAGACAATTTACTATATGCACCAGAAATTAAATTTTATAGTAATCAAGTAGTAATAGATAATAACTTTGAAAGCAGTGTTAAAGGATTATATTCTATTGGAGATGGTGGAGGTATGACAAGAGGCTTAATGATGGCATCTGCATCAGGTGTACAAATGGCAAGAATTTTAGGAGAAAAGTAGACATAAATCTTTGTATGTCGAATTTACTCGAGGTTTGACGAACGAAAATGCTTGAAAAATAGCTAAAAATGTGATATAAAGAAAGTTACTTAAGCAAAAGTTCTTTCTTTATATTTTTTTATATATTTTATTTCAAAAATATTTTAAATAACTTTTCTAAATATTTTTAAATCATTTACAAATCTATCAAATCAAAAAATCCCAAAAGGTAAAGAGAAGAAAACAAAATGAAAAAAGAAAGGAGGTGGTAATAAAATAGTTAGCACTTTTGCTTAAAACTATAAAACAAATTTTACCAATAGTGTTGATTAAATGAATACTAATATGGTAAAATAAAGAAAGGAAAAAGTTAATGGAACAAAAAGTAGAATTATTACCACTAACAAATGATTATGTATTTAAAAGAGTATTTACAAAAGACGGAGAAGAAGATTTACTAAAGGACTTGTTATCAGCAATATTAAATATAGAAATAAAAGAAATAGAAGTAAAAAATCCAGAAATGACAAAAGAAACCAAAGATGCAAAGAGAGAAGTATTAGATATAAGAGCAAAAGTAAATAATAATAGTATAATAGATGTGGAGATGCAAGTAGAAGACTATAATAATATAGACAAGAGGTCAATAGGCTATTTAACAAAAATGTATTCAGACCAACTAAAAGTAGGAGATGCATACGAAAAGCCATTAAAAACAATATCAATAAACATATTAAACTTTAACTTTTTCAAAAGAAATGCATATCATTCAATAGCAAGAATAAAATTTGAAAAAGATGATAAAGAAAAATATGTAGATATGGAATATGACGAAGAGGATGAATATGTAACAGAAGATTTAGAAGTACATTACATAGAATTACCAAAGTTTATAAAGAAAAATCCAGGGGTAAAAACAAAACTAGAACAGTGGCTGTGGCTTATATGTGGAGAAGAAGGGGGAAAAGTAGAAATGGCGAAGGAAGAAAATGAAAAAGTAAAAGAAGCATCAGAAGTACTAGAAAGAATGAGTATGAGCTATGAAGAAAGATGGCTATATGACCAAAGAATGTTAAGAAAAATGGATGAAATGAGCCTAAAAGAGCATGCAAAAGAAGAACGGAATTAAACAAGCAAAATTAGAAGATGCAAAGAAAATGCTAGAAGAAGGAATAAATATAGAAACTATTATTAAAGTTACTGGATTAACAAAAGAAGAAATATTAAAATAATTAATATTTAATATAAAAAATAAATGAGGCAAATTATAAATGCCTCATTTTATGCTGTAAATAAAAATATATTATTACAATAGAAGTGAAATAAAATGCTTGTATATTTTTGAGAATTTTTATTGACAATTAAATTTAGTTATGGTATAAAATTATTATACACATGAGTGTGAAAACAGTTATAATCTATGAATAGAATAAATAATAACACTCATAATACTAAAAGAAGAAAAGTAGAGAAACAAATAGATAATATGAAGTAATTGAAGTTATGAAAGTAACTATATAAAAATTATAAAGTATTATCTAAAATGAAGGAGGAGAACAGATGAAAAGTAAAAATGCTTGTGGCTCTAGAGAGAGAGAGAGAGAGAGAGCCGTAATTTAGAAAAGAGAGAAGAAAGAGAAGGTTTATATAGCAAAAATAGACCGTTATTTATATGCACTACAAAGCTTACACAAGGCAGAAGTGTAAATTCGTTATCAGGAATAACACTAATAGCCTTAGTAGTAACAATTGTAGTGCTTTTGATTTTGGCATCAGTAAGTATAACAGTAGTGTTTGGAGATAATGGACTATTGCAATTAGCAAAAGAAGCAGGAGAAAAGACGAATGAGGCAAAAGATAATGATTTAAGACAAATAGCAATGGCAGAAGCAGTTATGAATTTCGAAAATACTAAGTATAAAGGAGTAACAATCCCAGCTGGTTTTGCACCAACAAGAATTGAGGGTGAAGATAGTATTGATGATGGTCTAGTAATTATTGATAGTAAAGGAAATAGTTATGTATGGATAGAAGTACCAAAAAGTATATATAGTAATACAAAATATACTACTGATATAGAAACGCCAATCAATACAGAAAATTGTGAAGGCATAGAAAAAGTGCTACAGAACTATACAAAAGAGTACAGAGATGAAGCTAATTGTTCAGATATATGGCACGAAGGATGCGGAATAGATAACAAAGAAGAATATGATGAACTAAAAAATAAAATGTTAAAAAGTGTATATGAAAATGGAGGATTCTGGGTAGGACAATTTGAAGTTGGATATGAGGGAGATAAAATTAGATTTTATGATAAAACATGGAGTGATTTGAATCCAACAGATGAAATGCCGGTAATAAAAGCAAATGCTTATCCATACAATTGGGTAAGATGTAGTCAAGCACAAGCTTTAGCAAGCAATATGAGTGCAGGACAATGCAATAGTAGTTTAATGTTTGGAATCCAATGGGATTTAATGTTAAAGTTTTTAGAGGTAAAAGGAGCAAAAACAACAAATGAATTAATGAAAAATTCACAAAATTGGGGAAATTATAAGGAAGCAAATTTTATTGTTAAACAAGGGAAATATTCGGAAAATAAAAGTCCAAGTTTCATAGATGTATTAGGAAGTTATCAAAAAGAAACGATGAATTGGGTATTATTAACAACTGGAGCGACTGAAAGGAATAGTGTATTGAACATCTATGATATTGCAGGAAATTTATGGGAATTCACTTTAGAAAAGATTATTATTAATCCCAGTACAAGTGAATGTTGTTCAAGGGGTGGTTGTTACAATCTTCTGGGTAATGATAATCCCGATATTAATGACGGCTATGTTGGTTCGGTTTTTGGTCGCAACTGCTACCACTGGAAGACTAGTAGTCATTTTTCAGGATTTCGTACTACACTATTTTAGTTCAAGTTTTTAGACATATTTTTTTATGAGGTTATTATTTTAGATATATGAATGATAATGCAAAATAAAGAAGTTATATAGGTAAAAATGAATCTTAAAGGGATAAAAAGAAAAATTTTACCCCTGTCAATGATTTTTGAAAATGTCCCAAAATTTTTTAAACATTAGCCCTAAAAATTTAGTTTTTTAGGGCTAAATTT
>CANRGT010000020.1 GCA_947630185.1 uncultured Clostridia bacterium | reverse complement strand
AAAAAGTAGAATTATTACCACTAACAAATGATTATGTATTTAAAAGAGTATTTACAAAAGATGGAGAAGAAGATTTACTAAAAGACTTGCTATCAGCAATATTAAATATAGAAATAAAAGAAATAGAAGTAAAAAACCCAGAAATGACAAAAGAAAGTAAAGAAGCAAAACAAGAAGTATTAGATATAAGAGCAAAAGTAAATAATGATAGTATAATAGATATAGAAATGCAAGTAAAAGACTATAATAATATAGATAAAAGGTCAATAGGGTATTTAACAAAAATGTATTCAGACCAATTACAAGTAGGAGATAAATACGAAAAGCCATTAAAAACAATATCAATAAACATATTAAACTTTAACTTTTTCAAAAGAAATGCATACCATTCAATAGCAAGAATAAAATTTGAAAAAGATGAGAAAGAAAAATATGTAGATATGGAATATGACAAAGAGGATGAATATGTAACGGAAGATTTAGAAGTACATTACATAGAATTACCAAAGTTTATGAAGAAAAATCCAGGGGTAAAAACTAAACTAGAACAATGGTTATGGTTAATTTGTGGAAAAGAGGGGGGAAAAGTAGAAATGGCAAAGAAAGAGAATGAAAAAGTAAAAGAAGCATCGGAAGTATTAGAAAGAATGAGTATGAGTTATGAAGAAAGGTGGCTATATGACCAAAGAATGTTAAGAAAAATGGACGAAATGAGCCTAAGAGAGCAACGGAGTAAAAGAACGGAATAGCAAAAGGTGAAAAAAAGGCAAAATTAGAAACAGCAAAGAAAATGCTAGAGAAAGGTATTACAATAGAAACAATCATAGAAATTACAGGTTTAACAAAAGAAGAAATATTAAACTAAAAATATAAAATGCTTAAACTAAAAATGTAGTTTTTTACAAAATAAAATGCAAAAAACTACATTTAATTTTTTTCCAAAAATCAATTTACTTATTATATTATAAATGATATAATGCAAAAGAAAAAGAGAAAACTTTGGCTTAAAAATATAAAAAGAAAAATATAATTTTTTGAAAAATATTATAGATAAAAATTAGGAGGAAAGTTGAAATATGGAATGGATGAATAGTTCAATGCGAGAAATCGAGCCAAAAGAGATAAAAAACAAAGAGCAAAAGCTAAAGGTTGTTCAAAAAATAGTAGAAAAAGTAAAAGATGGAGATGTTATAGGCTTTGGTTCTGGCACAACTTCATATTTAGCAATAAAAGAAATTGCTAAAAAAATTGAAGAAGAGGATTTACATATTATAGCAATTCCGACCTCTTATGAAGTAAAAAATTTATGTCAGGATTTAAAAATTCCAACAGCTAGTATTTTAGAATATAAACCAGACTGGTGTTTTGATGGAGCAGATGAGGTGGATAAAAATAATAATTGGATAATAAAAGGTGGCGGTGCTGCTATGTTTAAAGAAAAATTAAACATGGTAAATGCAGGACTTACATACATTTTAGTAGATGATACAAAATTAGTGGACAAGCTAGGGGAAAACTTTCCTATTCCAATTGAAGTTTATCCAGAAGCAGTAAGTAGTGTAAAAGAAGCCTTACTAGATTTAGGTATGGTAGAATGTAATGTTAGAAAAGCAGAGAAAAAAGCAGGACCAGTATTTACAGAAAATAATAATGTTATATTAGATGTAAAATTTACAGAAATTTACGAAACATTAGAAGAAGATATTAAGTCAATTACAGGTGTTATAGAAAGCGGACTATTTATGGATTATCCAGTAGAAGTATTACACGAGTAAATGCATGACAAATATTAATATAAAATGTATTTTAAATAGCTATATTATGCTTACATTGCAAAAGATATATACTAAGAAAAAGATAGTTATATAAAAAAATATACTAAGAGCAGGAGGAATAAAGTAGATGTGGGGAGATATTGCAATAGCATTTTTGCTTGCTTTTATTACAGCTTTTATGCTTACACCATACACAATGAAGCTTGCAAAAAAAATAGGAGCAATAGATGTGCCAAGCGATAGAAGAATAAATGTAAAACCAATGCCAAGGCTTCGGAGGTTTAGCAGTTATTTGTGGATTTTTAGTTTCAACAATTTATTTATTGATAGTTATGAGTATAGAAAATTCTATAAATTTATTTGGCGAAGAAAATTATATAATGAAGCTACTTGGTTTTTTTCTTGGAATTATAATATTAGGAATAGTATGTTTTATTGATGACTTTAAAAATATTCCAGCCGGAGTAAAATTAGTTACTCAGATAATAGCAGCAATTGTAGTAGTTGCTTCTGGACTTCGAATTGAAAATGTAAGCTTGCCATTTATGGAAAATCAAATTGGTTTACAAGATTGGTTTTCATATATTTTAACAGTTGGTTGGATTGTTGGAGTTACCAATGCAATTAATTTAATTGATGGATTAGATGGTTTATCTTCAGGAATTACATTGATTTCATGTATTTCACTTTTAATTGTGTTTATATTAAATCCATCATCACCACTAATTGCAGTTCTTTTAATTACAGCTTTAGCTGGAGCGATTGTAGGATTTTTACCATTTAACTTTAATCCTGCAAAAACTTATATAGGAGATGTTGGTTCTAATTTTCTAGGATTTTCATTATCAATTATATCTATTTTAGGAGTTGCAAAAACATATACGGCAATTGTTTTAATTGCACCAATAATTATATTAGGTTTCCCAATTTTTGATACTCTATTTGCAATTGTTAGAAGAATTATAAAAGGAAAATCACTTAAAGCTGTGTTCAAAGCTGATAAAGGACACTTACATCATCGATTAATGAAAAGAGGCTATACACAAAAACAATCAGTACTAATTTTATATGGTCTTACTGCAACACTTGGAATGTTTGCAATAATTCTTTTAGAAAGTGGAATTTGGAAAGCATTATCTTTTGCATTATTAGTTATTGCAATAATAGCAATAGGCTATAAAAATTTATTAAATACGAAAGAAGATGTAGAAGAAATAGATACAAAAAACGTGAGAAAAAACGAATAGAACAATAGAAAATAGTAAAGTGTAAAATTAAGTATATAAATAGTAAAAAAGTATAACTTAAGGAGAAACAAACTATGGAAATGGATGAAGAAAGACTTATCAGTCCAAAGTTAGAAGATATTCAAGAGGAAAAAATGGAAATTTCATTAAGACCTAAAACTCTTGATGAATATATAGGACAAGATAAGGTAAAAGAAAATATGAAAGTATATATAGAGGCTGCCAAAAAAAGAGGTGAGCCTCTTGACCATATTTTATTATATGGTCCTCCAGGACTTGGAAAAACTACACTTGCGAATATTATTTCAAATGAAATGAATTCAAATATTAAAATCACATCAGGCCCCGCCATTGAAAAACCAGGAGACTTAGCAGCTCTTTTAACAAATCTATCAGAGTTTGATGTGCTTTTTATTGATGAAATCCATAGATTAAATAAAAGCGTAGAAGAAATATTATATCCAGCACTAGAAGACTATGTCTTAGACATTATGATAGGAAAAGGTCCAAGTGCAAGGTCAATTAGGCTAGATTTACCTAAGTTTACTCTAATTGGTGCAACTACAAGAGCAGGAGCACTTGCAACACCATTAAGAGATCGTTTTGGAATAATTCATCATTTAGAATTATATGAGCCAAAGGATTTATCAACAATAGTAAAAAGGTCTGCAAAAATTCTAGAAATAGATATAGATGAAGAATCAAGTATGGAAATTGCAAGACGTTCTAGAGGAACACCTAGAATAGCAAATAGACTATTAAAAAGAGTTAGAGATTACGCAGCAGTTTTAGGTGATGGAAATATAAATTTAAAAATTACAAAAACAGCCCTTAGAAAGCTTGAGATAGATGAAATGGGACTAGATGATGTAGATAGAAAAATATTAGAAACCATGATTATTAAATATCAAGGTAGACCAGTTGGAATTGACACCATTGCAACAACTATTGGTGAAGAAGTAGAAACAGTAGAAGATGTATATGAGCCATACCTAATTCAAATTGGTTTTATTGCAAGAACTGTTAGAGGAAGAATTGCAATGCCAGCAGCATATAGCCACATAGGTGTGCCTTATGAGGCAAATTAGAACTTAAACAAAAAGTTCTCTAATGTAAAGTTCTAATAAAATTAGAAAGTTGCAAAGTAAAAAAGAAAGGAAATACAAAATGAAACTTTTAATGCATACATGTTGTGCACCTTGTAGTGTGTACTGCATAGATAGTTTAAGAAACGAAGGAATAGAGCCAACAGTTTATTGGTACAATCCAAATATACATCCATACACAGAGTATAAAGCAAGAAGAGATTGTTTAAAAGAATATACTTCTTCTATAAATGTAAATGCTATTTTTGAAGAAGATTATGGTTTAAAAACCTTTTGTAAAAATGTAATAGGAAATTTAGAAACTAGATGCACAGATTATTGCTATTTAGTTCGTTTAGAGCAAACAGCAAAGTATGCAAAAGAACATGGATATGATACGATTACTACTACTTTATTAGTAAGTCCATACCAAAAGCATGATGAATTAAAGAAAATAGCAGAAGAAATTGCTAAAAAATATGGTTTGGATTTTTTATATAGGGATTTTAGAGTAGGTTTTAGAGAGGGACAAGCAAAAGCAAGAGAAATTGGTCTTTATATGCAAAAATACTGCCGGTTGTATTTTCTCTGAAGAAGATAGATACTATGAACGAATTTTAAAAGATAAGAAAATGGAGGTAAAATATGGAAAATGATAGTAGAAAAAATAAATTAATGGGAATAATAGATAATATTCCAGTAACCGAAGAAAATAAGCAAATGATTGAAAAAATAAAAAAAGCAATTGAAGAAGATGAATTAGATACTGCACTTAAAGAATTAAATATGTTATCTAAGATGAATGGAGAAAACAATGAAAAAGCGAAGAAATCTAAAGAAAAAAATAATATTCATATATATCCAACAGAACTTAGTAATATAGAATTAGAACATCAATATATTGGTTTATTATTACAAAATCCGGAATTAATAGTAAAATACTATTTCACTATTAAAGAAATTGCTTTTGAAGATGATATTGTTTTAAATTTATATAAAAGAGTTCTATTTACAGATGGACAAGCATTTACACCAGAAAGAGCAAAAGAGGGATTTAACTTTGCAAAAATAAACGAAGAAACCATGGAGATGGAAAAAAGGCTAAAAAGAATAATTGACCCAGATGATTTTGATATGGAAAAAATATATGTAGAACTTAAAAAATTATTTGTAATAAGAAAGAGCTATAAAGAAGTACCAATAAAAAAGATTCAAGACAAAATAGTAGAAATATTAAGTTATGAATTATACGACAAAATGTCAGTTGAAGAAGTAGAAAGCGCAATTCAGCAAGTAAATGATACTGCTAAATTTAAAAGTGCAGTATTAAATGAAAACTTAACAGATTTTTTAGAATCACAAGACAATAATTTAAAAAATGGATTATCACTTCCTTTTCCAATAATATCTAGTGTATTTAAAGGAATAAGAAAAGGCGAAACTATGTCATATGCTATGCCATCAAACTCTGGAAAAAGTAGATTTGCAATAAACTTAGCAGCATATACTTGCTTCATACATAAAAAGAAAGTATTGGTAATTTCAAATGAAATGTCAGAAGAAAAAATGAAATTATGCTTAATAACAACTATTTTAAACAATCCAGATATTCAAAAATTACATGGACAAAAGCTTTCAGTAACAGAGGGAGAGCTACTAGAATTTAAATTTAGACCAGATGATCCAAAAAAGGTAAAAGTAGATGAAAATGGATATTGTATAAAAGAAAAAGGAGAAACTCAAGAAAAGTTTGTTAAAAGACTTTTAGAAGTATCATCAACTTTTAGAAGTGTAATTAAAGCAACGGATTGGGTAAAAACTCAAGTGGAAAATTCAATATATTTTATAAATATAACTGACCATACAAACGATGAACTTAAAAAAGTAATTATGAATTATTATTATAAAGAGCATATAGAATATATTTTCTATGATACACTAAAAACTGATACTGCAAACATAGGAAAAGAATATGAAATAAAAATAACAGCAACAATGCTTTCAAATCTAGCACAAAACTTTAATATATTCATATGTTCAAGCCTTCAACTTGCAGAAAGTACAACTCCACCATTAAATTTGGATGTAAACGATTTAGCAGTAAGTAGAACAGTAAAAGAGGTATTAGATACATTATGCTTAATTAAACAAATCCATCGTGATAACTTAGCAGATTACGAATATTCTTTAAATGAAGTAGATACCAAATTCTATGATTTAAAGAAATATGAAGATCCAGATGTTAGATATTATGCTTGCGTAATTGATAAAAACAGGGCAGGTGCAAAGCCAACTGTAGTATTTAGATTAAATTTAGCATATAACAGCTGGGAAGAACTAGGATATTTAAGATTAAAACAACCAAAAAAAGATTAAAATAATAAGGAAAGGTAGGTAATTTTTATGGAAAAATCAAAAGTTTATTTCACAAATGAAATAACACCTGAAAGCATTGTAAAAATATATGATGTTTTAGGTAAGAAACTAGAAGGTAAAGTGGCAGTAAAATTACATTCTGGAGAAAGAGGAAACCAAAACTTTATAAGACCAGAAATGGTAAAAAACATTGTAGAATATGTAAATGGTACTGTTGTTGAATGTAACACAGCGTATGAAGGTGCAAGAAATTCAACAGAAAAGCATAAAAAGCTAATTGAAGAACATGGCTGGAACAAATACTTTACTGTAGATTTATTAGATGCAGAAGGACCAGATTTAAAGCTTGATATTCCAAATGGAAGAGTTATAAAAGAAAACTATGTTGGAAAAGATTTAGCAAATTATGACTCAATGTTAGTTTTATCACACTTTAAAGGACATGCTATGGGTGGATATGGTGGAGCATTAAAGCAATTATCAATAGGCTGTGCATCATCAGACGGAAAAACATGGATACACACAGCAGGACAAACAAGACATCAAGAAGAATTATGGAGCAAAGTTGCAGAGCAAGATAAATTCTTAGAGTCAATGGCAGATGCGGCATCATCTGTAATAGATTTTTTCAAAGGAAATATTGTATATATAAATATTATGAAAAATATATCTATTGATTGTGATTGCGACGGAAATGCAGAGCCACCATGCATTAAAGACATTGGTGTTTTAGCATCTACTGATCCAGTAGCAATCGACAAAGCTTGTATAGATTTAGTAAAAAATTCAAATGACCCTGGAATAGAGCATTTCTTTGAAAGAGTAAATTCAAGACATGGAACTCATACAATAGATGTAGCAGAAGATTTAGGTATTGGTAGTAAAGAATACGAATTAATTGATATTGATTAAAAGATGAAAGAGAACATAATGGAACTTAAGAAAAACGAAAAAGAGAATAATTTTATTTTAATAATTGCGACAATTGTTATTGCAATTTTATTTGCTATACCATCAATAATATATTATATAAAATTTCAATCGATTCTTCCATTTGATGGTGGATGGACCGGTTTAGTCAAAATGTCATTAAATTGGAATAAACAAATAGGTTTAATTGCTTTTTTGATTATATTTATTTTATACACTTTATATTATTTTCTGATTATAAAAAAAGAAAAACAAATTTTTAAAAATAAAAAACAATTATTTATTTTTATTACAATAATTTCTATTATATTTACAATAGTTATTCCATATAGTTGCAGAGATGTTTTTGCTTATATTGCTAATGGCTGGTCAAATGCAAAATATCATGAGAATCCATATTACATGTCTGTAGGAGAAGTTCAAGAAAAATATCAAGTTTCTGATGAAATGTTTGAAAAAGTAGCGACTGTTTGGAAATATGAAAGGCTTACTTATGGTCCATTATCAAATATAATAGGCACAAGTTTAACTTATATGTCATTTGGAAATATAGATGTAGCATTATTCTTATTCAAATTATTTAATTTAATAATTCATTTAGGCTGTTGCGCTTTAATTATGAAAATAACAGATAAAAAAGCATTTGTATTACTTTATGGACTTAATCCTATTATTTTATTGCATGGACTAGTAGAGGTTCATAATGATTTATGGATGGCGTTTTTTATAATACTTGCAATTTATTTTGCTTTAAAGAAAAATAAACTATTTCTAACTACAATATGCATTGCACTTGCAACAGCAATAAAATATGTAGCAGTCTTAATACTACCGTTTTTGTTAATTTATATTTTAAGAGAAAAAACAATAAAACAGAGAATATTTGGATTAATAAAAGCTGGAATAGTATATGTTATAGTGCTTTTAATTTGCTATTTACCATATTTAAGGGACTTACAAGTCTTATATGGAATATTACTTCAACAACGGAAAATACCATAATTCTATTTTTTACTTTATAGCTACGATACTTAAAAATTCACCAGCATTAGTAAATGTGATAAAGTATACTATATATGCTATTTTTGTTAGCTTATATGCAGTAACCATTATAAAACTACTGAAAAAATCACAAATTGATTTTTCTGAAACTATTAAAAAATACCACTTATTATTAATGATTTTTGTATTATTGATTATTACTAATTTTTATTTATGGTACCTTATATGGGTATTTCCAACCATATTCTGGCTTGACAAAAAACAAATAAAAGACGTAATATATTTAGGGTTAGGTGGACAAGTTGCATATCAATGTACTTTTTTATATATAGGAGAATATGACTTTTTAGGATTTGTTTGGTTTGGTGCTATGATTTTTACAGCAATAGTAGTAAGAATAATAGATGAATCAAAAAATATAAAAACTAATAATGAACGAATTAGTGCAAAATAAGATGAAAAAATGAACTTTTTACTTAGAGAAGAGGGATGAAAATTTACATACCTTGACCTCAAAAATAATAAAGTATATAATTTGAAAAATTATGATATATATAATGGAAAGGAGAAGATGCTCTCTAAAATATATAAATATTTTAGGTAGCCTCAACCTATTAAATGGAAAAAATTGTTTTAATTGACGGAAATAGTATTTTAAATAGAGCATTTTATGGAATTATGGGTTCTAAAATGCTAACAACACCAGACGGAAAATATACTAATGCTGTATATGGTTTTTTAGCAATATTATTTAAAGTACTAGAAGATATAGAACCACAATACTTAATGGTAACCTTTGACTTAAAAGCACCAACAGCAAGGCATAAGTTATATGAAGGCTATAAAGCAAATAGACATGGAATGCCAAATGAGCTTGCGGAGCAAATGCCTATATTAAAAGAAATATTAGAAGCAATGAATATTACAATAATTGAAAAAGAAGGATATGAAGCAGATGATGTATTAGGTACTATTGCTAAAAAAGCAGAAAAAAAAGGCTTAGATGTTACAATAGTTTCAGGAGATAGAGATACTTTTCAATTAACTTCAGATAAAATTAAAGTACGTATTCCTCACACAAAAGTAGGAAAGACAGAAGTCGATGTTTTTGACAAAAAAGCAATAAAAAAGCAATATGGTGTTACTCCAAATCAATTAATTGAAGTAAAAGGTTTAATGGGTGATACTTCTGATAATATTCCTGGTGTTCCAGGAGTTGGAGAAAAAACAGCAATAGAACTTATTAGGCAGTATCATTCAATAGAAGAGTTGTATGAAAAAATTGAAAAACAAGAAGACGACTTAAAGCCAAAATTAAAAGAAAAATTAATAGAAAATAAAGACTTAGCAGAGCTTTCAAGAACCTTGGGTACTATAAATGTAAATGTTCCTATTGATGAAAGTATAGAAAGCCTAAAAATGAAAGAATGGAATAAGGAATTAGTATTTAAAAAATTTAAAGAACTTAACTTTAATCGTTTTATAGAAAGATTTAATTTACAAGGAAGCGAAGAAGAAGTTTCTTCAGAACCACTAGAAGATTTATTTGAAATAGAAACTATTCCAGAAGGTAAGATAGAAGAATTAATTCAAAAAATAGAAAATGAAAAGAGGTTAATTTATTTTTTAGAAAAAAAAGAAATTAACCAAACACATGAAGAAATTATATCTAAAGAAATTACAGCAATATATATTTGGGGCGAAAAAACGATATATGAAATAAAAGTAAACAAAGATATTTTACTTAAATATTTTAAAAACATATTAGAAAATGAAAACATATTAAAATATGGTCATCATTTGAGTGAAGACTTTGTTTTATTCAAGCAAATTGGTATTTACTTAAAAGGAATTTATTTTGATGCTAAAGTTGCTGCATATAATTTGAATCCAACTAGTAGTCATTATGAATTAGATGAACTATCAAAACAATATTTGAATTTAGATATTCCACAATATCTAGAAAAAATGGGAATAAAAAAACAGGAGGAAAAACAATTAAACTTATTTCAAGTGGAAGAAACAAACGATGATTATGATAAATACAAAAACTCTGCTTTTGTTTATACAATTGCAAATCTTGAACAAGTATTAACAAAAAAATTAGAAGAAGCAGAATTGATAGAATTATTTAGAAATATTGAAATGCCTGTAGTAAAAGTATTAGGCAGTATGCAGTACGAAGGAATATATGCAGATAAAGAAGAACTAATTAATTTTGGAAATAAATTAAAGGAAGAAATTGAAACTTTAAAACAATCTATATATAAGTTTGCAAAAGAAGAATTCAATATAAACTCTACACAGCAATTAGGTGTAATTCTTTTTGAAAAATTAAAATTGCCAGTTTATAAAAAAACAAAAACTGGCTACTCGACAGATGTAGATATTCTAGAAAAACTAAGACCAGAACATCCTATAATTGATAAAATTTTAGAATATCGTAGTTTGATGAAATTAAATTCAACTTATGTGGAAGGACTTATTCCATATATTAACCCAAAAACAAATAAAATACATTCATATTTTCATCAAACAATTGCTGCAACAGGTAGAATAAGCTCAACAGAACCAAACTTACAGAATATACCAACTAGAGTAGAATTAGGAAAGCAAATAAGAAAAGCATTTAAAGCAACAGATGGAAAGGTTTTTATAGATGCAGATTATTCTCAAATAGAATTAAGAGTTTTGGCACATATTTCTAAAGATAGAAATATGAAAAAGGCATTTAAAGATGGAGAAGATATTCACAAAGAAGTAGCATCAAGAGTATTTGAAGTTCCAATAGAAGAAGTAACTAAAGAACAAAGAACATCAGCTAAAGCTGTAAATTTTGGAATTGTATATGGAATTAGTGGATTTGGACTAGCAGAACAATTAAAAATTAGCAGAAAAAAAGCTGAGCAATATATAGATCAATATCTAGATAAATATACTGGCGTAAAGAAATATATGGATAAAATGGTAGAACAAGCAAGAGAAACTGGATATGTAGAAACTTTATTTCATCGCAGAAGATATATACCAGAAATCACATCCAATAATTATATGGTAAGGCAATTCGGCTCAAGAGCTGCAATGAACACACCAATTCAAGGCACTGCTGCAGATATTATAAAAATTGCAATGGTTAAAGTATATGAAAAACTAGAAGAAGAACATTTAGAAGCAAAATTAATCTTACAAATACATGACGAACTTTTAATTGAGTGCAAAATAGAAGAAAAAGAAAAAGTAAAACAAATTTTAAAAGAATGTATGGAAAATGCAATTAAATTAGATATACCACTAGAAGTGGAAATGTCAGAGGCAGATAATTGGTATGATGTAAAGTAAAAAATATAATAACTTTAAGTGCGACTTGTTGTCGCAACTAAAGTTGCTCCATACGCGCTTCGCTTGGACGCTACGCGTCGCTACATAAAGTTATTATATTTTTATATATTAATTAGAGGGAGGAGAAAAAACATGTCAATATTAGTAACAGGTGGTGCAGGTTATATAGGAAGCCACACAGTAGTAGAATTATTAAACAGAGGAGAAGAAGTAGTTATAGTAGACAACTTTTGCAATAGTAAACCAGTTATGCTAGAAAGAATAAAAGAAATAACAAACAAAGACTTTAAATTTTATGAGGCAGATATTTTAGACAAAAACAAATTAGATGCAATATTTGAAGAAAACCCAGACATTGAGCTTGTAATTCATTTTGCAGCATTAAAAGCAGTAGGAGAATCAACAAAAAAACCATTAGAATATTATTATAATAATGTAACAGGAAGCATAGTTTTATTAGAGACAATGAAAAAGCATAATTGCAAAAAAATAATATTTAGTTCTTCTGCAACAGTATATGGAAATCCAAAGGAGCCAAGAATAACAGAAGAGTTTCCAACTACAAGACCAACAAATCCATACGGAACTACTAAATTAATGATAGAGGAAATATTAGAAGATGTATATAGTGCAGATAATGAATGGAGCATAGCACTTTTAAGATACTTCAATCCAATTGGCGCTCATAAAAGCGGTAAAATAGGAGAAAATCCAAACGGAATACCTAACAATTTAATGCCATATATTGCGCAAGTTGCCTATGGAAAATTAGATCATTTAAATGTTTTCGGAAATGACTATGATACAGTAGATGGAACAGGTGTAAGAGATTATATTCATGTAGTTGACTTAGCAAAAGGACATATAAAAGCAATAGATAAATTAAGAGAAAATAAGGGTGTACTTATATATAACTTAGGTACAGGACATCCATATTCTGTATTAGAAATAGTAAATGCATTTGAAAAGGCTAATAATATTAAAATAAAATACGAAATAGCACCAAGAAGACCGGGAGATATTGCAATATGCTATGCAGACCCTTCAAAAGCTGAAAGGGAACTTGGATGGAAGGCAGAATATGGAATAGAAGAAATGTGCAAGGACTCATGGACTTACACACAAAATGAATTAAGTGGAAGACTATAATATTGTATAAAATTAAAGTATAAAAACATAAAATTATAGTAAAATAATATTCAAATAAAACTACAAAAGAAAAAACTTTAAAAAAGGAGAATCAAAATTGAATAAAGCTTTAAAGCGAATATTTTTAGTCATAATTATTTTAGTGATTTTGTTGTTAATCTTTTTTCCAATTTTAAAGATTGACAAATTTATTATGAAAAAGATTTATCCTAAAAAATATGAATACTATATAGAACATTATGCAGAAGAATATAATGTAGACGAACTACTTATATTTGCAATAATAAAAACAGAAAGTAATTTTAATGAAAAAGCTAAATCTAAAAGTAATGCAATAGGATTGATGCAACTTATGGAAAATACAGCAATAGAATTAGCAAATAAAACACAAAATTATAATGCAAACAATTCTATAAGTGAAAATGAAATATACGATCCTATTAACAATATTGAATTAGGAACATATTATTTTTCTACTTTATTAAAGCAATATGGAAATATTGGAATAGCCTTAGCAGCATATAATGCTGGAATGGGTAGAGTAAATGAATGGATTGAAAAAGGAATAATTAAGTCAGATGGCTCTGACTTAGAGAATATTCCTTATCAAGAAACTAATATGTATGTTAGAAAAGTGTTGAATAATTATAAGATATATCAAGATTTATATAGTAAATTATAAAAAACAATATAACTTTTGTTTGTGACTTGCTGTCGCAACTACTTATGTAATAAATTGTATACTACAATTTATTACATAGTATGATAGTTGCTCCAAACGCACTTCACTTCGTTCCGTTTGAACGCTGCGCGTCACTACACAAAAGTTATATTGTTTTTTGTAATTAGAATTATTTTAATATGAAATTTTAATCTGGAACAATAGGGTCAATTATTTCATACTTTCTAACATAATCCTTTGTTTCCTTGTTACCCATAACAGTAGCGCTTCTATTTTTCTTTAAGAAGTCTACTAAATTATAAACATCAACCCAAATTTGATTAGGTCCATCTTTTTGGACTTCATTAAAAATAAGTTGAATTCCAAAATGCAAATGAGGAACATTTATATTATTAGTATCTTCTTTTGTACTATAACCAGTCATACCTAAATAGCCAATAACATCTCCTGCTTGCACAACTTGACCTTCATAAATATCTTCAGCATAAGGGTGTCCTTTTCTTAAATGTGCATAATAGTAATATCTCTTTTTATCAAAACTACGAATGCCAACTCTCCAACCACCATATTGATTCCAACCGAACAGCCTCTACAATACCAGATTCTACAGCAATTACAGGTGTGCCAATACTTCCCATTAAATCATTTCCAAAATGAAGCCTTTTATACCCATAAGACCTAGAATTACCAAAATCATCATAATGTGAATAGCTATAATTTTGGGCAAGAGGGTGAAATGCCTTTATGCCATATACTTTAGTGTATAAATTAGCACTTTCAAAATTAGTATTTGAATTATTATTTGTATTTGCATTAGTGCTTGTTTTAGAAGTAGAAGAATTAGGCTTTTGAATTTCATATTCACCAATAAATTGTGCTAAAACAGCATTATATCCTTCAAAATAGTAAGAATAATTTTTCATATCTTTCGTAATGCTTTCCATAGTTTCACCATTATTTAATCTAGTAATAAGGCTATCTAAGTCACTTTGTTTAAACCTTTTAAAATCATTTCCATATTTACAAGCTAGATAAGAAATTAATTCTATCCAATTATATTTTATATCTTTATTTTCATTATGTGATTTAATATCAAGTTCTGAAGTTTTTACTAAAATATTATATGGAACATTAAATTCAAACCATTTTATATAAGATTTAGAATCATCCTCAGAAGAATTAGAAGCAGAAGTAGATATAGCTTGTTTAAATATAGCAAAATACCAGATAAGGAAGAAAATAAGTAAAATTGCTATAATACTAATCAATGTAATTATTAATTTTCTTGATAATTTAATACAGCTAATAAACAATATAATTCACCTAATTTAATATATTATTATAATTTATATTTATTACTAAATGATAAATAAAGGTTTTAAAAGAGATATTGACAAATCTACAAAGATGTTTTTATTTTAATAAAAAAGTACAAAAGTCGAATAAAAAAAGTATAAAACTCGAAAAATGTTGACTACTGCACATTAAAAATATATAATAGTGTAGACTGGTAAATTTACTTAATAACAAAAGTAGGAAGGAAACGTGATAAAAAATGAAAAAATATTACTTTACATCAGAAAGTGTAACAGAAGGACATCCAGACAAACTATGTGATTATATATCAGATAGTATTTTAGATGAATGCTTAAAACAAGACAAGGATTCAAGAGTAGCAGTAGAAACCTTTGCATCAAAAAATAAAATAACAATAGCAGGGCAAATTACAACTAATGCTCAAATAAATGTAGAAAAAATAGCAAGAGATACAATAAAAGAAGTGGGCTATGATGACGATAAAACAGGAATAGATTATAGAACTTGCACAGTAGATGTTAATATAACAAAACAAAGCCCAGATATTGCAATGGGTGTTGATATAGGCGGTGCAGGAGACCAAGGAATTATGTTTGGTTATGCAAGTAACGAAACAGAAAATTATATGCCATTTGCAATAGATATGGCACATAAACTTGCAAAAAGATTAACAGAGGTACGAAAAGATGGAACACTTCCATATTTAAAACCAGATGGTAAAACACAAGTTACTGTTGAATATGATGAGGACAAGCCAAAAAGAATAGAAACAATACTAATTTCAAACCAACATAGTGAAGAAATTAGCTTAGATAAAATGAAACAAGATATTATAGAAAATGTAATTTGCAAAGTAGTGCCAAAAGAATATTTAGATGAAAATACAAAAATCTATGTAAATCCAACTGGAAGATTTGTTATAGGTGGACCTTTAGGAGATACAGGTTTAACAGGAAGAAAAATCATTGTAGATACTTATGGTGGATATAGTAGAAATGGTGGAGGAGCTTTTTCTGGAAAAGATGCAAGCAAAGTAGATAGATCTGCAACATATATGCTTCGCCATATTGCAAAAAATATTGTAGCAAACGGATTAGCAGATAAATGCGAAATTCAAGTTTCTTATGCAATAGGTATGGAAGAGCCACTTTCTATTTATATTGATACCTTTGGAACAGGTAAGAAAACAGATGAAGAACTTATAAACTTAATTAAAGAAAAGTTTGATTTAACACCAAGAGGAATGATAGAATATTTAGACCTAAAGAAACCAATTTATAGGCAAACAACAAACTATGGACATTTTGGAAAAGCAAACTTATCATGGGAGAGAATTATTACCTTGTAATTATAAAGTGAATATAAATTGATGATATAATAAAACAAGATTAAAATGTTCTAATTATAGTTAATGATTTGTATATAAAATTATGATTAAATAGATAGTTAATAATTGGTATATAAAATTATGATTAAATAGATAATTAATAATTTGTATATAAAATTAGAACAATAAAATGGAAAGGTAGTAATATGAAAAACTGGATAGGAATTGTAGTATCATATTTAGTAATATTTTTAGTAATACTTGGTGCAAAACTATTTGAAAAAAAGGGAAAAGAAGCAAGTAGAAAATTTATACATATAATGCTTGGAAACTGGTGGATAATAGCCATGATTTTCTTTGATAATGTATGGTTTGCAAGTTTTGTACCTGCAACCTTTGTGGTTATAAATTACTTATCATATAAAAAAGACTTAATAAAAGTAATGGAAAGAGACGAAGGTAAAAAAGAAGGGCTAGGAACAGTTTATTATGCTATATCACTTTTGATTTTAGCAATAGTTACATTTGGAATAATTAATAAGCCAGCTGTGGGATTAGCAGCAATATTCACAATGGCGTATGGCGATGGATTAGCTGCAATAATAGGAAGAGCAGTAAAAAGCCCTAAGTATAAAGTATTTGATACAGAAAAGTCAATTGCAGGTTCTATTACTATGTTTTTAGTTTCTTTTATAATTGTAGCAATATATTTACTATACATAGGAAATCCATTATGGTTAATTTTAGCATTTGCAGATGCATTAGTGCTAACTTTAATAGAAGCACTATCTATAAAAGGAACAGATAATATTACAGTTCCAATAGCAAGCTTATTGATGCTTATGCTTTTATAATAAATTGCAAAATAAGTAAAAAGAAAGCTAAAATTGTAAGTAGCTAAAAATTATAAAAAAGGCTACACAAAAAGAAAAAAATGTGATATCATATACAAGTAATATAAAAATAAATAACAGCAAAATAATTAGCTGTAAAAAATGAAGGAGGAGTTAACTATGTCAGGACACAGCAAATGGCATAACATTCAAGCCAAAAAAGGTAAAGCAGATGCAGCAAGAGGAAAAATATTTACAAAATTAGGAAGAGAATTATTATTAGCAGTAAAACAAGGTGGCCCTGACCCGGCAGGAAACTCAAAATTAAAAGATGTTATTGCAAAATGTAAGGCAAATAATATGCCAAATGATACAATAAATAATGCAATCAAAAAAGCTTCAGGAGCAGGAAATACAGAGAGCTACGAAGAAATTACTTATGAAGGTTATGGAACAAATGGTGTAGCTGTTATAGTAGAAGCAAGTACAAACAACAAAAATAGAACAGCAGCAGATGTACGCCATGCTTTTGATAAAGCAGGAGGAAACCTAGGAACATCAGGTTGTGTATCATATTTATTTAATAAAAAAGGTGTTATAGTAATAGATAAAACTACTACAAAATTATCAGAAGATGATATGATGATGCTTGCGCTAGATAGTGGAGCAGAAGATTTTGAAGCATCTGATGAATGTTATGAAATAACAACAGCACCTGAAGATTTTTCAAAAGTAAGAGAAGCATTAGAAGCACAAGGACTAGAATTTATAGAGGCAGAAGTTCAAATGGTTCCATCTACATATATTACTTTAAGTGAAACAGATGGTGAAAAAATGCAAAGATTATTAGATATGTTAGAAGACCTAGATGATGTAATGAATGTATATCATAACTGGGATGAGTAAAACACAATATAACTTTAATTATAAAATGTAAAAAACACAATAATTTAATTATAAAAATAATAAAGTTCTAAAATTAAAAAACATAGCATATATATTTATATATAGCTATGTTTTTTTATTTATATAAAAAGTAATTGTTTATATAAATAAAGTAACTATTGATATAAAAAATTATTTTTAAGTAAAAAAAATATTAATAGAGACACAAAGGAGTACAAGCAATGGAAGAGCTTTTAAAGTTTTTTCCAGAGGAAATAAAGGTTGCCTTAAGAAAAAGTAATTTAAATAATGTGGAAGAAATTAGAATAAGAGCAAATAAGCCAATAATTCTAAAAGAAGAAAATGAAGAAGATGTTATTCAAATTATAATAACACCTGAAATGATTTTACAAATTATGCAAAAAATATGCGACAACTCTATTTATACATATCAAAACCAAATTTGTGAAGGCTTTATAACTCTAAAAGGTGGGCATCGTGTTGGAATTACTGGAAATGCAGTAATGAATGATGGAAAAGTAAGTAATCTAAACTATATGAGTAGCCTTAACTTTCGTGTAGCAAGGCAAATTTTTAATTGTAGTAATCAAATATTACCATTTATATTAGATACAAAAGAAAACCAAATATTTAATACACTTATAATTTCTCCGCCGGGAATAGGAAAAACTACAGTATTAAGAGATGTTATAAGAAAAATTAGTAATGGTATTCCAGAGATAAATTTTAAAGGCATTACAGTTGGTGTGGTTGATGAAAGAGGAGAATTATCTGCCACAGACAAAGGGGTTGCACAAAATGATTTAGGAATACGAACAGACATTATAAACAATATTCCAAAAGCTATTGGAATGAAAATGTTAATTCGTTCAATGGCTCCAAAGGTAATTGTAGCAGATGAAATAGGAAGTAAAGAAGATATTGAAGCAATAGAATATGCAATTACTTCAGGCGTAAAAGGAATTTTTACAGCACATGGTGCAAGTTTAGAGGAAATAAGGCAAAACCCAATATTAAATAAACTCATTTTAGAAAATAGAATAGATAGAATTATTTTATTAGATAAAATGAGAAAAGCGCATTTGATTTATGAAAAAAATATTAATCTTTATGCAAAAACAAAAGAGGAGGAGAATAATTATGTTTGTTTTTAAAATGTTTTTATTAAGTTTTATTGTAAGTGCAAGTAGTGGAATAGGAATTTTACTTTCTAAAAGATATTCAAATAGAGAAAAAGAAATTAAAGAAATGAAAAGTGCGCTAAGTATGTTTCTAACCAAAATTAAATTTACATATGAGCCAATACCAAATTTATTTATGGAAATATCAAATAAAATTTGTGGAAATGTTGGAATGATATTTTCAAGAGCAAGCATAAGAATGAAGGAAGAAACAGCAGGAGATGCGTGGCAAAATGCCTTAGATGATGTAGAACATAATTTTAATGCAGAAGATATTTCAGTTCTTAAAAGTTTGAGCAAACTACTTGGACAAACAGATTTAGATGGTCAAATAAGTCAAATTGAAGTAGTAAATCAATTTTTAACATCACAATTAGAAAATGCTTCAGAAGAAAAAAAGAAAAATGAAAAAATGTATAGAACTTTAGGAATTATAACTGGGCTTACAATAGCAGTTATACTCATCTAAATTGAAAGTAAAATTATGAAGTGAAAATATAAATGCAAATATAAAAATAATTTAGATTTATATACTTTATTAAATTGAAAATATTTATATAGTAAGAAATAAAATTGATAAAAAAGAAAGGGGCAAATAAATGGACATAAGTTTATTGTTTAAAATAGCAGCTATTGGAATTTTAGTAGCTGTACTTTATCAAGTATTAGTAAGAGCAGGTAGAGAAGATCAAGCTATGATGACAACTCTTGCAGGCTTAATTATTGTACTTACCTTAGTAATTAAAGAAATTAGCACATTATTTACAACTGTTAGAACTATGTTCGGACTATGAACTTTAAACAGTCTAAATAAAGTTACATTTAAATATAAGATGTAATAATAATTTTATTACACATAATATATTGAAAATTATAGTTTTAGAAATAATGAAAGGATAAACTGCTATGAAGCAAAATATTTACATTAAAAATAAGCAGTTTGAACAAGAAATATGGATATTATAAAAATAATTGGAATAGGTCTTATTGCACTAATTATCATTGTAATAATAAAGCAATATAGACCAGAATTTGTAATTTATATTTCGCTAATAGCAGGAGCTTTAATTTTAGTTCTAATAATGGACAAGATAGAACCAATTATAGAACTTCTAACAACAATATCTAATAAAACAGCAATAAATAACGAATTTCTAAAATTACTACTTAAAATAACTGGAATTGCTTTTTTAACAGAATTTGCAGTTAGCATTTGCAAAGATAGCCGGAGAAAGTGCAATAGCTAGCAAAGTTGATTTAGGAGGAAAAGTAATTATTATCTCTATGTCAATTCCAATTATAGCAAGTCTTTTAGAAACTGTAGTTCAAGTCTTACCTTAAAAAAGGAGATATTAAATGAAAAAAATATGGAAAATACTCTTTTTAAGCCTCGTATTTTTATTAATATCAAATATAAGCTTTGCCTCTAACGAAAAAAAATTAAATGAAATAAAACTTGCATCTAACACAAACAATTCAAGTAATCAAAATGAAACTAATGAAAACCAAGCAGAAGAAATACTAAAATCACAAAAAGAAAGTTTAAATATAGGAGCATTTATTAAGGAAACCAAAAAGTACACAGAAGATAGTTTAGAAGGAATTGACTTAAATGAGCTTTTTAGTAATGCTATTGCAGGAAAAATTGACAATAAGACTATTCTAGGGAGCATATCTAAAATAGCACGGCAAAGAGGTTTTAGATTGCATCAAGGTTTTAGGCAGTATTGTAATTATTATTGTTATACATAGTATTTTAAAGAGTATAAGCGAAGGCTTAGAAAATAAAAGCATTTCACAAATTACATATTATGTGCAATACATTTTAATTGTAACACTTATTATGAGCAACTTTGCAGACATAATAAATATGATAAGGACGAGCATTAGCAATTTAGTTGGCTTTATGAATAGTTTGGTACCAATTTTAATTACTCTGATGCTAACTACCGGAAGCATTACATCAGCAGGACTTTTGGAGCCAATAATATTATTTATAATAACCTTTATTGGAAACTTTATTACTGCAATTATAATTCCATTTGTACTAATTTCAACAGCACTTAGCATTGTATCGAAAGTATCTAGTAAAATTCAAATCGACAAGCTTTCTAAGTTCTTCAATTCTACAGTAGTGTGGATTTTAGGAATTACTTTAACACTATTTGTAGGAATAATCTCAGTAGAAGGAAGCTTAAGTAGTACAGTAGATGGAATAACAGCAAAAACTGCAAAGGCAGCAGTTTCAAATTTCATACCTGTTGTTGGGAAAATTTTAGGTGATGCAGTAGATACAGTAATAGGTTGTAGCAATATTCTAAAAAATGCTCTCGGCTTAGTTGGGGTAATTGTTGTAATAGGAATTTGCATTTCACCAATTATAAAGCTTGCAGTTCTTATGGGGCTGTACTATCTGGCAGGTGCACTGTGTCAACCTATTGCAGACGAAAAAATAGTTAAGCTATTAGATGAAATGGGAGGTACTTTTAAACTTTTACTTGCTATAATGTGTAGCATTTCAGTAATGCTTATTGTTGGAACAACATTAGTAGTAAAAGTTACAAATACCGGGCTTATGTATAGATAATTAGATAAGGAGGAAAACAAGTAGCTCTAAACAATTAAAACAAATTTAAATAGATAAGAGTAATCTTGTAACTAATTAAAATAGTATGGAGTGGATAAGTAGTTGGATTCAAGGTATCATAATTGCAGTAATAATAGGAACTATAATAGAAATGATACTACCAGAAGGAAATAGTAAAAAATATATAAAAGTAGTAATAGGAATATATATTTTATGCTCAATAATTTCACCAGTAATTACAAAAATAACTAAGAAAGAAATACAGCTTTCAAATATTTTAAATTTAGAAGAATATATTGAAACTTCTAATAGTAAAACTTATGAGAATTTGAATAATAATCAAGATACTCAAATAAGAAGTATTTATGAAGAACAATTAAAACAAGATATGAAGGAAAAAATTGCCTCTAAGGGTTATGAAGTTTTAAATATTTATTTAAGCATAGCAAATGATAAGCAATATACAATAGAAAGAGTTGAGCTAAATGTACGAAAGCAAAATAAAAACTTAAATGAAGAAAACATAGAAAATTCAAATAGAGAAAATTCAGAAGGTTCAAATAAAAACGATAAAGAATTAGTAGAAAAAATAGAAGATGTAGAAATAAAAGTTCAAAATGAAAATTCAAAAAATGATTCACAAGAAAATATAAATAATGAAAGTATTAATAAAAAAGAAAAAGATGAGCTTAAAGAATATTTAAGTAGCATTTATGCAATAAAAAAAGAAAATATTAACATAAATTGAGTAAGGAGGGAATATATATGTTAATGGACAAGATAAAAGCATTTTTTAATAAAGGAAAAGATACGAATAGCGATAGTAATGCACTTGAAAAGGCAAATACAAAACTTAGCGACAAGAAAAAAATTGAAAACTTAGTAGTATTTGTAATCATTTTAATAATAACACTTATAGTAATAAATCTAATTATAGGAGATGGAAAAGAAAGCGTAAAAAGTCCTGCCACAGATTCTAATAAAAAACTAGCAGTAGCAAATGAAGAAACTGTAAATATGGCAAGTGTAAGTTCACAAGATGAATTAACAGCAAAATTAGAACAAATACTAGAAAAAATTCAGGGTGTAGGAAAAGTAAAGGTGCTTATTACATATTCGCAAACAAGTCAAACAGTACCTATGTACAATGAAGATACATCACAAAAAGACACAGAAGAAACAGATACAAGTGGTGGCAAAAGAAAAATAATAGAAACAGATGTAAAAAAAGACATAATTTATGAAGAAGCAGATGGAGAAAAAGTTCCAATAACTCAAAGTATAATTAGTCCAAAAGTAGAAGGAGCAATAATTACTGCTGAAGGTGCCGGAAATGCCACAACAAAAGCAAATATAATTCAAGCAGTAGAAGCCGTAACAGGTATTGCTTCACACAAAATTCAAGTATTCGCAATGGAGGTATAGAAAAAATGAAAAATTTAAAGAAAAGTCAATTAATTATTTTTGTTATAGCACTTATGCTAGTTACAGCAGGTTATTTGAATTTTACGAATAATAATAATTTGATACCAACAAGTAGTCTAGCAGATTCTGAAGAAATGGCAAGTATAGGAGATGCAAGGCTTGTAAATGCAAATCAAATTGGAGAAAATGCTGATAATACAAGTGAAGTAGTAGCTAATAATAATCTTCAAAATTCTCAAACTACTAATTCTATACAAGCAAATGGTAGCAATCAAACAAGCGCAAATAATCAAAATAATCAAATGAATCAAAATACTCAAAGTAGTCAAGCAAGCCAAACAAATGCTAATGTAGAAGATAGCTATTTTACACAGTCAAGATTAGACAGAGATAATATGTATTCTCAAATGTTAGATAATTACCAGAAAATATTAGAGAATGAAGGCTTGAGTTCTGATGAAAAATCGAAGGCACAAGCAGAAATAAAAAGAATTTCTGAAGAAAAAAACGCAATTATGATAGCTGAAAACTTGATTAAAACAAAAGGCTTCGAAGACATTGTTTTATTTGTAAACAATGGAAATGTTAGTGCAGTAGTAAAAGAAGAAAAATTAGATGAAAATAAAATTGCTCAAATACAAAATATAATTACAAGAGAATTAAATGTAGAAGTGAAAAAGATAAATGTAAGTAATAAAAAATAGTATAGCAAAACATATTTCTTATATATGAAAATAACTGGTCTCAAAATCTAAATGGATTTAAAAAATCCTATTTCTTAAAAATACTGATAAATATACAGGTTTAGGTTTTGGTAGAA
>CANRGT010000019.1 GCA_947630185.1 uncultured Clostridia bacterium | reverse complement strand
AATTAGAATGACCTAACCACTCTTGTATTGCTTTCATAGGAATACCTTTAGCAAGTAATAAACTAGCACACGAATGTATATTCATTATGTGGAAAATATAGGTGCTATGCTTATAAATTTTTTTAATGTAGACTTTACTAATTATGAAACTGCATAAATACTTTCTTCTATGCTTATGGTTATGAGTTAGTAAAAGAATATGTACTAAATAGTTATTTAAAAAATGATAAATTTATTGATGATATAACATTTAGAAAAATCATAAAAGATATATATGATACTGGTAGCGATAGATTTATTGAATGGCAAGAAAATTTTAGAAAATGTGTAGATAAAGAGGCAAAAGAAAAGATAAATCAAATGAAAAAAGGAAAACTTACAGAAAATGAAGTTTATAAGTGGGTTAGTAGAAAATAAATAAAATATTGATTTTTTGAGATTTTATTGTTACAATTTATTTAGAAAAATAGTAAGTTATTGAAAAACATATAAAATTATAAATAAAGTTTAAGGGAGAAATGAAAAATATAATATTAACAGGTGCTGCAAACGGTGTAGGAAAAGCTGTTGCAGAATTATTAAGTAATAAAAAATTAATATTATTAGATATAGACGAAAATAATTTGAAAGATTTAGCAGAAAGACTTAATTCGGATTACTATGTTTGTGATGTTTCAGATGAGAAACAGAGCAAATTTGTATTCCGAATGCTGGACATATAAATAGTGAGAGTGGATATGATACATTTGAAGAGATAGGAAACTATTTATAATGCAAATGGAATTCTTACAAATAAATTACAGTATGTTATAATCAAAGCAGAAAGAAGGTATGTTTATGGAGGAAAAGAAAGTTATACTTGTAACAGGGGGAGCAAGTGGAATTGGTTTTGGCACAATAGAATATTTATTAGAACAAGGAAAATATGAAGTTATTTCATTTTCAAGAGGAGAAAAGAATATAAATCTAGCAAAAGAAAAATTGAAAGAAAAAGCAGATAGTGTTTTATTTCTTCAAGGAGATATAAGTAATGAAGATGATTGCAAAAAAGTTTTTGAGGAAATTGATAATAAATATGGTAAGCTAGATGGATTAGTTAATTCAGCAGGTATTATAAAATTAGGTGGATTAGAAGAACAAACATTAGAACAATGGAATAATTCAATTAATGTAAATCTAACAGGAATATTTTTATTATCAAAAATATTATTACCGTTACTAAAAAAAGGTACGAATGCATCAATATTAAATATATCATCTATACATTCAGAAAAGCCAGGAGGTTCAATAGCATACTGTACTAGTAAAGCAGGATTAGATATGTTAACAAAATTTATGGCACAAGATTTAACTAAATATAAAATTCGTGTAAATAGTATCAACCCTGCTTTTGTAGAAAGTAATATTTATTTAAACAGTGGAGATTATACAGAATCAGAATACAAAGAACTAATTAAAAAAAGAAATTCAACCTATCCACTAGGAAGAATTGGAAATGTATATGATGATATTGCACCTCTTGTTGAATTTTTACTATCAGATAAATCCTTATGGACAACCGGTTCAATTTATGTTGTAGATGGTGGAAAATCATTATTTTAAAATTATGGAGGATATAATAATGGATATTTTTAATGATAGAACTAGATTAGCGATAAAGTTAGCTAGAGAGGCAGGAAATGAAGTAAAAAAAATCTTGCACGAAGATAATATATATACCAAAGAAAAAGGTTTGAATGATGTAGTTACAATAGCTGATACTACAAGCGAAAATATAATTGTTAAAAAGATTGAAGAGTGCTTTCCTTATGATAAAATAATTGCAGAAGAAGGTGGAGAATATCAGAGTGGTAGCACCGAATATTCTTGGGCGATAGATCCATTAGATGGGACAATGAATTTTTCAAGAAATATGCCTTATTATTGTGTTAGTATTGGCTTTTTGAAAAATAATAGACCTGAAGGTGGCGCAGTATACATCCCTGAACTGGATGAGTTATATTATTGTGAAAGAGGAAAAGGTGCTTATTGTAATGATAAAAAAATACAAGTATCTAATATTGAAAATATTAATGATTCATTAGCTACAATTGGATTTAACAATCGTTACCCAGAAAAAAGAGACTTCTTTAATAAAATACATGATAATGGAATGTATAAAATGCAAAATATAGAAAAACTTTTTTCAACTGTAATATCATTATGCTATGTAGCATCTGGGAAAATAGAAGCTCATTTTGAATTGTATTGTTTCTTATGGGATATATGTGTAGGATCACTATTAGTTGAAGAAGCTGGTGGCAAATGCAATTCATTAGATTATACTGATATTGATTATTCAAAAATTGATAAGCAAACAATTATAGCAACAAATAAAAAAATTCATTCTGAATTTGGAAATTTAATAAACATACTTTAAAAGGTATTCAGAATGCTGGACATATAAATTGTGTTGTAACACACTACAACACTTTTTAACGCTAATCGCTAAAAGTGTTGAGTAGTGGCAGGGTAAACCCTACAACCCAAAAACCAAAATTGCTATCACAATTTTAGTTTTTTATAACAAATGAACTTGTCATTTGTTATGCTTTTCAATAAAAATACTTCCGTTTTTTATTGAAAGTGTATAATCAATAACAAATAGTAAAAGGTATTAAAAATCAATTGTTTAGAGGCTTTTAAATAATATTATTTAACTTTTAAAATCAATAAATGTTAAAATACTTTAAAGACTCAAAATGCGACCAGTTCAAAAAACAAGATTTGTTAATTTATATAATCATAAACAAGACCTTTTTGAAAAAAATACAACATAAATGTTGTATTTTTTTTATTTATTGATATAATATTAAAAGAAAAATTAGCAAAAAATGAAATGGAGGATTTTAATGAAGAGAGTAGCTATTTTAGCAAATGGTGGAGATGTTTCAGGATTTAATGCTGTTATTAGAGCAATTATAAAAACAGCAGAGAACAATAATATAGAATGTTACGGATTTATTGAAGGCTATAAAGGACTATTAGAAAATAATTATGTGCAACTAGGAACTAGCAGTACAGGAAATGCAGTAGGAATTTTGCCAAAAGGTGGTTCAATTATAGGTTCTTCTACAAATTCAAATGTATTTTGTTACCCAGTAGAAGAAAACGGAGAAATAGTATATAAAGATTTGTCAGATAAATGTGTAGAAAATCTTCGCAATGATGGAATTGAATGTTTATTTACTTTAGGTGGAGATGGAACTCAAAAATCTGCAAGAGATTTATCTTTAAAAGGTGTAAATGTTATTGGTGTTCCAAAAACAATAGATAATGATGTTGCTTGTACAGAAATTACATTTGGATATAATACAGCAGTTTCTGTTGCAGCAGAAGCATTGGACAGGCTTCACACAACAGGAGCAACACATCACAGAATTATGGTTCTAGAAGTAATGGGAAGATATGCAGGTTGGATTGCATTAGAATCTGCAATAGCAGGAGGTGCTGATGTAGCACTTATACCTGAAATTCCATATGATATAAATAAAGCAGCACAAAAAATTATAAATCGTAAAAATCGTGGTAAAGAATTTAGTGTTGTTGTAGTTGCAGAAGGTGCAAAACCAATAGGTGGAGACATTACTGTAAAAGCAGTAAGAAATAAAGGAAAAGGTGTAGATAATAATAAATTAGGCGGTGCAGGTGAAAAAGTTGCAGAGCAGTTACAAGAGTTAACTGGATTAGAAGCAAGATGCACAGTTCTTGGATATATGCAAAGAGGTGGCTCACCAACTGCTTTCGATAGAGTGCTTTCTACTAAATATGGCGCAAAAGCTATGGAACTTGCACTTGAAGGAAAATTCAATGTTCTAACAGTTATTAAAGATGGAAGATTGGACTCAGTTCCATTAGAAGATGTTGTTGGAAATAATAAAGAAATAGGAGCAGTTTCAGGAAATACTCCAGAAAGCAATATTCGTAAAGTAAATATGGACCATGATTTAGTAAAAACAGCAAGACATATTGGAATTAATTTAGGAGATTAAATATTATAGGTAATTAATCAAAAGCAAAAATAATTATTAAAAATAAAAAGCACAAAATCATAAAAATAAAATGATAAAAAATTAAATAACAAAAAGTAAGGAATTTAGAATAAATGATAGATTTTAAACAAAACATTTCAGAACAAATAAGTAAAATAACAAATTTACCACAAGAAGAAATTTATGAATATATAGAAGTGCCATCAGATGAAAAAATGGGGGACTTCTCATTTCCATGTTTTAAATTAGCTAAAGCTTTAAAGAAAGCTCCTCAAATGATAGCAGAAGATTTAAAACAAAAACTTGAATTTAAAGAAAATATAATGCAAAAAGTTGAAGTTGTAAATGGATACCTTAATTTTTATATAGAGCCTGAAGTCTATGCATCAACTGTACTTAATGAAATATCACAAAAAAATGAGAATTATGGCAAAAGTGATATTGGAAAAGGAAAAACAATTACAATAGATTATTCATCACCTAATATAGCAAAGCCATTCCACATTGGGCACTTGCGTTCAACTGTAATAGGAAATGCACTTTATAAAACTTATAAATTTTTAGGATATAATTGTGTAGGAATTAACCATTTAGGTGATTATGGCACACAATTTGGTAAACTTATTGAAGGTTACAAAAGGTGGGGAACAGAATATAATATAGAAGAAAAACCAATAGATGAGCTAACAAAGATATATATTAGAATAAATAATCTTTGTAAAGAAGATGAAAGCGTTTTAGAAGAATGTAGAAATAACTTTAAAAAGTTAGAAGATGGAGATAAATATTGTGTAGATTTATGGACTAAATTTAGAGAGCTTAGCTTAAAAGAATTTCAAAGAGTTTATGATTTATTAGATGTAACTTTTGATTCATGGAATGGAGAAGCTTTCTATTCAGATAAAATGCAAGAAGTTATCGATATTTTAGATGAAAAGAAATTATTAAAAGAATCAGAAGGCGCAAGAGTAGTAAGCTTAGATGATAAAGATATGCCACCATGCATAATAGAAAAAACAAATGGTTCTACAACCTATGCAACTCGTGATTTAGCAGCTATTTTATACCGTGCTAGAACTTATGATTTTTATAAAGCATTATATGTTACTTCATATGAGCAAATACTACATTTTAAGCAAATATTCGAAGTTGCAAAAGATTTAAATTTAGATGAAAAATATACAGATAACTTAGTTCATATTCCTTTTGGTATGATATTATCTAAAACAGGTAAAATGTCAACTAGAGATGGAAATGTAATAAAATTAGAAGAATTACTTAATGAAGCAATTAGTAGAGTTGAAAAAATTATAGAAGAAAAAAATCCAAACTTAGAAAATAAAGAAGAAATAGCAAAGAAAATAGGAATTGGCGCAGTTATTTTTAATGACTTATATAACAGTAGAATTAAAGATGAAATATTTGACTGGGATACAATGCTAAACTTTAATGGCGAAACAGGACCATACATACAATACATTTATGTTAGAACTAAAAGCTTATTAGATAAAGCAGGATATATTCCAAAAATAGAAGAAATAGATTCTTCAAAGTTAACAGATATAAATTCATCAAGAGTAATAAAGCTTATTTATGGATTTAGTGATTCTGTAAAGCAATCAGCAGAAAAATATGAGCCATATATAATTGCAAGATATTTAGTTCATCTTGCTCAAAGTTTTAGTAGTTTTTATAATGAAAATAAAATAATTGGTGAAGAAAAAGCTATTCAAGATGCAAGGTTATATTTAACATATGCAGTAGGAAATATATTAAAAATAGGGGCAGGATTATTAGGAATTAAGATGCCAGATAAAATGTAAAATTAAGCATAACAAATAAAATTAGAAAAATGAAATTAGAAAAAAGATTAGAAAAATGAAATATAGATTAGATGTAAGAATTAGAGGGGAAAACCAAAGTAATGGGGGAAAAAGTAGAAGCTAACCTTACTAAAGAAAAAAATAATAAAAGAAAGAAAGTAGAAGAAACATCATTAAAAGTAGTAAAAAAACCATTTACAATAATGGGTATACCAGTTGTAAAATTATTTGCATTTTTTGTTATTTTTAGTGTACTTGGCTTTTTTATAGAAACATTATTTGCACTAATTACAAAAGGAGTAATAGAAAGTAGAAAAAGCTTTCTTTATGGACCATTTTGTGCAATATATGGAATGGGCGCAAGTGTTATGATAGTTGGACTACAAAAATTCAAAAAAAATAATTATACTTTGTTTTTTGGCGGTTGCTTAATTGGATCTATAGTTGAGTACATTGTAAGCTGGATAGGTGAAATAGTATTTGACATTAAATGGTGGGACTATTCAAATATGCCATTTAATATAAATGGAAGAGTTTGTATTTTATTTTCTGTTTTTTGGGGTGCTTTAGCAATATATTTAATGAATCATGTTTATCCAAAAATGGATAAATTCTTAAGTATATTTTCTTTTAAAACATTGAAGAAAATTACAACAGTAATAGTAATATTTATGCTTTTTGATTGGCTAATAAGTAGTTTTGCAGTTAAAATCTTTTCTGCAAGAGTTGTATATGAAAATAATGTTGAGGTAAAAGAAGTAAATAGATACATAGAGGATTATAATAAATTTTATAGTAATGATATTGTAAAACAATTATCAAATACTTTATTTTCTGATGAAATTATGTTAAAATCATTTCCTAACTTAAAATTAACAGGAAAAGATGGAAATATTATATTGATATCAGATATTTTGACTGATATACAGCCATACTATGTAAAAGTATTTAATCCAACTAATATATATTCGCATGATAAAATATATGAAATTTTTAATTTTTAAAATTATAAAATAAAAAAGTATTTTAAATTTTTATAATATATGATAAAATTTTATCAAAATTAATTATTCTGAAAAACATATTATAAATAATATCTACTAATGAAATATATAGATTAAAAATCTGATAAATAGATAAAATAAAATTAAAAATGACAAGTGGAGGAAAAATGAGAAGATATTTTGGAACAGACGGAATTAGGAGGATTGCAAACACTGAACTTTCACCTAAATTAGTTTATCGTGTTGCAAAAGCAGGTGCATGTGCTTTAGCAAAGCACACAGATCATGTACCAACAATTTTAATAGGAAGAGATACTAGAATTTCAGGTACTCTAATAGAAAGTGCTATGACAGCAGGATTTTTAAGCTATGGTGCTAATGTTATAAGTTTAGGAGTAATACCAACACCAGGCGTTGCATATTTAACAAAAAAATTAAAAGCAGATGCAAGTGTTGTTATTTCAGCATCTCATAATACATATGAGTTTAATGGCGTAAAATATTTTAGTAATAAAGGAATGAAAATTCCAGATGAAATAGAAGAAGAAATAGAAGATTTAATGGATTCAGAAAAATTAGATGATGATTTTACAGCTATAAATGATAAAATAGGAACAGCTGAAGTTAGAACAGATTTATTAGATGAATATGTATATTTCTTTAGAAAAAACTTTGAAGAAGACTTTGAAAATCATAGCAACGATAATTTTGTAGTTGCAATAGATACAGCAAATGGTGCAACCTCTGTTGTAGCAGATAAAGTATTTACTGCTTTAGGTATTAAACATTATATAATGAATAACACTCCAAGTGGAATAAATATAAATGAAAATTGTGGTTCTACACATTTAGATATGTTAAAAAAATATGTTATTGAAAATAAATGCAATTTAGGAATTGCATATGACGGAGACGGAGATAGATGTTTAGCCATAGATGAAAAAGGAAATGAAGTAGATGGAGATAAATTATTAGCAATTATCTCTAACTATATGAAAGAAAAAGGAACTTTAAAAAATGACACTGTTGTAGCTACCGTAATGAGCAATTTAGGCTTAAAGAAATATACACAAGAAAATGGATTAAATTTAGTTCAAACAAAAGTAGGAGACAGATATGTACTTGAAGAAATGTTAAAAAACGGATATAATTTAGGTGGAGAACAATCTGGACATATTATTTTCTTAGACTATAACCCTACAGGAGATGGCATCTTAACTTCTTTGATGCTTATAAAGGTTATGCTGGAAAAACAAAAAAGTGCATCAGAACTTTCAAAAATTATAAATATATATCCACAAGTTTTAGTAAATGCAAAAGTTTCAAGTAGTAAAAAGGAAGCATATAAAGAAGACAATGAAATACAAGAAGAAATTAGCAAACTTGAAGAAGAATTTTTAGGTAATGGTAGAGTATTAATTAGACCTTCTGGAACAGAACCTCTAATTCGTGTTATGATTGAAGGAGAAAATCAAGAATACATAAAAGAAAAAGCAGAAAAATTAGCAAAACTTATAGAGCAGAAATTAAAATAAAAAGTGTATTATGAAAATTTCGTAAAATATAGTAAGTTTTGTTAAAGAAAGTTACTAATGAAATTTTTATGATTGAAAAAATCATTCATATAAATTTAAAAATAATAAACAAAGGAGAAGATGAAAAATGCCAATTATTAATTTTACAAACCCAATTTCAGTTGTAGTAGGAGTAATATTATTTTTATTAGTATTATACCTAGCAAAAGAAACAAAAAAAGCATGGATTGTTGCAGTTATGCTATTTGCGTTTATAGCTGTTTTAATAGGTCACACTATAGAATTTGCTACAATAGCACAACAAAGTGAAGCATTATATAAAGTAATAACAACATCAACGATTTATGATTTTGCATTTATCTTATTATCATTCTTGTCTTATCTATGGCTTGATCAATTAGAAGTAAAAGAAGGAAAAAGAAAAAGCATTGATAATAGTTTAGCATGGTTTTGGAACAAAGTATAATTTAATATTATACAATACAGCTAATTTCATATGAATTAAGGGGGAAAACTACAAATGAAGCAAATAATTATTATAAATGGTAGTGGTGGTGTAGGAAAAGATACTTTTGTCGATTTTTGTAAGAAATATGCTAAGGTTTTAAATATTTCTTCAGTCGATAAAGTAAAAGAAGCTGCTAAAGTACTTGCAGGTTGGAATGGAGAAAAAGACGAAAAATCAAGAAAATTTTTAGCAGATTTAAAAGAGCTAGGAATTGAGTATAATGATGCATCACTTCGATATATTTGTAGTAAAGCTGAAGAATTTAAATCTTCGAATAATGAGATTATGTTTGTACATATTAGAGAGGCGTCAGAAATTGAAAAATGTAAGCAAAAATGTGGGGCAAAAACTCTTTTAGTTACAAATAAAAATATTCCTCCTATAAATTCAAATTTTTCCGATAGAGAAGTACAAAACTATGATTATGATTACTACATTAAAAATGATGGGACATTAGAAGACTTAGAACAAACTGCAAAGCAATTTGTGAAAGATTTAGTTAGTGAAAAATAACTAATTAAATATTTAAAAATGAACTAATTATATGTTTAAGCAAAGAAAATTTGGAAATAATTATTTAAAATAATGTTATCAAAAGAAGATATATAATCTATATTTGATGACATTTTTTAAAACATAATTATAGTAAATTAGTTAAATTATAGTTTGAAAAAACAATTTGAAAATAAGAAAAAATATCTAATAAAATGAGAAAGGATGATAGCATGAGTATTATAAATGCATACGATGAAAGCGAAGAAATAGTAAGTCCTAAAATGATGACAGAAGGGTTAGATAAATTGCCTGATACAGCAATAGCTTTTTTTAGAAAAGAATTGATAGATGAAGTAGAAAAAAGACAAGATTTTAAAGAATATAGTCATTATAGTATATCTGGCGAAAAAATGAAAATTTATATAACAAAGGTTAATAATAAAGAAGTTATTTTGTATAGAACTATACTTGGTGGACCTGCTACTGTAGGAACAATGGAAGAATTACATTCTAGAGGTGTAAATAAATTCATATTCTTTGGCTCTTGTGGAGAGCTTACTTCAAGCCTAAAAAAAGGAGCATTTATAATACCAACTGAATGTTATAGAGATGAAGGAACTAGCTATCATTATGTACCAGCATCTGATTTTATAGAAGTAGAAACTTATAAAGAGCTTGCAAAAATATTCGATGAAAACAATATAAGTTATGAACTAACTAAAATATGGACTACTGATGGAATGTATAAAGAAACTAAGAATAAAACTAAAAATAGAATTGAATTAGGTTGCAAAGTTGTTGATATGGAATGTGCATCAATTATGGCAATGGCAAAATCAAGAAATATTAAAGCTTATCAATTTTTATATACTGATGACACCTTAGATGGTGGAAAGTGGGATTTAAGAACTTTAAAAGACGATAGAACCCCTATTTTAACACATTGCTTAGAAATAGCTTTGAAAGTTGCAAGTGAAATATAGAAAATAGTGTTATAATTTAATGATTTATATGAAAAGCTATGCAGAAAATATTAATTTCTGTGTAGTTTTTTTGTGAAGTAATAAGAGGCTATTTATATTTAAACATATAAAGCTCTAAATATTTAAAATAAAAAATAGTACTTTAAAAATAGAACCAAATAAGTCTTTCTTTAATAAAATAAAGAAAGCGAGGTAAAAAGCTATGAATGAAATAAAAATAAATACAGTAGAAAAAGAACTTTATTACAAAGGAGAAGTAATATTAAAATATACAATAGAATATCCGGAAATAACGTCATCTAACTATCAAGGAGGAAAACAGAAATTTAACCATTATAATAGAGAAAAAGCTTTATCTATAAAAGACTTTGCAGAAGGAGAATTATATAATTCAGCAAAAGAAACTTATGACTATAACAAAGAAAATAACTATCCTATTATGGTATATGAATTAATCAGAAAATGTAATATAACATATAACTATCGAAATTTACTTAGTCTTTATTGTGACGAATACACATATTCTGGAGGAGCACATGGCAATACAATTAGAAAATCGCAAAATTGGGATTTAAAATTAGAAAATTTAATTCCTCTTAAAGCTTTTTTCAAAGGAAATGATTACTATCAAATAGATATTGTTAAACAAATTATAGAAGAAATAGAAAAACAAATAGAAGCAGGAAATGATATATATTTTCCGGATTATTGTAAATTGGTTTTACAAACTTTTAAATTAGAAAACTATTATTTGACAAAAGAGGGAATTACTATATTTTTTCAGCAATATGATATTGCACCATACTCAAGTGGAATATTAACTTTTATTGTAAAAAATAATAATTAATTATATACTATTAATAATTCCTATCATATAAATAAAAGATAGTAAAACATTGATAAAAATAAAATTAATAAGAAACAATACTTGAATTAATGATATACATAATGTATAATAATAGTATGCATTTGTAACTAGAGCTAGAGTAGTTACAAATTTGTAAATAATACTTGGAGGTAGAGACAACAATGTTAATGACGCGTCAAGAGTATGCTGACAAAATTCGGGACTTAACTAAGGAGCTTGAAAAGTTAGATGCTCCTAAGATATTCTTTGAATTTGCCAAAGGAAAAACCACTGAGAAAATGGAAAAATTCATAAAAGAATTTAAAGAAGACCATCCATCTCATGTGTGGGAAGAAATGGAGGCATTATTTTTCGATTACGTGCAAGATCAAACACCTGAAATCTTCCATGTCGATGGGAGTATGGAGGAATATTCGGAAGATACCGTTTTGTATAATCCAGAAGAAATCAATCCTGCGAGTCTTATAATCCTTATGGCTCTTAGCGAAGGACGTATGGATGATATGGGTTTGTTCGCAGAAACAGGTTTTGAAGATTATCCTTTTGGAAATCTTGTAAAAGGGTATGTCGATGAAAGTGTTGAAGCGTGGATTGATGAAGATACTATATCAAGTATCGACAAGCTTGTGAAAGCTGTAAACTATCAAAAAAGTTAATTAACTTTAAACTAAACTCTAGCTCATGCCATATACGGATTTTCTGTATATGGTTTTTTATTATGTTGTGGACAAAAGTAGAAAAAAGTGTTAATATACAAATTGAAAGGATAAACTAATAAACATTTACAAATCGCAATTGGCAGAGGAGAATAAAAATGACCATTGAAGAAGAATTATTTAGAAAAGCAAAGATTGATTTTGATAAAATATCTAAATATGGATTTAAAAAAGATAAGTCTTTGTACAAATATTCAAAAAATATTATTAATAATACTTTTAGAGTAGATGTAGAGATAAATAATGATGGAATAGTTAAAGGTAAAGTTTATGATTTAGCTTTTGGTGATGAATATACTAATTTTCGTATAGAAGATAGTACAGGTGCTTTTGTAGGACAAGTTAAAGATGAATTTAAAAATGTATTAAAAGATATTAGAAATAATTGTTTTACCAGAGAAACTTTTATATATGAGCAATCAAATAGAATAACAAAAGCAATAAAGGAAAAGTATGGAGATGAGCCAGAATTTGAATGGGAAAAGTTTCCCGGATATGCTACTTTTAGAAATAAAGATAGTAAAAAATGGTATGGCATAATAATGAATATTGACAAAAGTAAATTAGGTGAAAGCTCTACTGGTGAAATTGAAATAATTGATATAAAATTAGAACCTAATGAAATAGAATATTTACTAAAACAAGATGGATTTTATCCTGCATATCATATGAATAAGAAAAGTTGGATTACAGTTATACTAAATAATACCATATCAGATGAAAAAATAATGAGCTTGATTGAGAAAAGTTATTCATATACAGTCATAAATAAAAATAGTGCTAAAAATGAGTGGATAGTACCTGCAAATCCAAAGTATTTTGATATAGATAAAGCATTAGAGAAAAATAATACAATAATATGGAAGCAAAGTACAGATATTAAAGTAAATGACATTGTTTATATATATGTTGGCAAGCCTTATTCATCAATTATGTATAAATTTAAAGTAATAGAAGTAAATATTCCCTATCAATATAAAGATGAAAATATAAAAATACATAAAGCTATGAAAATAGATTTAATAACAAGATACGAAGAAGGAAAATTGTCATTTAGCAAATTAAAAAATTTTGGAATAAATGCAATTAGAGGTCAAAGATATATGCCACTAGAGTTAAGTAAATATATAAATAAATAGGAGGTTTTGATATGAGTGAATTTAAAAATAAGAAAAGTTTAGTTATTTATTTTTCAAGAGCTGATGATAAATAATGAGTCGAAAGGAAGTAACAAGGTGGGAAAAATAGTAATTTGTGGTTTAAATGGAAGTGGAAAAACTACATTAGGAAGGAAACTAGCAAATGTTATAAAATATAAACACATAGATATTGAAGATTATTATTTTGTTGATAACAATGATTATAAATATGAAAATTCAATAACAAAAGATGAAGTAGTAAAAAAAATAGAAAGAGATTTTAATAAATATAATAATATTGTCTTTACAGCATGTAAAGGTGATTATGGAAATTTGAGTGGTATGTATGATTTTGCTATACTTATTCGATTAGATAAAGAAACAAGATTAAAAAGAGTAAAAGAGAGGTCTTATAAACAATTTGGAGATAGAATCCTTGAAAATGGAGACCTATATGAGAGAGAAAAAAATTTTTTTAACAAAATATATAAAAAAGATGAATTAGAAATAATTGAATGGTTTAGAAACTTGAAATGCAATAAAATAGAGTTAGATGGATTAAAATCGACTGACAAAAATATAAAAATTATATTATCAGAATTGAATATTTCTTAGGTTACAATTTATATGGCAAGTGAATATTGTTTACAATCACTTGCTTTTTTGATATACTTTATATAGATTTTTAAAAAAATTATGGAGGTAATCAATATGGTAGATTTAAAAAAGCTACAAAAAGAAATATATCAAAACAAAGTAGATAAAGGATTTAATGTGACTGATGTAAATAAAGAGTTTTGCTTAACATATGGAGAAGTTGCTGAAGCATATGAAGCATGGAGAAAAAAGAAAGAAGACTTAGGAGAAGAAATAGCAGATATTGCTATATATTTGTTAGGACTATCAGAAATATTAGGAATAGATTTAGAAGATGAAATACAGAAGAAAGTTTATAAAAACTCTAAAAGGGAATACCAAATAATAGATGGTGTAAATACAAGAGTTAAAGAATTTGATGGAGAATTTGAAAGGTAATTTATATTTTAGGAGGTATGTTATGAAGAAAGGCATAAAGATATTTTTAATAATTTTTGTTATTCTAGCGATTGCTGTATTAGCAGATACAATACAAGCGAAAGTATTTGATAATAACCCTTTAATAAAAATAAGACATAATCGTGATGGAGGAAATGTAGATTATATTGATAAAGGAATTTTGGTATATACATATGTTTTTATTAATGGAGAAAAAGTAACGGTATTTAGATGGGAAAAATATGCTCCACCATTGAAAGAAACAGTAGATTTAGACGAAGAAAATAAAGAAAACGAAACAACATATATAGAATTTACTCGTACATACAATATAGTATCAAACTTAAATAAGACAGATGCTACAGGAGAAAATAACTTTTATGTGGTACAGCAATTCCAACTTTTTGAACCAATTGTGATAAAAGTTAATAAAAAATATATATTACAAGAAAATGAAAATTATGAGTTCACTTTTAAAGGTAACAAAATAGATGGAAAAGATTATACAATTCAAGATATATTTAATACATTTGATATAACTAATATAGAAAAAACCGATAAAGAAGGTATAGAGCAAAGACAAGATGCAATATAAATTTGAATGGTAATAAAAAATAATAAATTATTGAGGGTATAGATATGAAAAAGAAATTAATAATTGGAACTATTGGAATTTTAGTTATAATTAGTATTAGTATTTTTATAATAGTTAACTTAATAAATAAAAAAGGAAATATTGAAAATGTCGAAGTAGTTATAGGAAAATCTGAAATATATAGTGAACAGGAAATACAATCATCAATAGATATTGTTTTAAATAAATTTAAAGATTTTCCAGCTACTCTAAATAAAATTTGGTATGATGAAGAAAAATCTAAAGATGCAAGTAAAGCATGGGCAGAACAATATAATGCAGATGAAGCAATTATATTATATTCTAATTTTAAAACATATAAAGGAGAACAGGCAACAAATTCCGGTTTAAATTCTGATAGTGAGTATTCAAATTGGAGTTGGATATTAGTTAGAATCAACAAAGGTAAATGGAAACTAATGACTTGGGGATATTAATAGGGAGATATGAATTATGACAATAAAAAATAAGTGTGGATATGAATTACTTGAATATATACCTTGTAATGAGCAAGAGATAATGAATTATAAAAATGTTACTGCAGCTGGAATAGTATAAGTCCATTTATTAAAAATGATGAAGATGAAAATGATGAAATAAAGCTATGGGATTTAAAAGAAAATATTGGTTATGTTGATGAAGTTGATTTAAAGATTATTGAGATTGCACAAAGGTAGCGATAAATTACAACATGTATGAGTTAATGTAAAATATATAAATCTATTTAGTTAGACAGATGGTAATTTGGAGGTACATTATGAAAAAAGGTATAAAAATATTTTTAATAATTCTTGCTATTTTAGTAATTGTTTTATTAGCTGATATGGTACAATTAAAGTTTTTTAACAATAGAAATTTAGATTCACAAACCAATATAAGTAATGAAGATATTAATAAGAACGAGGTAGATAAAATTATGGAAGATGTTACAAACATTAATGTAAGTATAAATAATCAAAAATATAATGCAATAATTGAAAACAATGAAACTGCAAGAAGCTTCATAAGTAAATTACCACAAGAATTTAATATGAAAGAATTAAATGGAAATGAAAAGTATATTTACTTAGATGAAACATTACCTACTAATTCTTATAACCCAAAGCATATTGAAAAAGGAGATATAATGCTTTATGGTAATGATTGTTTAGTTATTTTCTATAAATCTTTTGATACAAATTATAGTTATACTAGAATAGGCCATATTGATAATTTACCGGATTTAGGAAATAATAGTGTAATTGTAAAATTTGAGAAATAAATTACAACTTATATAAGCATCTAAAAATAGCTATGTAAAAGCATAGTCTATTTTTTTAGAAAAGTTTTCAAAAAACCATTGACACTATGTCAGAATTAATATATTATGATACTGACATAGTGTCAGAAAAAGGAAAAACAAAAATGAATCTATCGTAAAAGGAGAGGTAAAAATGAACCGTTTTGAAGAAAGCAAGGAAGTTTTTAACAAATTATTTGGAGAATTGCCAGATGCAAATAAAGAAATAGATCATGAACTTATGGAAATCTTAAGAAGGTTTATATTTGGAGATGTATTTCACAGTAGCGACAAACTAGATATGAAGGAAAGAGAACTAATTACAGTAACAATTTTAGCAGTATTACAAACGTTGCCACAATTATCAGCACATATAAATGCAGCATTGAATGTAGGAGCTACACCTACCCAAATAAGAGAAACTATTTATCAGTTAGCACCTTTTATAGGTTTTCCAAGAACATTAAATGCGGTAAGTAATATGAATGAAGTTTTTAAATCAAGAGATATTAAATTGCCATTAGAAAATACTGGAACAGTAACAGATGAAACAAGATATGAAAAAGGATTTGAAATTCAAAACCCGATATATGGAGATGAAATAAAAGAAAAATATCCAGATGTACCAGAAATACCAAAATACTTAACGGAATTTGGCTTTGGAGATTTCTATACGAGAAAAGGATTAGATATAAAAACAAGAGAATTACTTGTATTAGTTGGCTTAACAACAATAAGATCAGATACTCAAATAAAAGCCCATGTGCTTGGAAATATAAAGGTAGGAAACTCAAAAGAAAAGTTATTAGCTACAATGTTACAATGTTTGCCTTATATAGGATTTCCAAATACAATGAATACAATTAATATTATAAAAAGTATTTAAAAAAGAAGGTAGATAAAAGTGGAAATTAAATCAGCAGATGAAAGAAAAGATGAAATTATAAATGCTTGTGAAGAATTGTACCAAACAAAAAGTTTTAAAGAAATAACATTAAAAGATATAAGTGAAAAAACCACATTTTCAAGACCTTCTATATATAATTATTTTCAAACAAAAGAAGAAATATTTTTAGCCCTTTTTAAAAGAGAATATGAAAAATGGATAAAAGATTTAGAAGATATATATATTAAAAATGACAAATTAGAAAAAGTAGAATTTGCAAAACAAATTGCTTTAAGTATTGAAAAAAGACAGCAATTATTAAAATTACTTTCAATGAATTTATATGATATGGAAGCGAATAGTCGTATGGAGCAATTAGTAGATTTTAAGAGAAGTTATGGGAAATCATTAAAATCAATAAAAAAGTGCTTGGATAAATTTTTTAAAAATATGAATGAAGAAGAAAAAGAGAAATTTATTTTTTCATTTTTCCCATTGATGTATGGAATTTATCCATATACTTGTGCTACGGATAAACAAAAAGAAGCTATGGAAAATGCAGATGTTCCATTTAAATTCATTTCAATATATGAAATGGTTTATGAAGGTATAATAAAGTTATTGTAAATTAAAGAAAGGAGGATTTAAAATGGAATTTGAGAAAGTTATTAGAGAAAGATTTTCAACAAGAAAATTTAAAAATGATTTGATTAGTGATGAACTAATAAATAAAATATTAGAAGCAGGAAATCTAGCACCTACTGCAAAAAATAATCAACCGCAAAGAATATATGTAGTTAAATCTAAAGAAGGATTAGAAAAAATAGATAAAGCAAGTCCATGTCGATATAATGCACCAGTTTGCTTAATTGTAGCAAGTGATAAGGGCATTGCGTGGTCAAAAGATGATTCTTCAACTTATGAAATGGATGCTTGTATAGTAGCTACTCACATGATGTTAGAAGCTACAAATGTAGGTGTAGATAATATATGGATAGAAATGTTTGATAAAAATATTTTAAAACAAGAGTTTAATTTAGATGCAAATATTGAACCAATATGCCTTATTCCATTAGGCTACAAGACTGATGATTGCAAACCTTCACCTATGCACAATACTAGAAAAAATCTATCACAAATTGTTGAATATAAATAAAAAGAAAGGAATTGATTTATAATGGAAAAACAAACAGATAATAATGTTAAAGAAGTTCATGGAGGCGCATTTGGAATGGGAGAGCCAAATGTAAATTTTGCAAAATATTTTATAGGAAACTCATATTTAAAACAACTTGCTAAAACAGAAAATGGAATAGGATTTGCAAATGTAACTTTTGAACCTAAATTTAGAAATAATTGGCACATCCATAAAGCAACTAGTGGTGGAGGTCAAGTTTTAATTTGTGTAGAGCGGAGAAGGTTGGTATCAAGAAGAAGGAAAACCAGCTCAAAGTTTAAAGGTGGGAGATATTGTTGTAATTCCTGCAAATGTAAAACATTGGCATGGAGCCAAAAAGGACTCATGGTTTAGTCATATAGCAGTTGAAATCCCAGGAGAAAATGCTTCTAATGAATGGTGTGAACCTGTTACAGATGAACAATATGATAAGTTATAATTTGAAAGCATTTTGTGAAAAAATTTATAATAAAAATATAATAAACAAGGAGGAATAAAATTGATATATAAAAATTTTAAAGATATAAAATTATCAAGTTTGGGTTTTGGAACAATGCGTTTACCAAATAAAGGGCAAAATGGTGACACACCAATAGATGAAGAAGAAACAGCAAAAATGGTTGAATATGCAATTAAAAATGGTGTTAATTATTTTGATACAGCTTATGGATACCATAATGGAGAATCTGAAAAAGTAATCGGAAAGATATTAAATAAATATCCAAGAGATAGTTACTATTTAGCAACAAAATTTCCTGGATATGATATATCAAATATGGATAAAGTCGAAAAAATATTTGAAGAACAGTTACAAAAAACAGGAATGGACTATTTTGATTTTTATTTATTTCATAATGTGTATGAAAAGAATGTTGATCCATATTTAGATGAAAAATACGGAATATTAAAATACTTATTAAAACAAAAAGAAAATGGAAGAATTAAACATTTAGGATTTTCTGCTCATGGAAGTTATAATGTTATGAAAAAATTTCTAGATGCTTATGGTGAGTATATGGAATTTTGTCAAATACAATTAAACTATTTAGATTATAAATTTCAAGATGCAAAATCAAAAATTGAGCTTTTAAAAGAATGGAATATACCTATTTGGGTAATGGAACCTTTAAGAGGTGGAAAACTTGCAAAATTATCAAAGGAGCAAGAAGAAAAATTAAAAGAATATAGACCAGATGAAGAAACACCAGCTTGGGCATTTAGATTTTTACAAGCTATACCAGAAGTTACAATGATTCTTTCAGGAATGAGTAATATGGAGCAAATGAAAGACAATATAAAAACTTTTGAAGAAAATAAACCATTAAATGAAGAAGAAATGAAGGAAATATTGAAAATAGCAGATGAAATGCTAAAAGGAAATATACTTCCATGCACAGCTTGTAGATATTGTACATCACATTGTCCAAAAGGCTTGAACATACCAGAATTATTATCTTTATACAATGAGCATAGCTTTACAGGAGGAGGCTTTATTGCACCAATGGCTATAAGTGCATTGCCAGATGATAAAAAACCAAGTGCTTGTATAGGATGTAGAAGTTGTGAAGCAGTTTGCCCACAACAATTAAAGATTTCAGAAGCAATGAAAGATTTTTCAAGATTATTAAATTAGGAAGGAATTCACTTAGATGACTAAATTAGAAGAAGTAAAAGAAGTTCTACATCAAAAAAATGCTTCATTAGTTGTAGCTTATGAAAATGGAGAAATAAAAGAATATTATCAAGATAGAATAAAAGATATAAAAGACATCTTAAAAGAAAACAAGAATGCGCTAAAAGGAGCAGTTATAGCAGATAAAGTAATTGGAAAAGTAGCAGGAAGTATTTTAGCTTTAGCAGGTGTTAAAGAAATTTACGCAGATGTTATAAGTGAATATGCAATTCCTGTTTTAGAAGAAAACCATATCAAATATGAATATAAAGAAAAAGTGAAATATATCATAAATCAGACTAAAACTGGAATGTGCCCTATGGAAAATAAATATAAGGATGAGAAAGATATTCATAAAATTTATAGTGAAATGATAGAATAGGAACATTAAATATGAGCAAGTGAAATATTTACAATCACTTGCTTTTTTGTTATACTTTAGACAGATAAATAGTAATAAGGAATTAATTATGGAAGAAAAAATATTTTATAGTAGTGATGATAATATTAAATTATGCGGAATACTTAATAAATCTAATAATGATTTAATAAAAAGAAGGTGATTTTATGTTAAATGAAAAGAATGAAATTATAATATTTGAAAATCAAGATGTAAAATTAGAAGTCAATATGAAAGATGAAACTGTATGGCTAACTCAAGAACAAATGGCAAAACTTTTTGACAAGGCTAAATCTACCATAAATGAGCACATAAAGAACATATATAAAGAAGGAGAACTTGAAGAAAGTGAAACTTTAACTAAATTCGGAAATTCCGAATTTGTTGATAAACCAACTAATTATTATAATTTGGACATGATTATATCTGTTGGCTATCGAGTAAAATCAAAAAATGGTATTGCTTTTAGAAAGTGGGCAACAAAAATATTAAAAGATTATATGTTAAAAGGTTATGCAGTAAATCAAAGAAGATTAGAATATTTAGAAAAAACAATAAAGTTAATTGATATAGCAAATAGAATTGACGAAAGGTTAGAAGCTATTGATGCAAAAGAAATCTTAAAAGTTATAGGAAATTATTCAAAAGCATTAGATTTGTTAGATGATTATGACCACAAAACTTTAAAGAAGATTAAAGGTACAACAGACAATAGAATAATTCAATATCAAGACTGTTTAGATATTATTCATAAATTAAAATTTGGAGAAAAAAGCAATATATTTGGAGTAGAAAGAGATAATGGCTTAGAATCCATCATTAATAATATATATCAAAGTTTTGATGGAAAAGAAATATATAATAGTATTGAAGAAAAGGCATCAAATTTCTTATATTTAATTGTAAAAAATCATGTTTTCATCGATGGAAATAAAAGAATTGCAGCAACATTATTCATATATTTTTTAAATTATTATGATATTTTATATAAAGCTGGAAAGCAGGTAATTGACAATAATACTCTAGCAGCATTAACACTACTAATTGCAGAATCAAATCCAAAAGAAAAAGAAGTTATTATAGATTTAGTAATGAATTTTTTAAACGATTAAAATTGAAAATATTATATAAGTTTGTTAGATAAATAGTAATTCGTTTTTTAGGAGGAAAATATTATGATAGGAATTTTTATAATATTATTGTTGGCAATGCTTTTGGTAATTAAATTTTGCAAAAAAACTTTAAAAATAGTGTTATCTGTTGTAATAGTTATAGTAACTTTATACTGTGTTATATTATCAGTAGATATGAACAGAGTAAATAGTTTTAGAAATCCTATATTTAATATTAGTTGGTATGAAGAAACAGGCTTAATTGAATATAAAGGAATAGGTTATATAACTATTGTTAAATATGGATATACTAGCAATGATGAAAAGAAAATAACAAGCATAGAAATGTATATGTTTAATAAATGTATAGCAGGAACTATTGAGTAAAACAAATTACAATTTGTGTAAATATATAAACACTTATTAGAATATGTAAGAATAGGAGACGATGCGAATGCTAAATGTATACAATATAATAGATAAACAACAATATCTTAAAGAAGTAGCAGAATTAACTCAAAAAGAATGGGGACAAAAGAATCTATCTAAAGAAGAATTTTATGATAAAGTGAATAAGAAAATATTAAAAATTAAATCAAACTTTGATAATCCATATTATTGCAAATTGATTTTATTAGATAATGAAGAGCTAATTGGTTTTATATCAATTTTTCCATCTGATTGTGAAGAAAGAAAAGATTTATCACCTTGGTATGCAACTATGTTTATAAAGAAAAAATATAGAGGCAAAGGTTACTCTATAATTTTGAATAATGCAATCTTATCTGAAGCCAGAAAGAGAAATTTTAAAAAAATTTATTTAAAAACAAATTTAGAAAATTACTATGAAAAGCTTGGGGCTAATTACATTGAAAAATTAAAGACAGGAGAAAAACTTTATGTTTTTAATCTGTAAATATTGAATTAATTTGATGTTATTGTTACAATTCATATAATGAACGAGAGAAAAGTGATTGTATTTAAAGGAGAGTTTAGATGGAAGAAAAAAATAATAAAGTAAAAGTTAAATTAACAACATTAATAGTTTTAATATTAGTCGTGATAATAATTATTGCTGGAATAGTCCTAGCAAGATTAAATAAAAATATTGATACTAAAAATGAAGATACGAACACAACACAAATAGAAGATAAACCAACAGATGCAAAGACAAATTTTAATGATACTGATTTTTCTCTTAAATTCTTGAAAATGGAAAATAAGAAAAACAATATGGTTTATAGTCCATTATCTATAAAATATGCTTTAAAAATGCTTAACCATGGTGCAAATGGAAATACTAAAACTCAAATTGAGAGTGTAATTGGAGATATAGGTTTAGTAAAATATAATAATATAGATAATATATTATCATTGGCAAATGCATTATATATTAGAGATACATATTCACAATATGCAAAAGATGAATATAAAGATATATTACTTAATAAATATAATGCTGAAATAAAATATGATGCTTTCAGAAGTGCTGATGGTATAAATAATTGGATTGAAAATAAAACTTTTGGACAAATAAAAAATATATTAAAAGATGAAATAGTAACAAATCCAAATAATGAAATGTTTCTAATAAATGCATTAGCTATTGATATGGCATGGAAAGATAAATTTGATGAAGAGAATACTCATGGAGGTACATTTTATTTAGAAAATGGTAATGAAATGACTGCAACAATGATGAATCAAGAAACTAAAAGTGATAATGTTTCATATTATAAAGATAGCAACGTTATTGCAATTTCTATGGATTTAGAAAAATATGAAAATGAACAAATGGAATTTATTGCAATTATGCCTAATAATGATTTATCAAATTATGTAGAAAATTTTGAAGAAGATACTTTAAAAAATATAACAAGTAATCTAACATTAGCTTCTAAAACCAAAAATGGTTTAGATATTTTTATACCAAGATTTTCATTTGACTATGAATTAAGCTTAAATGATGATTTAAAAACTTTAGGGATAACAGATGCATTTGATGAAAACTTAGCTGATTTTTCAAATATGTCAAGCAAAAGACCTCTTTGGGTAGGAGGAGCCTTACATAAAGCTAATATTGATTTTACAGAAAAAGGAGTTAAGGCAGCTGCTGTAACGGTTATTTATATGACAGATGAATCGATAATGATTAATGAAAATAAACCTATTGAAATCAAGATAGATAAGCCATTTATGTATTTAATAAAAGATAAAAAAACGAATGAAATATGGTTTGTAGGAACAGTTTATGAACCAAATTCTTGGGAAAATGATAAAGCAGACTATGAGTATAGATAAAGATATAATTGTTGGAGAAGTTACTATGGAATTAACTCAAGATAATCAAAGTAAGGAAATAACCGATTAATATATAAAATATACTAGGATTAATTTGATAGATAATATAAAAATGAAAAGAACAACAGATAAATTTACCATTTTCCTTGACAAAATCAAGATTTAAATGTTATATTTGTATATAGATTAGTACTTTAGTAAACCTACGGGACTGAAGTCGGAAATTGATAGTACCTTGGGTAGCCTAAGTATCCGAGGTTATTTTTATATAAATTGGAGATTAATAAAATGAGTGAAAAAGTGTATACGATTGAAGAGATAAAAGCAATGATATACGATATATTAAAAAAATATGGAGTTGAAAAAGCATATATATTTGGTTCATATGCAAGAGGTGAAGCAGATAAAAAGTCTGATGTTGATATTATGATAAAAAAAGGAAACTTAAAAACACTTTTGCAATTATCTGCACTTGCTAATGAAATAGAACAGATATTAAAAAAGCAAATTGATATTGTAATAGAAGAAACATATACAGATGATATACAATATGATAGTGAAACAATAAAGCTTGCAAAAAATATGTTTTATAATGAAGTAAAGAAAGAGAGATTAAATATATATGAGTAAATTAAATAGAAATTTAACAGTATTATTGCACATGAAAGAATATTGTGAACAAATAGATAAAGCTTTTAAAACATTTGGAAAAAGTATAGAAGATTTTAATAACAATGTTGTTTTTAGAAATGCAATTTCTATGCCTATATTTCAAATAGGAGAACTTGTTAATCATTTGACATCAGATTATATTGACAGTACACAAAATAATATAAATTGGAATGAAATAAGAGGAATGAGAAATCGTTTTGCTCATGGATATTATGATATGGATTATAGCATTATTTTTGATACAGCAATAAATGATATACCTGTAATAAAGGATTTTATTGATAAAGAAATACAGAAATTAACGAAATAAAAATTATTAAAATATATAACTAAATAGTAACAAAAATAAACTCTTTAAATAAGTGGCTATTGCTAGTCGCTTATTTTTATGGTATTATTTTATAAGCTAAATAGTAATTTGTTATTCAGATAAAAAATTATAACTTTGAAAGTAAGTAAAATCAATAAAACTTACTTACAGGTAACTATATTACAAAAAAGTGCGTACTTCCTAAATATAAAATA
>CANRGT010000018.1 GCA_947630185.1 uncultured Clostridia bacterium | reverse complement strand
AAAAAATTTGACAAAAAAATTAACCATTTACAATGGTTAGCTTAATTTGACTTATTCAAAAGTGTTTAAGTTCCGAGGTTCAAAAGGAGAACTAAAATAAGTACAGTATGTTCTTATTTGGTTCTCTTTTTTTATTATTTTTAAAATTTTTCTTTACATTTTAAATAGCATAGTATATAATACAAATGAATTATTACAAATAGGCAACATTATTACAAAAACATTAAGAAAATATTACATTTGCATTAAATCTATTGACATATAAACAGAAAAATATAAAATAATTGTATATCATATAGAGGTACTATGAGAGTAATTAGTGGAATAGCACGAGGAACAAAATTAAATTCAATAGAAAGCATGTCAACAAGGCCTACATTAGACAGAGTAAAAGAACCATTATTCAGTATATTGCAAACTAAAATAGAAAATTCACTTATTTTAGATTTGTTTTCAGGAAGTGGTGCTATTGCTATTGAATTTTTAAGTCGAGGTGCAAAACACGCATACTTATGTGAAAAAAATCATCTTGCAGTAAAAATGATATACAATAACTTAGAAAAAACGAAACTTAAAGAAAATGCAACTGTAATAGAAAAAGACTATAAAAAAGCATTAGAATTATTTGAAAAGGAAAATTTACAATTTGATATTGTCTACATTGACCCACCTTATCAATATGACATTGCAGTCGCTTCTGTTAAAGAAATATTATCATTAAATTTACTAAAAGATGAAGGAATTATAATCATAGAAACTGATGATGAAACAAGAGAGTTACAAGAGTTAGAAAATTTAAATGTAAACATTTATGATATTAGAAAGTACGGTAGAGTTAAACTTATATTCTTAAACTCTACAACGAAGTAGCACTGTGTTAAGTTGAAAGGGGTAAAACAATGGAAATATTCACCTTATTAGAAACTTTAGAGGATTTATTAGAAAAAAGTAGAAATGTACCTTTTTCTGGTAAATGTATTGTGGACAAGGAAGAATTACTAGACATTATTAAGGAAATTAGGTTAAAGCTACCTGAAGAATTGAAGCAAGCAAAATGGGTAAAAGAAGAAAGACAAAGAATTTTAGTTGAAGCCCAAAATGAAGCTGATGAAATAATTAAAGAAGCTGAAAATAGAATAATATCTATGATAGATGAACATGAAATAACAAGAAAAGCATATGAGAAGAAAGTAGAAATTATTGAAACAGCAAATGAGATGTCACGTGAAATATCAAAAGGAACAAAAGACTATGCTGACGGTGTTTTATCTGGCATTGAAGTTGCACTTCAAGATGCTTTAAGAGTAATTCAAGAAAACAGAAAAGAATTAAAATAAAGAATTAAAAAAATCGTTTATAAATAAAGAAATATAATAAAATTAAAACAAAACATAAAAAACTTAAATAGAATTTTCGGAAAAACAGTGGACGGAAATTGGATTTCCGAAACCACTATTTTTTTGCTCACAACAATAAAATTAAACATACAAAATAAAAAAATTTAAATGCAATAAAAACTCAAAAATTATTAAGTCTTAGATAAAAACATAAGAAACATTATTAATTTAAAGCAAGAAGCAAATGAGGAGGTAATAACTTTGGCAAGAAGAAAAAAGAAAAATCAAGTAGATAAAAATGTAGCAGTAGTAGTTTTAGTACTAGTAAGTATTCTACTAATGCTTTTAATATATACAAAATCTGGCAATATGGGGCAGTTCTTAAGCCCATTACTTGGGGGAATTATGGGCTTCATTAAATACATAATTCCAATAGGAACCTTGCTTATTGCAGTATATATGGCACACAATGATAGAGAATACATGATGGGAAAATTAGTACAATACACAATTTTCTTAATATGCATTTCTGCAATGCTTAGTGTATTCCAAGTAAGCAATGGAAACCTTCAAATAGAAAACAAAGAATTTTCAGATATTTTAGAAGATGCCTATACACTAGGAGAAAAAAATATAGGTGGAGGTGTAGTAGGTACAGTTATTGCACTTCCTATTATAAGTGCATTAGGTGAAACAGGTGCAGCAATTTTAGCAGTAGGTGTTTCTATTATATTATTAGTATTCATTTTTGGAATAAGACCAGCAGAACTACTTAGCAACTTCTTAGATACTATGGCGGAAAGACGAGAAGAAAGAAAAGAAGACATAAGAAGTAGGTATGAAGAAAGAAAAGCTCAAATGGTAGAGGCAAGAAGCGAAAACAAAGCAGGAGATAGAATGGAATCAAAAAGAGAAAGACGCCTAAGAGAAAGAGAAGAAGCAGAAAGGCTAGCTACTCCACTTGCTAATCAATTAAGTATAGATTTAGATGAAGATGATAATAAGCCTAAATATGACCATGAAGATGATGAACTTGATATTCCATTCTTTGGAGGTTTTGGAAAGAAAAAGGCTAAAGCAGAAGCTTCGCAAGAACCAGATAAAATGCCAGCACAAGAGCAAAGCTCTCCAGATGTTATAGATGCAAATTTATTTAAACAAGTAGAAGAAGAAAAAGAAGACAAAGTAAAAGAAGTGTTACAATTAGAACACACAATAACTGAAGAAGATGAAAACTATGAATTCCCACCAGTACAATTATTAAGTGAAGCAGACAAGAAAATAAATAAAGGTGGAAAGAAAAATGTAGCAGACACAGCAACAAAACTTCAAAAAACACTATATAGTTTTGGTGTTTCTGCAAAAGTGGAAAATGTATCTGTTGGACCTGCAATTACAAGATATGAGCTAAAACCAGCAGAAGGTGTAAGAGTTAGCAAAATTGCAAACTTAGCAGATGATATAGCATTAAACTTAGCGGCAGAAAGCATACGTATTGAAGCACCAATTCCGGGCAAGCAAGCAGTAGGAATTGAAATTCCAAACAAAGAAAATGAAATGGTACATTTTAGAGAAATAATAGAATCAGATAGCTTTATAGACCATAAATCAAAACTTGCATTTGGACTTGGAAAAGATGTAGCAGGTGAGCCAGTAGTAACAGATATTGCAAAAATGCCACACGTTTTAATTGCTGGTGCAACAGGTTCTGGAAAGAGTGTATGTATTAACACTTTAATTTCAAGTATCTTATACAAAGCAAAACCAAATGAAGTAAAGTTACTTATGGTTGACCCAAAAGTAGTAGAACTTTCAGTATATAACGGAATACCACACTTACTTATTCCAGTAGTTACAGACCCTAAAAAAGCAGCAGGTGCTTTAGCATGGGCAGTACAAGAAATGGAAAATCGTTATCAATTATTTGCAACTAAAGGTGTTAGAGATATTAAAGGATATAATGAAATAGCACAAAAAGAAGATACAGGAATTCTTCCACAAATAGTAATCATTATAGACGAGCTTGCAGATTTAATGATGGTTGCATCTAAAGATGTAGAAGATTCAATCTGTCGTTTAGCACAAAAAGCAAGAGCTGCAGGAATGCACTTAGTAATTGCAACACAAAGACCATCTGTTGATGTAATCACAGGTATTATCAAAGCAAACATTCCATCAAGAATTTCATTTGCAGTTTCTTCACAAGTAGACTCAAGAACAATTCTAGATATGGTAGGAGCAGAAAAATTACTTGGAAAAGGAGATATGCTATTCTATCCAGCAGGTTCTCCAAAGCCTACTAGAATTCAAGGAGCTTTTGTATCAGATAAAGAAGTAGAAAAAATAGTAGACTTTATCAAATCAAAAGGTGAAGTTACATATAATGAAGATATTATGGAGCAAATAGAAAATGCAAACAAAACTGATAAAGACTTAGAGGCAGAACAAGCAGAAGATGATGGAACAGACCCATTACTAATGGAAGCAATAGATACAGTAGTAGAAACAAAGCAAGCTTCAACATCATTTATACAAAGGAGATTTAAAGTAGGTTATGCAAGGGCAGGAAGAATTATAGACCAAATGGAGGAAAGAGGAGTTATTTCAGGCTACCAAGGAAGCAAACCAAGAGAAGTTTTAATGTCTAAAGAAAGATGGCAAGAACTTAAAATGGCACAGAGTGCAAGTGAGCAAGAGTAAACAAATTGAACGCTGCGCAGCGCTACAAAAAGTCATTATAGTTTATAAATAGAAACTGAAGAAAAGGTGAATATGGAAAAAATACGTAAGATTTATTTAAAAGATTATACTAATGCTTTGGAGAAGGTTTTGGAGAAAAAGAATTTTTCAATCGAGACCAAAAACCTTCTTTTAAGTATGTTTTATAAAATTGAAAATGCGTATCAAGATTATTTAAAAGTAAAAGTAGAAGTATATGATAAAGGTGTATTTTTAGAAGATTTAATAGATATTATAGATGTAGAATGTAATGAAATAGAAATAGTAGATAGTATAAAAGAAGAAAATAAAGGATATATAGTACAAAAAGAAGAAGGAAAAATCGTATCAATAGGAAGTGAATTTACTTTATTAAATGCTTTAATAGAATTAGGACAAGAAACAATTTGTATGCCAGAGGAAGAAAACATTTTACAAGAGCCAATTACATATTTTATAAATTTAGGAATGAGAATGCATCAATCAGAAATAATAAGAGATTTTAATGGTTGGTCATGGGAAATTATTTTAAAAGATATTGCAGATATAGAAATGAATATATATTTCCAAACCTTTTTATATTTACTAGGATATGAGTTTATAGATGAATGGCAACAAAACGACACAAACTTAGCAGACTATATAATATTAGCTTATGAAAAATTAAAGCAAGACTTTGGAGAAGAAAGGGCAAAAACTTTAATGCAGTTATTCTGTAAGTTAGCAATTGAAGCTATATCAAAAGTAAGCAAAGAACAAGCAGAATTTTGGAAAGAGAGAAAGAAAGAAACAAAAATAGAACTAGAAAAATTAAATAATAAGAAAAGTTATTTAGAAGGTGTAACACAAGAAAAGAAAGAATTAAATAAAAAAATAGATAAAATAGATAAATTGATTAATAACAAAGAAGAACTAGAAAAAGAATACAAAAAGAGAAACGAAAAATTACCAAATAAAGAAAAAATATTTAGCATTAGACATTTAGTAAATATGCTAGAAGAAGAAAGACTTGAATATGTAAAACAAATAAAAAAGTGTAATGACTTAATAGATCCAAAAGGTTATGTAGCACGAAAAGAAATGCTAAATATAAGAAATGAATTTTTAGAAACACTAAATATAACTGATGAGAATATTGAAAGCATTGATATAGCAAATTTATTCCTAGAATGTTTCGAAATAAAAATATCAAAAGCTCAAACAAGACAAGAAATTATTTCATATTTTTATATATTAAGATATTATGGTTTTCTAATATATAATTCTGAAGGAGAAAATTTAAAACAAAAGGTAGATTTAAAAGAACTTTTTGAAAAAGTAATAATACTACTTATAGAAAAAGCAAATAAATTAAATGCTATAGAAGAAGTAACAGATGATACACAAACAAATGATAAAATAATAAAGAAACTTTTTAATAGCAAAATGATAGACCTAAATAATCTTGTAATAGAAACTAAAGTAGTAGATGGAACATTAGTTGTAGAATACTATGATACTAATATATTAGAAAGCAGTTATGAAATTGAATGTGGAAAAACTATTAAGCTAAAAAAGAAAACGAAGTTATTTACTTAATAAATAAAAACTAAAAAACTCAGAAAGGAAAAATAAAATATGAAAATTACTTTTTTAGGTGCAACAAGAACTGTAACAGGCTCTAACTTTTTAGTAGAAGGAGCAGGCAAAAAATTTTTAGTAGATTGTGGAATGTACCAAGGCAGTAACAAAGAAGAAGGAAAAAACCACGAACCATTTGATTTTAACATAAATGAAATTGACTTTATGTTATTAACACATGCACACATAGACCACTCAGGAAGAATACCTAAGTTATACACAGAAGGCTATAGAAACCCAATATTTGCAACAAAAGCAACTGTTGACTTATGCTCTATAATGCTTCCAGATAGTGGACATATACAAGAACAAGAAATTGAGTGGAGAAACAGAAAAAGAATGAGGGAAGGAAAACCAGCACTTCCACCACTTTATACAGCACAAGATGCAATAGACACCATGGAAATTTTTAAGTCCGTAGAATATGATGAAATAATTGAAATAGATCCTAACATCCATGTTCGTTTTAATGATGCAGGTCATATGCTAGGTTCAGCAATTATTGAAATTTGGGTAACAGAAGATGGAAAGCAAACTAAAGCAGTATTCACAGGAGATTTAGGAAACAATGATATTCCACTTCTTTCATCTCCAACAATGATAGATAATACAGATTATTTAGTAATGGAATCTACATATGGTTCAAGGCTACATTTAAGAAATGATGATAAAGCAAATCTATTTCTAGATATTGTTGCAGAAACTTTAGATAAAGGTGGAACAGTAGTAATTCCATCATTTGCAGTAGGAAGAACACAAGAAATATTGTATGAGTTAAACGGCTTGAAGGAAAAAGATGATGATGAAGAGTTTAAAAGAAAATATAAAACTTTAATGAGTGCACCTGTATATGTTGATAGCCCACTTGCAATTTCAGCAACAGAAATATTTAGAAAAAATGCAAATCTATTTGATGAAGAAACACAAGCGCTTATTGAATCAGGAGATAATCCACTTGAATTTCCTGGGCTTCAATTTACAAAAACAGCAGACGAGTCAAAAGCATTAAATGAGAAAAATGAATCTGCAATTATAATTTCAGCAAGTGGTATGTGTGAAGTAGGAAGAATTAAGCACCATTTAAAGCACCATTTGTGGGACCCTAATAGCACCATTTTATTTGTTGGTTACCAAGCACCAGGAACTTTGGGAAGAAGATTAGTAGATGGCGAAAAAATGGTAAAAATCTTTGGTGAAGAAATTGCAGTAAATGCTAGAATAGAGTACATAGAAGGTTATTCAGGTCATGCAGACCAAGAATGGTTATTAAACTTCATATATTCATTTATCACAAAACCAAAGCATATATTTTTAGTGCATGGCGAACCAGATAGCCAAGAAGTGCTAAAACGAAAAATAGCAGAAACAATAGAAATCCCAGTAACAATTCCAGAATATGGTCAAACATACACATTAGATGAAACCTTAAAAATGGAACAAACAGTACCAGTAAAAGAAGAAGAAAATATTATAGAAAAACGAGACATTCTAGGCAAAATAAATACATTAAAACAAGAGCTACAAGATATGGAAAATATAGTAAAAGAAGAGTACTTAACAGAAGAAACAACAGACGGAGATATAAGCTTATTAAAACTAAGACTAAATGAAATAGAAGAACAAATTGTAAGAATAGTGGAGAAAAATTAAGTATAAAAATAAGCTAAAAGAATATTTAATTATAAGTTACCAATAAGTAATATAAATAATAGAGGGAGAAACCAATGAGAAATAAGTATGATAATTATGCCATAATAGGTGGAAAAAACATAACAGCAAGCTATAGCAAAACAGGAGAATTATTAAGAGTGATGTACCCATCACCAGACTTCAAAAGCTGGGTAGATGAATATAAAACAGGAATAAAAATTAATGATTCTGGTTTAATTTATTTACATGAAGATATAAACAATCAATACCATCAATATTACACAGAAAATACTAATATATTAAACACAGAAATTATAAATACATATTTTCAATTACATATAAAGCAAACAGACCTATGCTTATTAAAAGAAAATATACTTGTTAAGAAATATCAATTTGAAAATAAAAACTCAATCGACTTAAATGTAAATTTCTTAATCCATGCAAAATTACTATCAGACTATAATAATATGGTAGGTTCAAAAATAAAAGGAAACACTCTTATACAATATTGCCATGACTATACAATGTATACTTTTTCAAAAACGCCACTACTTAGCTACCAATTAAATGACACAAAGGAAAATATTTCAAGTGGAGAAATACAAGATAAAGACTATATTGGAATGTCATCAGATTCTAGCGTTAGCTATAACATAGGTTTATTAAAACCAGGAGAAAAAAGAGAATTAGTAGTATATTTGTACTTTAGAGAGAATAATATAAAAATGACAGAAGAAGAAATAGAAAAGCAAATTGTACAAATAACCAAAATGGATATTGAAAAAGAAGAACAAAATGTAGAAAAATACTGGAATAAATATGTTAAAGAACATTTATCCATTCCATTATTACCTGACACAACATTATATAATAAGAAGATAAATAAAATTTATCAAAGAAGCATTTTACTATTTCCACTATTGATAAATGCAGAAACAGGTGGAATTTCAGCAGCCGTAGAAGTGGATGAGGAAAGAAGTGAATGTGGAAGGTATAGTTATTGCTGGCCTAGGGATGCAGTATTTGTTACAAAAGCCTTAGATGCAATAAAAATGACAAAAGAAGCAGAAAAATTCTATAAAGTATTTTGCAAAGAAACACAAAGTAAAAACGGAATGTGGGAGCAAAGATTCTATACGGATGGAAGACTAGCACCTTGTTGGGGCTACCAAATAGACGAAACAGCAAGTGTTATATATGGAGTATATGAACATTATAAATCCGTAAAAGAAACTAAGTTTTTAAAAGACACATATAAAATGTGTGAAAATGCAACTAAGTTCTTAGAAATATATCTAGACAATATTTTAGGAACAAAAGACGAATCAGATATAGTGAAAAAAGAAATAGAAGAAGCATATCATACAGAAGAAAGAAATAAATTGCCAGTAAGTTATGACTTATGGGAAATGCATGAGGGAGTACACTTATATTCACTATCTGCAATATATTCAGCATTTGGTGCAATGCTAGAAATACACAAAATATTAAAGCCTGAATATGAGCAAAAAAATCGTTTAAAAGTAGAGGCAATGAACAAGCTAGAAGCTAGAATTATTAAATATCAGGACGAAATAAAAAAATACATATTAGAAAACTTATATGATGAAGAAACAAAAACCTTCCTAAGAAACTTAAAAGATAAACAAACAGATATAAGTGAGTTGGGAATTGTAGTACCTTTTAATATCTTTTCACCAACTGAAAAAAAGGTACAAAACACAGTAGAAAAGATAAATCTAACACTTAGAACATACACCGGAGGATACTTAAGATTTGAAGGTGACCATTATAAGGGTGGAAAGAATCCATGGATGATATCTACCTTATGGATGGCAATGTACCATAAAACCTTAGGGGAACACAAAAAAGAAAAAGAATGTATCGAATTTGTAATAAATTCAGCAAACGAACATGGGTTCCTACCAGAACAAGTCGAAAATGCCACTCCATCAAATGGTTGGGTTAACGGGCTTGCATGGAGCCACGGAATGTTCATTTTAACGCTTTTGTAAAGCTTTGAAAAAAAAGGAAAAATGTCAAAAAAATGTCAAAAAAATTGTTGACAAACATATAATTTAATGCTATAAATATATACAGAATTGCTATTCTAAAAATAACAAACCATAAAAAAAGAAGGAGGAATATTATAATGGTACATAAAAAGTTATTAAAAAGCAGTTTAGTTATTATGCTAGTTGTAGCAATGCTCTTTTCAACTGTAGCAGTTTTACAAAGAGTATTCGCTAGCGAAAATGGATGGACAGCACGTGCTCATGTCCAACAAGATGGTTGGTTAAATGAAGTAACAGAATTAGAAGTATTAGACGAAAAACCAGCTGACGACGCAGAAGTTGTAACAATAATAGGAACAATGGGAGAATCAAAAAGTGTAGAAGCTCTTGATATTAATGTTCCAGAAGATGTTACATTAAATTATAGAGCACATGTTGCATTTGATGGCTGGGGTCAAGGATGGAGAACAGCCGATGGCAAACTTATAAGCAAAGATGCTACAAGCGCAGATACTTCTGAAAATGATGAAACAGTAGTAGGAACAGTAGGTCAATCTAAACAAATGGAAGCTGTACAAATTGCTGTATCTGGTGACGGTGTAGCAGACTATGATGTGTACTATCGTGCACACGTTTCAATGGAAGGATGGCTACCATGGGTAAAAGCTCTTGATGCTACAGAAGAAGCTGAACCAGAAGCCGAAGAATTTGCGGGTACTGTAGGAAAATCTGAACAACTAGAAGCTCTTGAAGTAGTTCTAGTTCTTAACGAAACAGCTAGAGCAAAATTATTAGAAGAAAAAATATCTGAAGCAGTAACAAGCTTCCAAAGTTGGTATGAAAATGACCAAGATTTAAAGAAAACAGTACCAGGAACAGATGTAGATTATGTAAGTACTGTAAACGGAGCAATTGCTGAAGGCTTTGGAATGATTAATGGAGCAACTTCACTTGATGAAGTTGAAACAAAATTACAAGAAGCTAAAGACAATGTAATTGATGCTTTACAAGATGAAGTTGAACATCTTCTAGGTATTGTGTACAATGAAGGTAATGCATACCAAGATAAAGTATTGACAGAAGAAAATTATAACAAATATTTAGAACAATCTCAAAATGCTGATACAACTAAAGGAAAAATAGATGCTTATGAAGAAGCATTAGCATCTAGACATGACTTTACACCAGTATTAGCAGAAATAGCAGAAAAATTAACAGATTATGTTGAAGGTTCTGCACTAAAAACAACAGTTCCAGGTGGAACAATGGACTTTGCAGCAGTTCCAGCAATAAATGACGCAATAGTTGCAGGTTATAGTGCAATTTATGCATCTGAAAGTGAGAAAGCTGCTAATGAAGCATATGATGCAACAGTTGCAAACATAGTTTCTGCAACAAAAGAATATGCACAATTCTTATTAGATTCAATTTATAATGATGGATTAGGATATACATGGGAAGAAGACGACTCAGAAAGTAGATTAATTCTATCAGAAGAAAACTATGATGTATATACTACAAAAATTGAAGAAGCTACAGATGTAGCAACAGCAATAAATGCTTATGTAGAAGCTTTAGGAAAAAGAGAATTAGTTGATGATATAGACTTATTTACAGCAAAGAAAGTAGCAAAAGAATCATTAAACAAATATAATGGTGGAGCAGAAAATTATACTCTAAATGCTGATGCTTATGAAGCAGCTATTGAAGCTGGAGAAACAGCAATAGATGAAGCTGAATCAGTACAAGATGTAGCTACAGAACTACTTAGCGCTAAATCAGCAATAGATAAAATATTAAATGATGAACAAGAAAAAGCAAGAATTGAAGAAAGAAAAACTGAATGCGTTAATTTATTAACAAAATATGTTGAAAAATCAAAATTAAAGACAATAGTTCCAGGTGGAGAAATAGATTTTGCAGCAGTCCCAGAAATTAATGAGGAAATAGTAGCTGGATATACAAATATAAATGCTGCCGAAACATATGACGAAGTTACAACTGCAACGAGAGAAGCAAGAATAAATATACTTGTTGCAACAAAAGACTATGTAAAATACTTATTAGGAGTTTTATACAATGGAGGTACAGCATACTATGATTTAGTTTTAGATACTAATACTTATAATAGTACTATAAAAACAATAGAAGAAGTTAGTGAAAAAAATGTATGGACAAATAGCGAAGTAGATTCAGTAGTTCAAGCTTACTTAGATGCTTTAAATGAACGTAAAACTTTAGAAGAAGTTCGTCGAGCTGAGAAGGTAGAATTCTTATTGAGTTATTGTGGTAATGCTGATAACTTGTGTGTAAGTGTTCCAGGAAAATCTGGTACATTAGCAGAAAACATAGCTGGTATAGGAGAACTTATCACTTCTACAAATAAAGCTATTGAAGAATCAAAATCTATAGTTGAAATGAAACAACTTGTAGAAAATGCACATAAACAAATGGTTACTAAAACTCAAGAATATATTAAAACATTATTAAAAGATTTAAGAGATAATGTTGATTTAACTCAAAAAGTTTATGAAGTTGCATTAAGAGCAGTTAACAAAGCTACAACAATAAATGATATAAGAGATGCTTATAAAACAGCTTATGGCAAAAGAATAATTAAAACAACTGTAAACGATGTAGCTGCATTAAAAAATGCATTAACTCAACAAACTAATGATGCAGTAATAACTCTTGATCAAGATGTTACAATAGATTCAAGTAACAAACTTGATATATCAGGTGATAGAAATGTTACTATTAACTTAGCTGGTAAGACAATTAAAGGTGAAGAAGAAAAAGAAAACCTTATAAAAGTTGAAGAAGGAGCATCTTTAACAATTTCAGGTGGTAAAATTACTACTAATACAGATAGTAGTCCATCAAATAGTAAATATGCTATTAGAAATAATGGTAATTTAACATTAAACAATGTAAGTATTGAAGGAGAATATGGAATTGTAACAAATGGAGGAGAATTAACTATTGATGGAAAGAATTCAGCAAGTATAAAAACAGAAGGAACTGGTGTAGTTGCAGTAGGTAATAATGCAAAAATAAGTATAAAGGATATTACAATAGAGTCATCTAATGCATATGCTTTTACAGCGAATGGTGCATTCGAAGGTGAAACAATAGAATTTACTAACTGTACTTTAACTCAAAGCGGTAATAATTTAGATAGTGTGTACTTAGCAGCTGGCGGAACTGCAGTGTTTAACAATTGTATAGTAACTGGAGGAAGTGCAATAGAAACTCGTGGTTGTTCAGTAACAATAAATGGTGGTACTTATACAGGTAAAGAGTCAACTCGTTTTCAATTAAGCGATGCTATTGGTAAATCTTGCTCGAATGGAAGTGCTATATTAGTAGTTTCAAATAGTGGATATCAAAAAGATAAAACTATAGTAGTAACTATTTCAGAAGGAACTAAAGTAACAACTACAACAGACCAATGTTACCCAGTTGAAGTTCATGAAGCAACAGGTAAACCTGGGGCAAAAATTAAATTAACATTACCTGCAACAATGGAATATCATAGTGATGTAACAACTGATAATTTATTAACAGTTACAGGTGGATCTAAAAAACAATAATTACAATATATAAAAAATAGAGTTCATTTTGAACTCTATTTTTTTTGCTTAATAAGAACATAATGTGATAAAAACATATTAAAACATTTCTAAAAATGTGAAATTAGCTTGTTCTAGTATTGCAAAATTTGATAAAGAAATCTTCCTTTTAAAAATGTGGTAATCATTTGTTAAAAAGGTTGATTTTTATAGTTTTATATGATATATTTTGTAGGGAAAATAAATAAGTAAAAGAGGAAAATAAATGGAGAACAAATATATATTTCTTGATAAAGAATATAGTAAAGGAATGAATCTAAATGATTATATATTATCTGACTTATTTAAAAACGGGGTGCAACATCTTGAAATAAAGAAAAAAGAATTAAAAAATCCAATTTTAAAATTTATAAGAAGGGCACATTTAAGTTATAGAATATCTAAAATCATAACCTTACCAATGAAATCAATTTGGAGTGAATTTCCTACTATAGATATAGATGAAAATTGCAATTATTATATAATTATTCCAATAGCGGTTTTTTTTGATTGCAATATTTCTGCTATAAAAAGAAGGTATAAAAAGCATAAAAATGTAAAGTTCATTTTCTTTCTTTTTGATTCTATAGATTTAAAGTTTTTGTCAAATAAGTTGGCTCGTGCATTATATAAAAATAAATTGTGGAATTATGTACTTACTTACGATATGAATGATGCAGAAAAATATAATCTTGTTTATTTAGATGAACATTATTATTCAATGCCAGAAATAGAAGAAGAGGCAAAAATAGATAAAGATGCTTATTTTATAGGTGGTTTAAAACCAGGAAGAACAAAAGAAACAGTAGAATTATTTGCATATTTAAAAAATAGAAATGTTAATGTTAAATTTGATGTAGTAAATAGTGAAGAATTAGCTTTTGATTATAAAAGTGATGGGTTTAATATTTTAAAAAAATCAAATCCATATTCATACGCGCTAAAGGAAACAAATAATGCAAATTGTATAATAGAATTTTTACAGACAGGTCAAAAAGCACAATCACTTAGATATTTTGAGGCAGTATGTTTAAATAAAAAATTATTAACTAATAATGAAAATGTAAAAAAATTATCTTTCTATAATGAAAAGTATATGAAAGTATTTAATAAACTTGAAGATATTGATACAGAATGGGTGAAATCAAAAGAAGAAGTAAATTATAATTACAATAATGAATTTTCACCAATTCATATTATAGAAAAAATAGAGGAATTGGAGCAGAAGTGAAAGAAAAATCTATAAAAATAAATGCAATTATAAATATAGTTAAAGTGGCAATGTCCATCATATTTCCAATAATTACTTTTCCATATGCTTCTAGGGTATTAGGAGCAGATAATATAGGTAAAGTGCAATTTGCCTCATCTGTTGTTGCATATTTATCGTTAATGGCTGCACTTGGAATTAATACATATGCTACAAGAGAAGGCGCTATTATTAGGAATGACAAAGAAAAAATTCAAAAGTTTGCAAATCAGATATTTACAATAAATGTAATAACTACTTCTATAACTTATGGAATATTATTAATTTTACTAATATTACCAACGAAGTTACTTGATTATCGTTTACTAATTATGGTACAAAGCTTAAGTGTATTGTTTTCAACAATAGGTGTAGAATGGATATATAACATTTATGAAGATTATGCATATATCACTAAAAAAAGTATCTTAACTCAAATTATTTCAATGATTCTTTTATTTTTATTTGTAAAAGAAAGTAATGATTATTATATATATGCTTTAATTTCTGTTTTTGCAACAGGAAGCGTAAATATTTTTAACTTTATACATGCAAGAAAATACTGTAAATTTAAATTAGTAAGAAAGACAGATATAAAGAAACATTTTAAGCCAATGATGGTTTTATTTTCTAATGATTTGGCAGTAAATATATATGTTAATTCAGATGTTATTCTACTAGGAATTTTTACTAATGACTTTACAATGGGCCTATATACAGTAACTGCAAAAGTATATGATATAGTGAAAAGAATGATAAATTCTATTACAAATGTAACTCTTCCAAGAATGTCATTATATGCAAATACTGATAAGGAAAAGTATAATTATTTATTGGAAAAGTTATTTAAATCAATAATTTCATTAGTTATTCCTGCAATAGTTGGACTTATTATTTTAAGCAAGCAAGTAATACTTCTAATTGCAGGCACAGAATATGTAGAAGCAACTTTATCTTTAGTTATATTAAGCGTAGCGTTAGGATTTGCAACACTTGCCAATATTTTAGTAAATGGAATATTAATTCCAAACAAAAAAGAAAAATGCGTTTTTTATGCTACAATTATTGCAGCAATATTAAATATAGGTTTAAACTTTATAGCTATACCATTGTGGAAACAAAATGGTGCTGCGTTAACAACAGTTATTGCAGAGTTAACAGTATGTATTGTAAGTATTTTCTATTCTAGAAAATTATGCAATTTTAAGAATTTAAAAAGAACAGTTATAGTAAGCTTTATTTCATGTATAGCAATATTTGCAGTTTCAGAAGTTATTAAAATTTTTGTAGCAAATATTATTCTACAAACGGCATTAATTGTAATAGGTGGGGTTGGAGCTTATGCAATAGTAAGTCTTTTGTTAAAAAATGATATTGCAGTAGAATTATTTAATAATATAATAAATAAAACCAAAAGTATAATAAAAAGATAATAATATATGAAAATATATAAACAATAAGGCATTTAAATATAAAACAAATAAAATATATAAAAGATAAGGAATGATAAGAATACATGAAAATTTTAATTACAGGTGCAAATGGTATGCTTGCAAAAGCAGTAATAAATGAATTTAAAGATTGTGAACTAATATGTACAGATGTAAATGAATTAGATATTACAAATCTAGAAGATGTAGAAGCATTTGTAAGTAAAACTAAGCCTAAATATATAATAAACTGTGCTGCTTATACAGCAGTAGATAAAGCGGAAGACGAAGAAGAACTTGCAAGAAAAGTAAATAGTATAGGACCTAAAAATTTAAGTATAGTAGCAAGTAAGCAAGATGCTACCTTAGTTCATGTTAGCACAGATTATGTATTTGGTGGTGCTAAATCAATAAATGAGGCATATGTAGAAGATGATGAAAAAAATCCTACTACAGTTTATGGAGTTACAAAATTAGAAGGCGAAAAAGAAATTGAAAAAAATTGTGATAAATATTATATATTCCGTACAGCATGGCTATTTGGAGATGGAAAAAACTTTGTAAGAACAATGTTAAACCTAGGCAAAGAAAAAGAAGAAGTAAATGTGGTATCAGACCAACATGGAAGCCCAACATATACTGTGGATTTAGCCAAAGTTATGCATGATGCAATAGAAAAACAAATACCATATGGAATATATCATGCAACAAATGAAGGATTTACTACATGGTATGAATTTACAAGAAAAATCTTTGAAATGGAAAATATAAAATGTAAAGTAAATTCTGTAACAAGTGAGGAATTTCAAAGCAAAGCTAAAAGACCAAAAAATTCTAAGCTATCAAAAGAAAAACTATTAAATGAAGGAATACATATTCCAACATATGAAGATGCTTTAAAAAGATATTTACAAAATAGATAAAGAGTGTGAAATAAGCAATAAAATGTATTATATAAAAATTATAAATTATATTAAAACTATATGAAATTATATTAAAAGCTTATAAAAAATAATATATGTAAAAGGATGTGTAAAAATAATGAAAAAACGTAAAGGAATTATTTTAGCAGGTGGTACAGCAACAAGGCTATTTCCACTAACACTTTCAATATCAAAACAAATTATGCCAGTATATGATAAACCAATGATATATTACCCAATATCTGTTTTAATGGAAGCAAATATTCGTGAAATACTAATAATATCAACTCCAAGAGATATTGTAGGCTTTAAAGAATTACTTGGAGATGGAAGCAAATGGGGTATGCATTTTGAATATAAAATTCAAGAAAAACCAAATGGTCTTGCAGAGGCATTTATTATAGGAGAAGACTTTATAGGTGAAGATAATGTAGCAATGATACTAGGCGATAATATGTTTTATGGTAATAACTTATCAGAAATTCTAAAATGTGCAAATGAAAGAGAAGATGAAGCAACAATATTTGGTTATTACGTAAAAGATCCAACAGCTTATGGTGTGGTAGAAATTGATGATAGTAAAAAGGCAATATCAATAGAGGAAAAACCAAAAAATCCAAAATCTAATTATGCAGTTCCAGGGTTATATTTTTACACAAATGATGTAATTCAAATTGCAAAAAGTATAAAGCCATCACAAAGGGGCGAATTAGAAATTACATCAGTAAATGAAGAATATATGAAAAGAGGAAAATTAAAAGTAGAAATATTAGGAAGGCAAATGGTGTGGTTTGATACTGGTACATATGATTCTTTAATTGAAACAGCAAGCTTTGTTCAAACAATAGAAAAAAGACAAGGAATTCAAATTTGTTGCCCAGAGGAAATAGCATATAGAAATGGATTTATAACAGATGGTGAGTTATTAGCTTTATCTGATAAACTTATAAAAACAGACTATGGAAAATATTTAAAAGATTTAGCAGAACATAAAATTGAATTATTTTAAAAAATTATGATTCTTTAAAATATTTGAGATAAGATATATTTTTTAATTCAAAATATGTTAGAAATATATAAGTTTTTAAATACGTGATAGAAGAAAGATGTGAAGAAAATGGGAAAAGTAAAAAGAATAGAAACAGGAATAGATGGCTTATATGTAATAGAACCTACAGTATTTGAAGATAATAGAGGCTTTTTTATGGAAAGCTACAACAAACGTGATTTTGAAGAAATAGGAATAAATGCAAATTTTGTTCAGGACAACCATTCAAAATCAGTAAAAGGAGTTTTAAGAGGTTTGCATTTTCAAAAGGAATATCCACAAGCAAAACTTGTAAGAGCTATAAAAGGTGAAGTTTATGATGTTGCTGTGGATTTAAGAAAAGATTCTAAAACATATGGAAAATACTATGGAGTTCTTTTATCAGAAGAAAACAAAAAGCAGTTTTTTATACCAAGAGGTTTTGCACATGGCTTTTTAGTAATAAGCGATGAAGCAGAATTTTTATATAAAACTGATGATTTTTATCATCCAAATGATGAAGGTGGCATTCCATATAATGATGTTAAAATTGGAATTGATTGGCCACTTGAAAAAGTAGGTGGAGTAGAGAATATAATTCAATCAGAAAAAGACAAAAATTGGAGTGCACTTTAAAAAGTTTATAGATTATAAATTATAAAACATTATAAGAACAAATTATAAGTAAATAAATTATGGAAGAATTATAAAAATAATTAATCATGAATATAAAAAAGGAGAGTATAAAATGAGCAAAAATATTTTAGTTACTGGAGCAGCCGGCTTTATAGGATCAAATTTCGTAGAGTATTTTAAAGCAAAGTATCCAGAATATAATATAGTAGTTTTAGATAAATTATCATATGCAGGAAATATGGATAACTTAAATTATGTAATTGATAAAATAACATTTGTAAAAGGAGACATATGTGATTATGAACTTGTAAAAGAAGTATTTACAAAATATAACATAGATGGAGTAATTCATTTTGCAGCAGAATCACATGTAGATAATAGTATTAAAAATCCATTTGTATTTACTCAAACAAATGTAATAGGAACTCATACTTTATTAGAAGTAGCAAGGCAAGTTTGGGGAGAAGGTAGCCAAAATAAATTTGTACACATTTCTACTGATGAAGTTTATGGTGCACTTGGCGAAGAAGGCTTCTTTACAGAAAATTCTCCAATAGCTCCAAATAGTCCATATTCAGCATCAAAGGCAAGTTCTGATTTAATTGCAAGGTCATATTTTGAAACCTTTAAAATGAATGTAAGTATAACAAATTGTTCAAATAATTATGGACCATATCAACATCATGAAAAATTAATTCCACACATGATTAAACTTGCATTAAGTGATCAAAAACTTCCTGTTTACGGAGATGGAAGGAATGTTAGAGATTGGTTATATGTTGAAGACCATTGTGAAGCAATAGACCTAGTTTTCCATAAAGGAAGAGCAGGAGAAAGATATAACATTGGCGGACACAATGAAAGAAGAAATATAGATATTGTAAAATTAATACTTAACCACTTACAAAAACCAGAAAGCTTAATTGAATTTGTTGAAGATAGAAAAGGTCATGACTTTAGATATGCTATAGATCCAACTAAAATAAAAAATGAATTAGGTTGGGAGCCAAAAACTACATTTGAACAAGGAATTGTTCAAACTATAGATTGGTATTTAGACCATAAAAAATGGTTAGAATTAGAGGGATAAAATGGCGAAAACTAAAACAGTATTTGTATGTAGCAGTTGTGGGTACGAATCTACAAAATGGTTAGGTAAATGCCCTGGCTGTAATGAATGGAATAGTTTTTATGAAGAAAAAGTTTCAACAGGTCCAGCTAGTAAGCAAGCTGAAAAAAAGGTAGTTACACCAAAAGCTTTAAATAACGTAGTTGGAAAAGATGCTGTGCGTACTCATACAGAAATTGGAGAATTAGATAGAGTTCTAGGTGGAGGCTTAGTAAAGGGTTCTTTAGTTTTAGTAGGTGGAGAGCCGGGCATTGGAAAATCTACTCTTATCTTACAATTATGTGATAAAATGGGTGGAGACGGAAAAGTTTTGTATGTTTCAGGAGAAGAATCAGCAGAACAAATAAAACTAAGAGCTGATAGACTAGGGATTCATAATGAAAACATCCTATTTTTAGGAGAAACAGATATTGAAATAATAGAGAATAATATTTTAGAAATAAAACCTAAATTAGTAATTATAGATTCAATTCAAACTATGTATTCTGATGAAATTTCATCAGCAGCAGGTACAGTAAGTCAAGTTCGTGAAATCACAGCTCGTATAATGAGAGTATGCAAAGGAAACGAAATTACAACAATTATTATAGGTCATGTTACTAAAGATGGTAATATTGCAGGACCTAGAGTGCTAGAACATATGGTAGATACAGTACTTTACATAGAAGGAGAAAGATATTTCTCTTACCGTATTTTAAGAAGTGTAAAAAATCGTTTTGGTTCTACAAATGAAGTTGGTATGTTTGAAATGCAAAATGAAGGAATGGTAGAAATTACAAATCCATCTTCTGTACTAATTTCTGAAAGAGAAGATAATCCAGCAGGTTCTATTATTGTTGCAAGCATGGAAGGAACAAGACCACTTTTAATAGAACTTCAAGCATTAACTACTCCAAGTGTATTTGGTCTTCCACGTAGAACAGCTGATGGAATTGATTATAATAGGTTAACTCTTTTAGTAGCAGTTTTGGAAAAAAAGGTTGGCTTAGCATTAGGTTCACAAGATATTTACCTAAATGTAGTAAGTGGAATACGCATAAATGAGCCAGCAGTAGACTTGGGAATGGTGCTTGCAGTTGCTTCAAGTTTTAAAAATATACCTATTTCCAAAACAACTGTTGCAATAGGAGAAGTTGGTCTAACCGGTGAAGTAAGGGCAGTTAATTTAATAGATAAAAGATTAAAAGAAGCTGAAAAGCTTGGATTTAAAACTTGTATTATTCCTGAAAGTAATAAAAGATTGTTAAAAGATAATTATAAGCTTGAAATAATAGGAGTTAGAAATATAAATGATGCAATGAGAGTTGCAGGGCTTAAGTAGTAAAAAATAGCTATTTTAAACATGAAATGATAAAAGGTATGATTTTAAAAATAAGTTAAAATAATAAATGAGGGAGGCTTCACATGGCAGTAAAAAAAGACGATGCAGTTATTACAGAAGTATTAAAGATGATTGCACCAGGTACTCCAATCCGTGATGGATTAGAAAGCATATTAAAAGCTAAAACAGGTGCACTTATTGTTATTGGAGATACAAAAGAAATTTTAGATTTGGTAGATGGTGGTTTTGAACTAGATGTAGACTATACATCTGCTAGACTTTATGAGCTTGCTAAGATGGATGGTGCTATTGTTATAAGTGAAGATTTAAAAAAGATTCTTTATGCAAATGCACAAATAATACCATCTTCTAGCATTCCTACAACAGAAACAGGTACAAGGCATCGTACAGCTGAGCGTACTGCAAAACAAACAGGTGCATTAGTAATTAGTATTTCTCAAAGAAGAAGTGTAATTACAATATTTAAAGGAAACGCTCGTTATGTATTAGAAAATACAAATGATGTAATTTCAAAAGCAAATCAAGCACTTCAGACAGTAGAAAAATATAAAAAAGTTTTCGATAATAAATTGAACTTATTAAATGAATACGAATTTAATGATATTGTTACACTAGAAAATGTAATAAATGCAATTCAACGTGCAGAAATGGTTATGAGAGTAGTAGATGAAGTGCAAAGAGCCATATTTGAGCTAGGAGAAGAAGGAAGACTTGTTCAAATGCAGTTAGAAGAATTGATAGGAGACCTAGAAGTAGAAGAAACCTTCATAATTAAAGATTACATGGCACCTGGAAAGAAAAGGTCAGCAGAGAAAATATTATCAGAAATTAGAAACTTAGAATATGAAGATTTAATGGTACTAGAAAAAATTGCTAACTTATTAGGCTATGCAGATTTTGACAATTATGATGAAGTTGCAGTATATACAAGAGGATATCGTATATTAAACAAAGTACCAAGAATGCCAGCAAATATTATGGATAATTTAGTAAAATCATTCAAATCTTTCCAACATATTTTAGCAGCAGATTTGCCACAATTAGATGAAGTAGAAGGAATTGGAGAAGTAAGAGCAAAAACAATTAAACAATCTCTAAAACGTATGCAAGAGCAATTTGTATTTGACAATTTAATTTTATAATATTAAAAATGAAAAAACAAAATGGTAAAATCAATTGACAACTTAATATTACAATTATATAATAAACGAGTAATTTAATAAAAAATAAACGATTTTTGTAACTTATTGTCATAGCATTTTAACATTTAGGCAGTAAGTAAAATAGGAGGAAATATGAAAGCATTTAAGAAAATAGTATTAATTTTAGCAATTATTTTAGTATTAGCAGGAATAGGATATGTTTGTTATGGATTTTATTTGAAATTTACTACAAATTATCCAAATCCAGTAGCAACAATGGAAGTAGAAGATTATGGAACAGTTAAAATAGAATTGTATCCAGATAAAGCTCCAAACACAGTAGCAAACTTTATTGCTCTAGCTAATAGTGGATTTTATAATGGACTTACCTTCCATAGAACAATTCCAGATTTTATGATACAAGGTGGAGATAAAAGCGGAAATGGCACAGGTTCTCCATCATTAAGTGATATTAAAGATAATGTTGAAACAGACAAAGAGTATAACATTCCAGGTGAATTTATAGCTAATGGTTTTACACAAAATAATTTAAAACATTCAAGAGGTGTTATTTCCATGGCAAGAACAGACTATGGAACATATAGCACAGAACTTACACAATATGGTTATAATTCAGCAGGTTCTCAATTCTTTATTATGACTCAAGACACAACATCTTTGGATGGTCTTTATGCAGCATTTGGTAAAGTAACAGAAGGAATGGATGTTATAGATAAAATTGCAAATGTAGAAGTTTATTATAGAGATGATGAATATACAGATGCAAAAGAAGAAGATTTACCAAAAGATGCAAATGGTAATGCAGTAAGAAGTCCTAACACACCAAAAAAAGCACCAGTTATTAAGAGTATAACTGTAGAAACTTATGGTGTTGATTATGGAACTCCAACTACAGTAGATGTATTTAATTATACGAATTGGATAATGCAACAATACAATGTACAATAAAGTTAAGTAGTAAAATTTACAATAAAAGCTTAATAGTAAAAGTAAAATTATATTTTAAAATTAGTGCATTTTTTAATCGAAAGGGATGAATTATAAAATGGCAAAAAATAAAAAAGACATGAAAAAACTAGGCGCAAGAATACTTGCAGCAATTTTACTAGGAATAATGGTGCTTTCAAGTGTTGTAACTGTAATAATTTATTTAATAAGACAAGCATAATTAAATTATTATAAAACTAATTATTATAAAACTTTAATATGGAATAATAGTGAATATTATAAATCTTACTAAGAAATAATAGTAATATTATTAAGAAATAAATAATAAACAAAAGAAGGTATAATATGTTTGAAAATTCTACATTTAATATAGGTGCAATTTGGGAACCTTTTGCTAGTTATATGAAGGATTTGGCACATAATCCTTTCAAGTTAATTGTATTAGCAATAGATGTACTAATTGTTACCTATCTTATTTATAAATTTATTGTATATGCAAAAAAAACAAGAGCATGGCAATTATTAAAAGGAATTTTATTAATTTTAATAGTTATGGCAATTAGCGAATTTTTTGAGCTAAAAATATTAAACTTCATATTAACATTCTTTATGCCATATGGTGTAATTGCTCTAATTGTTATTTTCCAACCTGAACTAAGAAGAATGCTTGAACAATTAGGAACAAATAAAATAACAAAATATTTTGGACTTGAAAAAGACCTTCAAACAAAAAATAAGGAAGATATTTATAAAATAGTAATTGCTGCCACAGAACTTGCAAAAACCAAAACTGGTGGATTAATTGTTATTGAAAGAGATATTCAAATTACAGATATTATGGATACAGGTGTTAAAATAGATGCAGAAGTATCACCACAACTTTTAGTAAACTTGTTTACACCAAATACACCATTACATGATGGAGCAGTAATTATATCGAAAAATAAAATTGCAGCAGCTGCGTGTATATTACCACTTGCAGATGATAAAGAAATTGCAAAAGAAGTGGGAACAAGGCATAGAGCAGGATTAGGCATTTCAAAAGAATCTGATGCTATTGCAATTATTGTATCTGAAGAAACTGGAAAAATATCAGTTGCAAAAGATGGAACATTACTTGTAGATTTAAAAGAAGATGTACTTAAAAATATTTTAATGAAAAATATTGTTGCTAGAAGTTATGGAACAGATTCTACCAAAAAGAAAATAAAAATTAAAAATAATAAAAAAACCATCAATTGATGAAAAAAGAGGTACAACAATATGAGGAATATAAAGCTTACAATCGAATATGATGGAAAAGACTTTAATCGGGTGGCAAAAACAGCCTAACAAATTAAATATTCAAGGAGAAATAGAAAAAGTAATTCAAACAGTTACAGGTAAAGAAGTTGAACTTATAGGTTCCGGAAGAACTGATGCTGGTGTGCATGCTTTTGGACAGGTAGCTAATTTTAAAATTGATACAGATTTTCCTTTAGAAAAAATGGCAGTTGCTTTTAATTCACAATTAAAAAAAGCGATTAGAATAAAAAAAGTAGAAGAAGTTGATGAGCAGTTTCACAGCCGTTACCATTGCCATAATAAAACATATCAATATGTTATAGATAATTCAGAGCAGGGAACAGCAATATATCGCAATTTGACATATCATGTTCCACAAAAATTAAATGTACAAGCTATGCAACAAGCAGTAAATTATTTAATAGGTGAACACGATTTTACTAGTTTTAAATCAAGCGGAACAAGTAGTAAAAGTAGTGTAAGAATAATTTATGATGCTAAAGTTTTAAAAGAGGAAGAAAAAGTAATAATTCAGCTTACTGGAAATGGATTCTTATATAATATGGTACGTATTATTTCAGGCACTTTAGTAGAAATTGGAAAAGGAGACAAAAAGCCTGAAGAAATGAAGGAAATTTTAGAAGCCAAAGATAGAAAAAAAGCTGGAAAAACGCTTCCAGCACAAGGACTATTTTTGCTTAATGTAAACTATGCTTATTAAACGTAAAATACAATTAAATGTAAAATACAATTAAATGTAAAATACAATTAAATATAAAATACAATTAAATGTAAGCCATGCAAATTATAATTAATATATAAAAATTAATAATAATTTTTTCACAATTATATAGGTAAAAACATAAAATATATCAAAAAACAAAATACAAAAAGAAAGGATATGTTTATAAAAAAATATAACATATCATGTGAGGAAATAGTATGAATGTTTTATTGATATTTTTTGCATTACCTGTAGCTACTGTTATATTAGCAATAGTATTACAAAAAATACTAAGAAGTCCATTATTGGTTGCTGGAACTTTTTTTGCAATATACTTAATTGTAACATTTTCAGCATTTGATATTAGCTTTTTAGTTTATGCAATTTTATATACAATTCTTGCTTATGTAACGGCAGTACTAACAAAATTAGTATGTAACCTTATACATACATTTAGAAACATAAATTTAAATAATAATTCACAAGCAATAATTGAACTTGCAGAAAATGCAAATACTACGAATAACAACACAATAAGAAGAAATAATTGTTGCTGTAATAGAAGAAATTAGAAAATAGTAAATCATAACCACCCGTAAAACGGGTGGTTTGCTCTTAGCCTAGAAGGCTTTTGTACTGGCACTTCTGGGCTTAAGCC
>CANRGT010000017.1 GCA_947630185.1 uncultured Clostridia bacterium | reverse complement strand
AAATTGATATTTTAAAGCAAAAAAAATTTGTGATATTATTTTCGGAAGTTGAAAAAACGGCACAAACGAAAAAATTCCTTGAAATTATTCTTGACTTTATTTTAGAATTAATGTAGAATGAAAATGTAGTAAAAATTATTTTATGCTAAAAATAATAGCAAAAAAGCACATTGAAAAAGAAAAAAGTAAATGCTAAACATTAATTTTTAAAAGTAGAAATGTGCTAAAAAGCTATAAAATAAGAGGCATAAAAAAACAAAAAATGTACATAATAAAAAATAAAAAAATGAGAAACAAAGGAGGAGAAAATAAATATGAAAAAAGAGAAAAAAAGCAATAAATGTTTAGCAAAAAAAGCAAAAGGTATTACTCTAATTGCTTTAGTAGTAACAATAGTAGTACTTTTAATTTTAGCATCAGTAAGTATAACAGTAGTATTTGGAGATAATGGACTAATAGAGATGGCAAGAAAGGCAGCAGACAAAACAAACGAAGCAGTAGAAAAAGATTTAGATGACATACAAAATTTAACGAATGAATTAAATGATTTTATGCATCCACCAGAGCCACCAAAAAATATAGCAGAAGCGATAGAACAAGAATATGAATTTACACAAAATACGCAATTAAAGGATGAATTTGGAAATCCAGTAACAATACCAGCAGGATTTCATATAGTAATGAAAAAAGATGATCCAACAGTAGACTATAATTATTCAAAAACAAATCCAGGAACACCAACAGTGCAAGATGGAATAGTAGTAGCAGATAAAGATGGTAATCAGTTTGTATGGATACCAGTAGGAGAAATAAAAAATGATACAAATGGAAAAACTACAACAATAACATTAGGAAGATATACAGAATTTACTGATAATGAAGTGCCAAAAACGATAGGAGAAACAATAGATACTTTATATAAAGAAGAAACAAAATCAGAACATGAATCAAGTGAAAAAACAAATGCTATAGCTAAAAATATAACAGATTTTGTAAATAATTCTAAGTCAAATGGAGGCTATTACTTAGCAAGATATGAAGCAAGCTATGGAGGAACAAATAAGCCATTAAGTAAGCCATCAGAAGGAGAACCAGAAAAAAATGATGGAGCAGACTATGCACCAAGCACAGATGATCAAAAAGGCCAGTTATGGAATAATATATCACAGCCTAATGCATCAATAGCAGCACAAGGAATGTATGAAGAAAATGAAAATTATACAAGTGATTTAACAAATAGTTATGCATGGGATACAGCAATAGTGTTTATACAAAAATATTCAGGAGATGGAGATTATTCTAAAGAAGTAGGGAAGACATTTAGTAGTACTTTAAGAAATACGGGAGCAGTAGAAGGAGGTACAGCAGATAAAAGATGTAATATATACGATATGGCGAGCAACTGTTCGGAGTGGACTACAGAAACCTCTTTCTATGACACAGAGGTTGAGGGTGAATACGCTGTGGAACCTTGGACTCGTCGTGGAGGTTCTATTAGTTGGGAAGATGTATCTACGAGTAGTCGTAGTTTCGATGGAGGTTGGAACGGTAATAATGAGGAGTCATGGATTTCCTTCAGGGCGATACTTTATGTAACGTTGGAAGCTGAGTAATGATTAGGCGAATTATCTATCCTATATTTACTACCTTAAGTGGTGGCACAAATAAATTGAATAGGCCTTCGAAGCTACCAAGAGTAACTTATATACGAAGGCATTTATTTTGTTCATAATTTACAAAATTTACTATTGACAAGCACACCCTAAATGTGCTAATATATATACTGTTACTGGCGTCAGTAGCAGTAAATTGGAGAGGTGGTCGAGTTGGTTTATGGCACCAGTCTTGAAAATTGGCGTAGGTTTGTAGCCTACCGTGGGTTCGAATCCCACCCTCTCCGCCATTTTTTTATTTAATACATTTCTATTTTATATAAAAGTAATAGTTATACTTTATATATAGAATAGAATTAATTTATCAAAATAAATGGAAACGCTAGCATTTGGAGGCTTACCCAAGTGGTTGAAGGGGACAGTTTGCTAAACTGTTAGGGTTCGTAAGGGCCGCGAGGGTTCAAATCCCTCAGCTTCCGCCAAAAATAGTAGCTAGCATATAGTTACTATTTTTTTATTTATAAAAATAAAGAAAATTTTAAAAATTATAGAGGTAAAATAATGCCAGAAGAATTAAAAAAATATTTTTGGGATACTAATTTTGAAGAATTAGATATAATAAAAAATAAAAGGTATATTATAGCAAGGTTATATTGTTATGGCGATTTAAAAGCAATTAAATGGGTAAAAGAAACTTATAGTAAAAGCGATATTGAGGATGTAGCTAGAAATTTTAGAGATTTAAAACCATTAGTTGCAAATTATTTAAGACAACAATGTAATTTAAAAAAAGAAGATATGGCTTATTATAAATGGACTAATGCTATGAATTATGAATATTGGAGGGTACAAAATTAATGTATTGGAATATAATTGATAAAGATAGGTATAGTCTATTAAAAAAAATATCTGAAACAATAAGCTTGCCAAATTATTACATGATAGGAGGAACAGCTTTATCTTTACAGCTGGGCTTAAGAGAATCTTATGATTTTGATTTTTGCGTACCAGAGGAATTTAATAATGAAATATTATTGCAAGAATTAAAAAAGCTTGGAAAATTAGAAGTTAAACAAAATCAAAAAGGAACATGTGATGTAATATTAAATGATGTACAAGTAAGCTTTTTTTATTATCCAAACGAAATATTAAAAGATTTTATTATAGATGTTGATATGCCAAAATTAAAAATAGCTAGTATATTAGATATTGCAGTAATGAAAATCATAGCTATAGGTGGTAGAGGAGCTAAAAAAGATTTTTTTGATTTATATAATATTATAAATAACAATAATATTACAATTGATGAATTAATAAATGGGTTAATAAAAAAAAGTGGAAATAATATTAACTATGTTAATACAATAATGGGATTAAGTTATTTTGAAGATGCAGAATCAGAAATTTTACCTAAACCATTTGTAGAATATGATTGGGAAAAAATAAAAAAATTTTTTATAAGTTTTCAAAAAGACTTTGAAAAAAAACTTGAAATTTATGATGCATAAATTAATATATGTAGATAAATAATTTATTTAAAATATTTTATAGTTAATAAAAATTTAATTTGTCTAAATAGCAAACTTAAAATTGAAATCATTGCACATAGAAATTACAAACGATAGATATTAATGAGTATATAATAATAAAACATGGGGTAAATGCAATAAAAAAGTCCATAAAAATTAGCAAAATAAATGTAAAATTGCTATGGGAATAAAGAAGTTCAAAGAAATCGTTGAAAATATAGAAAATGAATCAACAAAGTATACATAAAACAATAAAAGCCAAAAGTAAAATAAAAATAGTGAATAGAAAGCTAGAATGTAAGAAAAAAATATAGAATATAAATGACAAATAGTCAAAAAATAAAAGCAAGGTTTTATACTTGCTTTTTTAATATATATAATGAAATTATTTTACTTCATAAACATCAAAAATATTTATTTCATTTATTTTTGTTAAATTATTTTCAATATAATTAATAACTGTTAAAGGTGTCTGCCAATTTTTTGAATATTTATTATTTTTAATTAATATTTTTTCTCCTTTATTTAAATTTTTAATTTTTTCTATTAAACCATCTTCACCTTTGCTACCAATATTACCTTTTAAGAAGAAATTAAAATCTTTATAATATCTATCAAGAGAAATCATATAAATACTTGCTTCTGCATCTAAAATATAAACATTATTTTTTTCGGAAATTATATAATTATCTAATATATTTATTTTTTCTAACAATTGCTCAGAAATAGGTATTAATGAATAATGTTTAATATTATGATTTTTATTATTATCAATAGTATAATCTTTAATAAAAAGAATACTTGTAATAAAATATATAAGAATAACCATAAAAATAATGCATTGCAAAAATGTAACAAAAAATAAATAAATTTTTCTAATTATATTATTACTTTTATTTATAGAATTTATATTATTTATATTATTTATATTATTTATATTATTTATATTATTTTTATCATTTTTATTATTTTTATTATTTTTATTGTCAATTGCATTTAAAAATCTATTTTTAAATGCATTATTTATAAAATTAATAATATTATAAGAAAAATAAATTAATAAAATTATAAAAGGTGTAATTCCTATTAAAAAATGAATATTATCAGAAATAGGAAAAATAACAATTAATGATGCAATAGAATAAAAATAAAATCCAAATAATTTTTTATTCTTTTTTATTAATAAATAAATTCCAATTATTAAAATTAAAATAGGTATTAAAATACTAAATAATTTTATTATTATTTCTTTAGAAGAAGTTAAATTAGAATAAGGTATTTTATTACTAAATGTTTTTATTCCTAAAATTGTATAATCAATAAAATCATAAAGTGCATTATTAGCTATTAAATAAATCAATAATAATACAAGTGGATTTATTATTCCTATTATTTTAAAAGCTGTTATTTTTAAATAATTTTTAAAATCTATTTTATTTTTTACAAATAAAATAGGGTAAAATAAAGAAGCTATTGTAACAAATATTCCAGTAGTTTGTTTTAATAAAATACATAAGCCACATAATATACCAATTAAAAAATAAAATAAAAATGAGCTATTAAAATAATTATTATTTTTTTCATAATTTTTAATTTCTAAATAAATAATAAATAATGTAATAGCTAAAATAGCAAAATTATAATCTATACAAATATAATCTCTAAAAATTAGAAAAAATAAAAATAAGCAAATAAAAATATAATATTTATTTACATTTAATTTTTTTAAAATTAAATAACTAATAAAAAATATAAATGTAATTAAAAATATTGCTAAAATTCTCATTACAAATAATTCATTTCCAAAAATAATTAAAAAAAGACTGCAAATAAATGGAAGAAAGGGAGTAGTAACCATATTAAAATCTCTATATGGTACTAATCCATCTGCCATATTTTTTGCAAAGTCATAAATCCAAATTTCATCTAAGCTATTCATATTTTTAGGTAGAATAATAGATGCAATAATAATAAAAGAAATTATAAAAAATAGAACATTTTGATAATATTTTTTCCAAAAATTAATTATATTTTGCTTCATTTTTCAATTCCTTTTCTATAATAAAATATTATTATATTTTGTTAATTTATATTAATTTTCTTATCAATAATATATTGTGGTCTTCCTTTTACTTCATCATAAATTCTAGCTATATATTCGCTCATCATCCAAAGCGAAATAAGTATCATACCTGCTAAAAATGTAATTGTTACCATTAAAGATGTCCAACCAGGCATTAAATTATTCCATTTAAAAATATATGATAAAATAGAATATATTAAAATAATAAATGAAGCAATAATAGATAATAGTCCAATTCCACCAACAATTTTTAATGGTTTAGTAGAAAAACTAATAATTCCGTCAGATGCAAGCTTTAACATTTTTTTAAGAGGATATTTAGTTTTTCCTGCAAATCGTTCTTTTCTTTCATATTCAAAAGGTGTTTGATTAAATCCAACCCAGCTCATTAAGCCTCTTAAAAATTTATTATGCTCTGGAAGTGAATTAACAACATCAACTACTTTTTTATCAATTAATCTAAAGTCTCCGGTGTCTTTAGGAATTTCTACATCTGAAAGGGCATTTAATGTTTGATAAAACATTTTTGCAGTAAGAAGTTTAAATTTAGATTCACCATCTCTTGTTTTTCTTTTTCCATAAATTACTTCATAACCTTGTTCCCATAATTTTAGCATTTCAGAAATAAGCTCTGGTGGGTCTTGAAGGTCTGCATCAATAATAACTATTGCATCACCAGTAGTGTATTTTAAACCTGCTGTAACAGCACATTGATGACCAAAATTCCTTGAAAAAGATATTATTTTTACATTATTATCTTGTTTTGCAATTTCTTCTAAAATAGATAGTGTTTTATCTTTACTTCCGTCATTGATAAATATAATTTCATGCTCATAATTAGGAATAGAAGTAAGCACTTTATTTAGTCTGTTATAACATTCATTTGCAACTTCTTCTTCATAGTACATTGGTACGACAACTGAAATTTTACTCAAAGTTATTCTCCTTTCAGATTATTTTACAATTTAATTTTGTATTTTTATGTAATTATATAAATTAAATTAGTTATTTAATTATTATTTATTTACCTCTACATCTTTAGATGATATATTTTCATTATTAGCATTTTCTTGATTATTATTTACTGTTACATTTTCATTTTCAACAGCTTTTTTCTCATTTTGTTTCTTTCTTAAATTATCTTTTGCAACAGTCATTAATAATTTAATTCTATTCGTTTGGTTAGCTTCGCTAGCCCCCGGGTCATAATCAATAGGAGAGATGTTTGCTTCAGGGAATTTGCTACGAATTGTTTTTATTACACCTTTTCCTACAACATGGTTTGGAAGGCATGCAAATGGTTGCACACAAACAATATTTGGTATACCATGTTCAATGTATTCAATCATTTCAGCAGTTAAAAACCAACCTTCACCTGTTTGATTACCAATAGATAGTATGTCTTTTACTTTCGTTTCTAATTCAAAAATATTGCAAGGCAATAAATATCCTTTTTTAGAACTTTGAAGTGCAAGGCAAGCATCTTTTTCAAGTAAGTCAATTAGTTTAATTGCAGCTTTGAATAATTTTGCTTTTACTTTATCTGTTTTTATAAGTTGATTAAATGTAATTTTATGTGTAGCAATAAATTTAATAAATCCCATAAAGTCTGGTAAAACTACTTCAGCGCCTTCTTCTTCTAATTTATTTGCTACAAAGTTATTTCCAAATGGATGGTATTTGATTAAAACTTCTCCAACAATACCAACCTTAGGTTTTTCTACTGATGTATCTAATTCTATTTTTTCAAAGTCATTTACAATATCATACATACTTTGTTTAAATTCTTTTAAAGTAGATTTTTCAAGTAGCTTTTTACATTTTTCCATCCACTCATCAAATAGTTTTTGGGTTTCGCCTTTGTGAACTTCATAAGCTCTATTTTTTGTAAGCATTTTTTGTAGTAAATCTGCATAAACTCCCATTTTTAATAATCTTTCAATTAATGGCATAGTAAGCTTAAAGCCAGGCATTTTTTCCATACCAACAACATTAAATGATATAACTGGAATATTCTCAAAACCTGCGTCTTTTAATGCTTTACGAATAAAGCCGATATAGTTAGTTGCTCTACAACCACCACCAGTTTGAGACATAATTAGGGCTGTTTTGTTTAAGTCATATTTTCCAGACTCTAATGCTTCTATCATTTGACCTGTTACTAATATAGATGGGTAACAAGCATCGTTATTAACATATTTTAATCCAGTTTCTACAGTATGCTGAGTGCATTCTCTTAATAATTCTACTTTATAGCCAGATGAACGAACAGCAGATTCTAGTAATTCAAAGTGGATTGGTGCCATTTGTGGAACCAAGATTGTATAATCTTTTTTCATATCTTTTGTGAAGATTTTTTTATTTACTTCATAATTGCCAGAATGTTTTTCATCAGATGATTTTGATTGCTCTCTTTTCTTCATACTAGCTAAAAGTGAACGAATACGAATACGCACAGCTCCTAAGTTATTGATTTCATCTATTTTTATAAGTGTATACATTTTTCCATAACTACTTAAAATTTCTTCAACTTGGTCAGTAGTTACAGCATCAACACCACAGCCAAAAGAGTTTAACTGAACAAGCTCTAAATTGTCTTGTTTTCCAACAAAATCTGCTGCAGCATAAAGCCTTGCGTGGAATACCCATTGATCTACTACACGAATAGGTCTTTTTACTTCAGTTTGACTACAAATACTGTCTTCTGTTAATACGCAAAGGCCAAGGCTTGTAATTAAAGTGTCAATTCCATGGTTTACTTCAGGGTCTACATGGTAAGGACGACCGGCTAAAACAATACCTTTTAAATTATTTTCCTTCATATATTTAAGTGCTTCTGTGGCTTTGTTTCTAATGTCTTGTTTACATTTTTGATATTCTTCTTCAGCTTTTTTAGCTGCTAATAATAATTCTTTTTTAGTAAAATGATATTCTTCAAATTCTGGAAGATTTAAAATAGTTTCTGCTAAAGTTTTTGCTTCAAAAGGTAAAAATGGGTTTAAAAATTTAATATCTTTTTCTTTTAATTCTTCAACATTATTTTTTAATACCTCAGAATAAGAAATAACGATAGGGCAGTTATAATGGTTATCTGCTTTTTCATATTCTTTTCTTGAATATGGCATACAAGGGTAGAAAATAGTTTTAATTCCTTGCTTAATTAGGCCAACAATGTGACCATGTGAAAGTTTTGCAGGGAAGCAAACTGATTCTGAAGGCATACTTTCCATACCTTTTTCATAAGTTTTACGATTACTCTTTTCTGATAAAATTACTCTAAATCCTAAGTTTGTAAGGAAAGTAAACCAGAAAGGGTAGTCCTCATACATATTTAAAACCCTAGGAATACCAATAGTTCCACGAGGAGCATCTTTTTCTTCTAATGGTGTGTAGCCAAATATTCTTTCATATTTATATTTCATGATATTTGGTAAATCTTTTTTCTCATCAGAAACAATTCCAGCACCTTTTTCACAACGATTACCAGATATGTATTTTGCACCATTATTAAATTTATTTATAGTTAATAAACAATGATTTTCGCAACCATTGCAACGAACATGGCTAATATCAATTTTTAATTTCTCTAAGTCTTCTACTTTTGCTAATGTAGAAGTATATTCCATATCTAAATTTGCTTCAAATTGTTCTTTTGAAAGTAATGCAGCACCATAAGCACCCATAAGACCTGCAATATCTGGCCTTATAACATTTCTTCCAACTATTAATTCAAAAGCACGAAGAACGGCATCATTATAAAATGTACCACCTTGTACAACAATATGACTACCTAAAGTTTTTACATCTCTTACTTTCATTACCTTTTGAATAGCATTTTTTATAACTGAATAAGAAAGTCCAGCAGAAATATCTCCTACGGAATAGCCTTCTTTTTGAGCTTGTTTTATTTTAGAATTCATGAATACTGTACATCTTGAACCTAGATCAACAGGCTTTCTAGCTTCCAAAGCAGCTTCTACAAATTCTTCAATAGATAAATTTAAGCTTTTTGCAAAAGTTTCAATGAAAGAACCGCAACCTGAAGAACAAGCTTCATTAAGCATAATGTTATCAATCGCACCATTTTTCATACGAATATATTTCATATCTTGACCGCCAATGTCAACAATGCTTGTTACATTAGGCATAAACTGTTTTGCAGCGGTATAGTGTGCAATAGTTTCAATTTCATTCAAATCTACATTTAATGCAGTTTGAACAAGCTTTTCGCCATATCCTGTAACACCACTATAACGAATTATAGCTTTTTCAGGCTTTTCAGCATATAGTTTTTTTAGCATATTTATAACACTTTGAAGTGGATTTCCTTCATTGCTACCATATAAAGAATATAAAAGAGTGCCTTCACGGTCTATAACTACTAATTTTGTAGTAGTAGAGCCTGCATCAATACCAACAAAGCAATCACCCTCGTATGTTTTTAAATCACCTTTTTTAACAGTTTCTTTTGAATGTCTTTCTTTAAATTCTTGATATTCTGCATCAATAGAAAATAAAGGTGAAAGTGGGTGAGAAGTATCATCATGAGATACTTTTAGCATTTCTATCTTACTTTTTAATTTTTCAGATGTTATAGGATGAGAAGAATATAAAGAATCTAAAGCAGCACCTTTTGCAACAAGTAAATGTGCTTCTTCTGGAATAATAATTGCATCTCCTTCTAAATGTAAAGTCTCAATAAAGCGATTTCTTAACTCTGATAGGTAATTTAAAGGGCCACCTAAGAAAGCAACCTTTCCACGAATAGGCCTTCCGCAAGCTAAACCGCTAATTGTTTGATTAACAACTGCTTGAAAAATAGAAGCAGCAATATCTTCTTTTGCAGCACCTTCATTTAATAATGGTTGAATATCAGTTTTTGCAAAAACACCGCAACGAGAAGCGATAGGGTAAATCATTTTGTGGCTTTTAGCAAGTTCATTTAATCCAGTAGGGTCAGTATGTAAAAGTGAAGCCATTTGGTCTATAAAAGCACCAGTTCCACCAGCACATGTTCCGTTCATTCTTTGCTCAATTGACTTATCAAAATAAATAATTTTTGCATCCTCTCCACCAAGCTCAATAACAACATCAGTTTGAGGAATATATTTTTCAACAGCTCTTTTACAAGAAACAACCTCTTGAATAAAAGGCAAATCCAAAAACTTAGCAGCACTCATAGCACCTGAACCTGTTAGGGCGATAGTAAATTCAGCATTTTCATATTTGCTTGCTAAATCTGACAAAACATTGCAAACTGTGTTTTTTGTATCTGAAAAATGTCTTTGATAATCTGTATATAAAGTGTTTAGATTTTCATCCATTATAACTATTTTTACAGTAGTAGAACCTACATCTAAACCAACATGTAATAATTGTTCCATATAATATAAAATCTCCTTTTGATTTTAAGGCATAACTTTTTAAGTAATGATTTTAATGCTATAAATTTTAAAGTTTTGTTGCCTTAAAAAACTATAATCAATAATCATACATATTTTATACAAAAAAGCCTTAAATGTCAATGTTAAGGACTGGAAAAAACATACGGAAGCATAACTTTTACAAAGCTTTAAGAAGTCAAATAAAAAAGGTCACAATTTGTGACCTTTAAGGTAGCTTTCCTTTTAATGACTCTTTGATATAGTCATATTTTTTGCAGTGAGTAACAAAGTGATGGCCTCCTACCCAAGTGTAAGATTTCCTTTCGGGAAAATACCGTACAGGACAATTTTTTTCTTTGCAGAAAGCACACTTAATGTTACCTCTTAAGACTGAAAAGAATGTTGGTCTTGAAAAGAATTGTTTTGGTCTTCTTGCCATAAAGATTCCTCCTTCATGATGCTTAATTTACTACCTTTATGAGACTTGCCGTTTGCAAGATGAAAATATTATATCATAAAATTAAAAAAATAGAAGGAATTATGTAAAAAATCTTCTATTTTTATGTTTTGTGAGCTTCGTATAATAATGTTATTTATATATATAGTAAATAACAGAAAATAAAAATGAAATGGCATAAAGTTCCTAGCATTATAATAATGTGGAAAAGCTCATGAAAGCCAAAATATTTATTTTTAAAATGAGGCCATTTCAAACCATATAAAACACCACCAATTGTATAAATAATGCCACCAGCAAGAAGCCAAAGAAGTGAGCCTAAAGCATTTAAACTAGCAAATGTTTTAAGCATAGGATAAATTGCAATAATAACAGTCCAGCCCATAGCAATATAAAGGGCAGTTGTAAGCCATCTAGGAGCATTTATCCAAACAGCAGTTAAAACAGTACCTAAAATAGCAATTCCCCATATAATTCCAAAAATAGTCCAGCCCCAGCCACCTCTTAAAGGGCCTAAGCAAATAGGAGTATATGAGCTTGCAATAAATATATAAATCATAATATGGTCAAGTTTTCTAAATACTCTTGTGCCAGTTTCTTTCAAGTTTAGTAAGTGATATAGGCTACTAAAAGTGTATAACAAAATTAAAGCTGCTCCAAAAATAGAAAATGAAACAATGTCCCAAGCACCTTCACCAAATAAACAAGCATAAACAATAAGAAATACTAATCCTGCTACTGATAAAACAGCACCAAATAAATGAGAAAATCCACTTACAGGATCTTTAACTTTTACCATAAAAACCTCCGATATTTATAAATAATATAGACATTTTAATATAAATAGGCTAAACAGTCAAGAATTGAATGAGTAGTCAAGAAGTAAGATTAAAAAGAAAAGTTAATATTGACAGATAAATTAGAATTCATTATAATACAATTGCCAAAGATAATAGAAGACGAAGCAAGAAGTGAGCTAATAGACTGGTTATCATTTTTGGAAAATCCTAAATCAGAGAGGGTGAAGGAAAAAATGAAAGAAAATGAAGAACTAAATGAAGCAGTAAATAAGCTAGAAGAAATTATAAAAAATAAATAAAATGCTAAAAAATATTACATTTATATTACATTTTAATAAAAACAATTTACAAAAATGCAAAAATACGTTTATAATAAAGATAGAGCTTATTAAAAGAACTAAAAATAAACAAAAGAGAAGGAAAGAAAGCAAATGATAGAAATGAAAATAGCTAGAAGCCTTGATACTGTACACACACACACACACACACACACATGACTTTTATAGAATTGATAGACAGTCTGAAAAAAGCTATAGTTTAGTAAATAAAAATATAAAAATAAAAAAGGATGGACTATTTAGAAAATAAATAGCCTGTCCTTTTTGTCGTTTAAAAGCTTTTAATATTTTATTCTTATAGGAAAGATATAAGCCTATAAAAATAATAAAAAATATAAAAATAAAAAACGAAAAAGGAGGTAAAGGACAAATGCAAAAAGAAACAAAATTTAAAGAAAGGAGAAGTAAAGGAAAAATGAAAAATAACTTAGAAGAAGTAAATTTTTTAGAAAATAATACCATAAGAGAACGAGGAATAACCTTAATAGCTTTAGTAGTAACTATTATAGTACTTTTAATATTAGCATCAATAAGTATTAGTGTAATATTAGGAGACAACGGACTAATAGAAATGGCAAAAGAAGCAGGAAGAAAAACAAATGAAGCAGTAGAAAAAGAGCAAGGAGATATAGCAAATATAACAAATGACATAAAAGATTATTTAAATGGAACAACAGGAGAAAAAACCTTAGTACAAATGTTTAGAGATGGAGAACTACAAGTAGGAGACTACCTAAATTATGAAAAAGGAGAGACAACAGGAGAAAAAAGTTATACAGCAAAAGCAGATAAAACGGGAATGGATAGAGCTGGAGAAGAAGGCATAACTGACCAAACATTTAGTGTAGAAAATAACGATTTACACTGGAGAATATTAGGTATAGATAAAGCCACAGGAGGATTAAAATTAATATCAGGAAGACCAATAAAGAGTGATAGAGTAGAGACAGATAACGACCCATATTTTTATATGTATGGAGCGAATGCATATGAATATGGAATGACAGAATTAGATAACATAGCAGGAATATTTAAGAATGAATATGCACAAGAAATAAGAAGTGTAACAATAGAAGATATAAATGAAGCAGTAGGAATAAAGAAAGAAGATATAACGAGAGTAAATTTAGATTATAATCCTGAATATGGAGAAAAGCAATATGGTGAATCATATAAATTTGACAATCAATATACACCAGAATCTTGGCTAAATAACAAACAACAAACAACTGTATCAGGAGAAGTAGATGGATATTATTATTCAATAAATGATGAAGAAGAGCCAACAGTAAAAGTGGTTAACAAAACCTTATCTGATATGTTATTTGACAATGTGGAATATCTTGACAATGGAGTTTCTGGTGCTAATTACTGGCTTGCTTCGCGTGGGGTTTGCGCTTACTCAGACTATGCTTACTTTGGCATAGGTTCTGTGAGCACGTTCGAGGGCATTGCTTGCGCAGGTACTTACGGCATGTTCAATTCCGATTACGGCGGCGAGGGCTGCGTCGGCTTTGCAGTGCGCCCCGTAGTTATTCTGAAATCTGATCTCACAGCAAAAGATTTGCAAAAAATAAATCAAATTGAAGAAGAAAGATGGACATATGGAAAACCAACCCCTACACGACCAGCAGAGCCACAATAATTATATGTGATTTCAAAGATAAAAAAATTAAATAATATTCCAAGAAGGCCTTAGGTCTTCTTGGACAAAACATATTGTAAATAAAATTATTTATTAAATGTGGAATGATGAGTAAATGGGAATTATTAATGTAATTAAAAATGTAAAAAAAATTCACGAAAAAGATATTATTTTAATACGTATCGGTAAATTTTATTATTCATATGGAAAAGATGCATATTTAATGTCGTATTTATTTAAATATAAATTAATGAAATTAGAACAAGAAAACACATATTCTTGTGCTTTCCCAGAGCAAGCATTTTCAAAGATAAGTGCACTACTCGATAACAAAAAAATAAATTATATTATTTTAGATAGAAGAAATAATTATGATATTGAAGAAAAAATCGATAACAAGAATTTAAATAAGTATGACGAGTATTTTAAAAAGGCTAAGGAATATGTCAATAAAAAAATAAGAATTGAAAAAATATATTATTACTTAATATCAAATATAAATGAAAAAGAAATAAATGTAAGTATAGAAAAAATGGAAAGAATTATTAATGAAAGAAGAAAAATTTAAAATAATACAGTTTATTAGAGAATTAATTATATATATAGATGATAATTTGGACAATTTTCCTAAAAAAGACATAGAACTGAAAAATAGAATACGTAATGCAAGTTATGATTTGTTAGAATATGCATATAAAGCAAATATTAATTCAAATTTAGATGAAAAAAGAAATTCATTAGAAAATATTATGGCAAAAGTGAAAATAATAGATTTCTTACTTAATTTATGTTATGATAAACAAATTATAAATAGCAAAAGATATTTAAAATTTGGTGAAAAAATAGATGATATTTTAAAATATACGCTTGGTTGGAAAAAAAGTTTAAATCAATAAATAATAGGGCATAGTTGTTAAGGCGCTTGCTTCGCGTGGGGTTTACGCAAACTCAGACAATGCTAACTTTGGCATAGGTTCAGTGAACACGAACGAAGGCATTACTAACGCAGGTACTAACAACATGTTCAATTCCGATAACGGCAACGAGAACTGCAACGGCTTTGCAGTGCGCCCCGTAGCTTCTATACACTGTGGTTATGTAATTATATAGTTGCATAAGAGATAATATAGAAACAAATTATGTCCTTTCGTAATATAAACGATAAACTAAAAATAGATAAATTTATTTGTTAGTAACAAATGTGAAGGGGAATAAATTTTAATACTATTTTTAAAGTAGCAAGTTTTGCTACTTTTTTTATGTTGAAAAGTTAGCATTTATTATTTTTGAATTTTGTAGGACATAGATGTTGATAGCAATTTATACTACTTAATAAAGAATTAAAACTAATTAATCCATTCTTGTATAAATAAATTCTTTTTTTTAGCTTTCTATGAACATCACGATATTTTGAATATTTACCTTTTTTATTTCTTCCTAAAAATATAAAATTATTATTATTTGAATAAATACGGGTTTTGGGATTAAGAATTAACTGTTCTTTAGAAAGAAAAATTTTAATTTGTTCCATACAATACTTCAAATAGCTTTTAGAAGGATGAAATAATAAAAAGTCATCTTGATAGCGTATATAGTATTTTATTTTTAAAATTTCTTTTATATAGTGATCTAAATCATTTAAGTAGAAAATAGCTAATACTTGACTAGTCATATTTCCAATACTAAGTCCATTTTCATCACTATCAATAATTGAGAAAACAATATTTAAAGCATCTTTATCTTTAATTTTTCTTTTTAACTTTTCTTTTAATATATCATGATTAATGCTTGCAAAAAATTTAGATATATCGCATTTTAATATATAATATTTTCCATATTTTAATTTGCAAATTCTATGAAAATTCATAGCAAGCTCAATGCCACGTTTTGTACCCATATTTACTCTACTGGCTACATTTGCATTAATTAAACAGGGAAGAAGAGCAGGATAAAGTATATGCCTACTAACTAAATGATTAATTATTTTGTCATGCATATTTTGACTAACAATACGCCTTTCTTTAGGTTCATATATAGTAAAAACATTGTAAGGACCTACTTTATACGTTCTAGTTACTAGAGTATTATAAACTCTGGATATATATATACATTTGTATTGTTTATAATTATGAACTTTTCTTTTATTTTTTGTATTTTTACACACTTCATTAAAAGCTTGAATAATATTTTCAAGTTCGTATGTATTTTTATATAAATTATTTCTTCTTTTCATATAGTCCTTCTATTTAATATTTTTTATTTATATTTTAAATATGTGCTATATAATGTTTGAAATTTTTCTTGAATATTATGCAAATAGGCGTAAGCTTCGCTAATGGATAAGGAATCTATGTCCAAATTAATTATTTCATTTATTATGCATTGAATTTTTTCACCATAATTGTATTGATTTATATCTAATACTTGTTTTGTGCTAGCGTCATTTGAAATAATTTCAATTCTATAAGGTGTGTTTTTTAATAGATTCATGTATTTTTGTAAAGAATTACAAGGAAATCCACATTTTAATACAGAATCAGTTAGATTGCTTAATTTTAAATTTAATAAATTGGCAATAATTTTAGCATCATTATCAATGAAAATAAAAAATATGCCACTTTTAAATAGATATAAAGTATTGTTTTTATAATTAGGGCTGGATTTTAATTCAATATATTTATTATATATTTTACTCATAAAGTAACCAAATATAATGTAAATAGAACATTATATAAACTCCTTTCTTCCAATTTTTGTAATATTTTTACAATATTTTCAAATTGTCTCACCATATTTTACCATAATTTGAAAATAAAATCACTAATTATATAAAAATTTATTTAATAAAAAAATAGTTCTAAACCTTTTTAAGCTTGCATAAAAATGAAGCAATAGTACAAGTTTAAAAGGAGGAATTATCATGAAAAGAGCATGGCTAATATTAGCGATAATACTTATTTTATTAATAATAGGAGTGGGAGTATATTTACTTATAATAAATCTTACACCACCAGTAGAAGAAAATGAAATTTTACCAGAAGAAGAAATTAGTGACGAGCAAATGAGACAAACTATAGTAACGCTATATTATCAAGATAAAGAAACAAATGAATTAGTAGCAGAGGCAAGAAGCATAGATGTAAAACAATTATTAGCAGACCCATATACAGTTCTTATAAATTTATTATTAGAAGAGCCAAAAAATGAAGCTTTAAAATCGGCAATTCCAAGTGGTACAAAAGTGCTAAAAGCAGAGCTTAAAGGAGATACTGTATATGTAGATTTATCAAAAGAATTTATTGATAATCACACAGGAGGAGAAAAGGAAGAAAATGCAACAATTTATTCAATAGTAGACACTTTGACAGAGCTTAATGAAGTAAATGGTGTAAAAATATTAGTAGAAGGTAAAGAAGATGCAGAATTTAAAAATGGTAAAACAGCTTTGAAGGATGTTTTTGTAAAAAGTAGTAAACAGTAAAACAAAAGTAGTAAGATTTTAATTAGTCTTACTACTTTTGTTTCCAATTGTCGAAATTTGACGAACGATTTTTCTTGCAGTTTAGTAAATTTTGTGCTTTAATAATACAAATTGCAGTTCGCAATAAATTATTTATTTTAATATTTTATATATTTAAGTTTATTTAAAATTCATTTCAATTTATTTTAGATTTTAAAAGATTTTATTTATCTATATTAATTCAAAAATTAAAGTTAAAATTTATTCTAAAAAAATCCAAAGTAAAAATTTAAAATCTTAAAAATTTATTCTTAAAAAAATCCAAATGAAATGTGAAAATAAAAAAGGAAGGAGGCAGTAGAAATACTTATTATTGTAAAACTTGCAATTTAATATATTATCAAAAGAAGGTGAAAATATTTTGAGCGAAAAGAAATTATTATCTCCAAAAATAGATGTAGTATTTCAAGTATTATTTGGAGAAGTAGGAAGCGAAAGAATAACCAAAAGATTTTTAGAAAGTATTTTAGAACAAAAGATAGATAGTATAGATTTAAGTAAAAATCAAATATTAAGACGAGAGAAGGTATTAGACAAGCTGGGAATATTAGATGTAATAGCAACAATAAATGGAAAAGAAAAATGTAATATAGAGATGCAAGTAGAGGCAGAAACAACAATAAAAGAAAGAATATTATACTACTGGAGTAGAGTATATAGTAGGCAAATAAAAAAAGGAAATAAATATGAAAATTTACAAAAAACAATAGTAATATTAATAGCAGATTTTAAAGTAGAAGGATTAGAAGAACTAGAATACATAACGAAATGGAAAATAATAGAAGAGAAAAACAGAAAGTTAATATTGACAGATAAGTTAGAGTTGGTTATAATAGAGATGCCAAAGATAATAGAGGACGAAGCAAGAAGTGAGCTAATAGACTGGTTATCATTTTTGGAAAATCCTAAATCAGAGAGGGTGAAGGAAAAAATGAAAGAAAATGAAGAACTAAATGAAGCAGTAAATAAACTAGAAGAAATGAGCGAAGATGAATATTTAGAGAGAATAGCAGATTTAAGGGAAAAGAAGATATTAGATGAAAATAGTAGATTAAGTGAAAGTTATAACAAGGGAATAGCAGAAGGAATAACAAAAGGAGAATTAAAAGGAAAGAAAGAGGTAAAAATAGAAATTGCTAAGAAGATGCTACAAGAAGGAATAGATATAGAAACTATAATAAAAATTACAGGATTAAGCAAAGAAGAAATTACAAATCAATAATACTAAATAATAATAAAATATATTTTTTATAAAAATTGTTAGAATTTTATTTTATTCTCACAGTTTTTTATTGTGAAACAACAAGATTCTTATTTTAATATGTGATATAACTTAATAGCCTTTAAAGCCTTTTTCCAATTACACAAAAAATGTTCTACTTCTTGAAGCGACCTTATAGTATTATCCTTTTTCTCACAAAAGGAATTCTTCTTTTTTTCTCCTCTATATTCTTCTAAATCTTTAATATTGTATTTTTCTAACATTTAATACTCTCCTTTTTTGCATTTTTTCCTAAGCTATTATATAATATGTAAAAAATATATAATTAGTTAGAGGATATATGGAAATAATTTTAAAAGAAAATGAAAGAATTGATGATTTAGAATTAAATAATTTAAAAATAATACAAAATAAAGAATGGTTTTGTTTTGGAATAGATAGTGTGCTTTTATCAGATTTTGCAAAAGAAATAAAACATGGAAGCAAAATAATAGATTTAGGAACAGGCACAGGAATTTTACCAATTTTATTATCAACCAAAACAATTGATACAAAAATAGTAGGTGTTGAAATACAGGAAAATGTGGCAGAAATGGCAAATAGAAGTATAGGATTAAATGAATTAAATGATAAAATAGAAATTATATGCGAAAATATTAAAAATTTAAAAGATAAATATGAAGAAGGCTCATTTGATGCTATTGTAACAAATCCACCATATAAAAAATTAGGCACAGGTGGAACAAATGAAAATAAAGAAAAATTAATTTCAAGACATGAAATAACTGCTGATTTAGATGATTTTATATCAATTTCAAAATATTTATTAAAAGATAAAGGAGAAATATATTTAGTACATAGACCTGAAAGATTAGTAGATATTTTAAGTATTTTAAGAAAATATAAATTAGAGCCAAAAAAATTAAGATTTATTGCACCAAATAAAGAAAAGGAGCCAAATTTAATTTTAATTAAAGCTGTAAAAAATGCGAAACCATTTTTAAAAATAGAAAAGCAATTAAATATTTATGATGAAGCGGGAAATTACACAGAAGAAGTATTAAAAATATATAATAAAATTTAAAATTACGAATTAAAAAATATTTTTAAATTAATATTTATTTAAATATAAAAAAATTTAAATATAAAAAATTAAATAAAAATAAAAAATTATTTAATAAAAAAAGAGGTAAAAATAAATGTCAGGAAAAATTTATTTAGTAGCAACACCAATTGGAAATTTAGAAGATATAACTTTTAGAGCACTTGAAACTTTAAAAAATGTAGATTTTATAGCAGCAGAAGATACAAGGCACACAATGCAATTATTAAATCATTTTGAAATAAAAAAGAAGTTAGTTAGTTACCATAGACATAATGAAGAATTAAAAACAGATGAATTAATCTCTGAAATATTGGAAGGAAAAGATATTGCAATTGTCACAGATGCTGGTACACCAGGAATTTCTGACCCAGGAGAAGAAATAGTAAAAAAAGCAATTGAAAATAATATTGATGTAATTCCAATTCCAGGTGCGTGTGCGCTTATAAATAGTTTAATAGTTTCAGGAATGTCTACAAAAGAATTTTCTTTTTATGGATTTTTACCATTAAATAAGAAAAATAGAAAAGAAACATTAAATAAAATAAAAAAAGAACAAAACACAGTAATTTTATATGAAGCTCCACATAAGCTAAATAAAACACTTCAAGATATTTTAGAAGAAATAGGTGATGTAAATGCTTGCTTAGTAAGAGAGCTTACAAAGATACATGAAGAAAAATTATATGGAAACATATCAAAGCTTATTTCTCTTGTAACAGAGCCAAAAGGTGAATTTGTAATTATTTTAGATTTAAATAAAAATATAGAAGATGATGAAGAAAAAAGTTTCGAAGAAATGTCACTAGAAGAACATTATAAATTTTATGAAGAAAAAGGACTTGAGAAAAAAGAAATTATTAAACAAATTGCAAAAGATAGAAAAGTTTCAAAAAATGAGATTTATCAAAAATTTTTAGAAAAATAATAAAAAATAAGGTTGTAATAAAAAGAATTTATATTGTTTATTTTTAATATTCTATTTTTTTACAACCTTATTTTTTTCATATAATATTTTTATTTGTTTTCTGAAGTAATGTCTGATAATTTAGCCAAGCACTTTTCACAAACTAATTTACCTTTGTATTCTGATAATTTTTTTGTATTGCCACAGAAAATACAATTAGGCTCAAACTTTCTAAGTACGATAGAAGAACCATCTACATATATTTCAATTGGATCTTTTTCTGCAATTCCAAATTTGTTCCTTAGTTCAATTGGTAAAACAACTCTACCTAATTCGTCTACTTTTCTAACAATTCCTGTTGATTTCATATTAGAAACCTCCCCAAAATAACAATTTTCGACAAAATTATCGTAACCATATAATATCATAAAGAGACATAAAAAGCAACCAAAATTAACCAATTTTTGTAATTTATATACATATTAAAAAATAAAGTTTGGAAATAAGAAAATGAAGCACAGATAAATTATAAGAAATGTAAGCTTTAATTATATTTAAAACCATGAAGAATATTTTAAATAAATTTATACATAAAATCATTTAAAAAGTCAAGGTTATGAGCATAAAAAATAGAAAATATATGAGCATAAAAATATAAGATAAGAATAATATAAAAGTATAACTAATAATAGAAAGTGGTGAAAAAATGCTTAATATTATTTGGCCAATTTTTATTATAATTGCTATTATCTATGCATTTTTTACAGGTAATATAGAAAATTTAAGTAATGGGATTTTTGATTCAGCAAAATCAGCAGTAGAGCTAACTTTAACTTTTTTTGGAACAATTTGCTTGTGGAATGGAGTTATGGAAATAGCTAAAAGAACCAGTTTAATGGAAAAATTAACTAAAATATTAAAACCACTTATAAATTTTTTATTTCCAGAATTAAATAATAATAAACAAGCAAAAGAGGAGATATCAATGAATATGACAGCAAATTTATTAGGTTTAGGAAATGCAGCGACCCCTCTTGGATTAAAGGCAATGAAAACAATGCAAAAAGAAAATGTAAAAAAAGATACTCTAACAAATGCGATGGCAATGTTTATTGTGATAAATACAGCTTCGCTACAAATAATACCAACAAATGTAATCGCAATTAGAAGTTCTCTTGGTTCTCAATCTCCAAGTGGTATTATTTTACAAGTTTGGACAGCAACAATTGTAGCAGCCTTAGTAGGCATTACAGCTACAAAAATTTTAATGAAAAGGTTTTAAAATATGTCTGTAATAAATTTTTTATCAGCAGGAGCAATTCCATTAATAATTATAACTATTATTTTTTATGGCTTAAAAGAAAAACAAAAAGTATTTGATATATTTTTAGATGGTGCAAAAGATGGAATGGAAATAGTGATAGGGTTATTTCCAACTTTACTTGGAATTTTTTTAGCGATAGGCTTGCTAAGAAACTCCGGAATTTTAGACTTTATTATTAATTTAATATCACCTATAACAAATTTATTAAAAATACCAAGTCAAATTCTTCCACTTGCAATGTTAAGACCAATTTCAGGAAGTGCATCCATGGGAATAGCAGTAGATATAATGGAAAAATATGGGGTAGATAGTTTAATTGGAAAAATTACATCAACGATTATGGGTTCTACAGAAACAACTTTTTATACAATTGCAATTTATACTGCTTGTGTTAAAGTTAAAAAAATTCGATTTGTATTACTTGCAGCACTACTTGCAGACTTGGCAGGAATGATTACATCTGTCATAATTTGTCAAATAATGGCGTAAAGTTTTTGTTGACAAAAGTAAAATATGGTAGTAATATAAAAATGCATTTAGAAAAAATAGGAAGGACAAGATTATGATATTTATAATTTTATTTTCAATTATTTTTTATTTTGTCATAAGATATTTTATTTCTAAAATATTAGCCAAAAAAATTCTAAAAAAAATCTCTCAAGAATGAGAGTAAAATGTAATTTAATATTTGTAAAATAATATATTAAATTTATATAATTGTTAATAATAAATTTAATTTATATAGATAATACCGATTTTATTCTTGTAAAGGAGATTTCCTTTTAAATTCTATATATTCCCCCTAAGTATATAATGAATTTTATATTAAAAAATTTTTAAAGATAGCCCCCAATTTTGTCTTTTAATTTTATATTTTTCTTTTTTTAGAAATCTCCTTTACAAATTATATATATATAAAATTATATTTAAAAATTTAATTATTAATATCTTATTATTTAAAATTATATTTGTTAATATTATAATTTTATAATATATATTATATAAATTATTCATAAATAATTAATGATGATAAGTTTCATTATTTTGAATTTTAAAATTTCTAAATAACTGCTCTAATAAAAATACACGAATAAGTTGGTGAGGAAAAGTCATTTTTGAAAAGCAAAGTAGTTCATTTGCATGATTCAAAAGATTCTTAGACATACCAAGAGTTCCACCGATTAAAAAAGTAATGTGCGAATTTGAAAAAGTATATTGTCTCATTTTTTCAGAAAATTCTTCAGAAGTGTATTGCTTTCCATGTAAATCTAAAGCTATTACATAGCTATTTTCTTTAATATGAGAAAGGATATTATTACTTTCTTTTTCAATTATTTTTTCTTTTTCTACACCACTTAAAATAGAGGGTACCTTTTCATCAGGTAACTCTACAATATTTAAAATGCAATATTTAGAAAGTCTTTTAGAATATTCTAATATTGCATTTTTTAAATAATCTTCTTTTAATTTTCCAACACAAATTATATCAATATGTAACATTTTCTACCTCTAAATTTAAAATAGGGCTAGGAGTGCTTCTATTTGCAACACCAATTTTAATTTTATTTTCATCAAAATTTTGGCTAACAAGTTCATCTACTACGGTTTTGTATGCAAGTTCAGGAAAATTATTTTCTTTACTCAAATGTCCAAGCATTACACTATTAAGCCCGTTATTTATTAAGTAAGAAATTGTCTTTCCAGCCATTTCATTAGATAAATGTCCGTTAGGTCCGGCTATTCTTTGTTTTAAAGAATAAGGGTATCTAGAACATTTTAAAATATTAGGGTCGTAATTAGCTTCTAACAAAATAAATGAACTTCCCTCTAAATTTTTAATAATTTTTGAATCCATATGACCTAAATCTGTTGCAACACTAATTTTTTGATCTTCATAATAAATATTAAATCCACAAGGATTAGCAGCATCATGAGGTATAGAAAAAGGTAAAATTTTTAAATTGCCTACTTCAAATTTTTCACCATTTGAAAATAATTTCTTTTCTTTTTCATTTACCTGTTCTAAAATTTCTGGCATAGCTTCCCAAGTTTCATTATTTGCATAAATAGGTATGTTGAACTTTTTATATAAACTGTGTAATCCTTTAATATGATCAGAATGTTCATGTGTAACTAAAATAGCATCAATATCTTCAATAGAAGTATCAATACTATTTAGTGCAGTTTCAATCTTTTTTGCACTTTCTCCGGCATCTATTAAAATTTTAGTATCTGGTGTTTCAATATATAAGCTATTTCCACTACTACCACTATATAAACTACAAAATTTAAACATATATGTATTTTCCTTTTTGTTTTTCATTTGATTTTATTTAATTTTATTTATTATTTATTTATCTTATTAATTTAAATTTATTCTATTTTAGTATAATTAATAAGTATACTGAGTTTTAGCAATCAATTTTAGTATTAGGTTCAGAAACTCTTTTTATATCAGCACCTAAATTCCTAAATTTTTCTTCAATATTTTCATATCCTCTATCAATGTGTTCTATGTTATATAACTGAGTTTCTCCATTTGCAATAACACCTGCAATTAATAGAGCAGCACCTGCTCTTAAGTCAGTTGCATAAACTGGAGCGCCAGTTAAATCTTTAACTCCTTCAAACACAGCAGATTTACCTTGTGCAGTAATTTTAGCACCCATCTTATTTAATTCAAATGTATATTGAAATCTTGATTCCCATATGCTTTCATGTATTACACTAGTTCCATCAGAAGTTGCAAGAACAACACCCATTTGAGGTTGTAAATCAGTAGGATATCCTGGATAAGGAAGAGTTTTTACAGTTGCTTTATTAGGTCTTTTATTCATACGAACACGAATAGAATCTCCATAATCTTCAACTGTTCCACCGATTTCTATAATTTTTGCAGTAATACAATCCAAATGCTCAGGAATACAATTTTTAATTAAAATATCTCCTTTAGAAGCTACTGCAGCAAGCATAAAAGTACCTGCTTCTATTTGATCTGGTACTATTGAATATGAAGAATTACAACGAAGTTCTTTTACACCATTTATTTTTATAACATCAGTACCAGCACCACGAATATCTGCTCCCATAGTATTTAAAAAGTTAGCAACATCAACTATATGTGGCTCTTTAGCAGCATTATCAATAGTAGTAGTACCTTCTGCTAATACACTTGCAAGAATTGTATTTATAGTTGCACCTACAGAAACTATATCCATGTAAATTGAAGTACCAACTAATTTTTTGGCTTTGGCAGTAATTTTTCCTTGAGATACATCAACTTTAGCACCTAAAGCTTCAAAAGCTTTAATATGTTGGTCAATAGGTCTTGCTCCTAAATTACATCCACCAGGAAGACCTACTTCTGCATTTCCACATCTACCTAAAAGTGAACCTAATAAATAATAAGAAGCTCTGAATTTGCTAGTCATATCTAATGGAGCTTGTGCACAAGTAACTCCTGTTGTATCTATTTCTATCTCATTATCTGTAATCCATTTGATTTTTGCACCTAAAGTTTCAAGAATTTTGCAATATACTTTTACATCACTTATATTAGGCAAATTTTCAAGTCTGCAAATACCATTAATTAGTAAAGTTGCAGGTAAGATAGCTACAGCTGCGTTTTTTGCTCCACTAATTGTTACTTCTCCTTTTAATCTTGTTGGTCCATTTATAACTAATTTTTCCAAGTAAATTACCCCCAAATAAAAAATATAGCTTTTTAACACTCTCTTTATAACACAAATTAAATAATTTGGCAAGTAATTATGATGTAAAGTATCATAAACCTTAAATTTAAAAGTAAATTCCATCGATGGCTTAAGTGGAATTTAGTTTTAGATATTTTTTTGATATAATTATATTA
>CANRGT010000016.1 GCA_947630185.1 uncultured Clostridia bacterium | reverse complement strand
AAGCTATAGATGTTATGATAAAAAAACATCCAACTTGTAGATGGAGAAGTGAAAAAATTAGAAGTAGAAAATATTTTATTTTAGTTGAAGGATATTCATGGCTGAATCAAGTGTATTTTCAAAAAGAAAAATCTTTGATAGATGCTGATGTAGATTTTTTCAAAAATAGAATTAAGCAATATGAAGAATTATTGAAAATAGAGCATAAGGAGAACTGGTGGAATGAAAATATGGATATAAAACAATTGTGTAAGTATTTCAATAGAAAAGATATTACTGTTAGAAAAGCAATTAAGAAAATGTGTGATTGTGGCTTTGAAAAATATAAGTTTTTGGGTAATAAAAAAGTAGTAATTTCTAAAGAAGGAGTAGAATGGCTTTGTAAAAATGTATTTAAGCAAAAATATTTGGAGTTATTAGAAAAATATAAAATGGAGTTAACAGAGCTATATATCGAAGCAGGTTATCCTTATGATAATTTTTTTCATAAAAATTAAGTCGACCAAACACTATTAAAATAAGGAAATTTTATTAGCAAAAAAATTTTTTAGAAAATACGCAGGGATTTATTGAATTATACCTGCGTATATGATAAAATGCAAAAGAAAGTGACAAAAGAAGACAAAAGGAGAATGGTAAAAAATGATAAAGTTAGCAACCGTTTTTAGCGGAATAGGAGCTATTGAACAAGCATTTATTCAAAAAGGATTAGAAAAAGAAATAATATTTGCATGTGACAATGGAGATATAGAAATAGATGTCAACTATGAAAAAGAGTTAAAAAAAATTAGAAAAATGAAAAATATAAAGGAGAAAAAAGAATATGTAGAAAACTTATATAAATCAAAAAGTAAAAAAACAAACTTTGTTAAAATTTCATATAATGCAAATTATAAAGTGAAAAATGATAACTTCTTTTATGATGTAAAACTACTAGATGGAACTGATTTTAAAGATAAAGTAGACTTATTTGTTGGACGGAAGTCCATGCCAAAGCTTTTCTATAGCAGGAGCTAGAGGAGGATTTGAAGATGCTAGAGGAACTTTATTTTACGAATACGCAAGACTTGTAAAAGAAATTCAACCTAAAGTATTTATTTATGAAAATGTTTATGGCGTATTAACGCATGATAAAGGAAATACATGGAAAGTAATGCAAAATATATTTAATAAATTAGGTTATTTCTATAAATGGTCTATACTTGATGCAAGAAATTATGGAATCCCACAAGGAAGAAGAAGATTATTTGTTGTAGGATTTAAAAGTAAAAAGGATTATGAGAAATTCGAATTCCCAAAGCCAATAAAATTAAAACTAACGATGCAAGATTTATTACTAGAAAATGCAAAAGAAGGTAGTGTTCAATTTAAAAATGGAGAACTAAAAGTACTATCAAAAGAAGGACAAAAAACCAATGAAAAGTTATTTTTATCACAAAAATTGATAGATTATATACTTTGCCCAGGAACAAAAAATTTTTATCATGATGATGCAGAAATTGATTTACCAGTTGCAAGAGCATTACTATCAACAATGGGAAATACACATAGAGCTAGTGTAAATAATTATGTTACAACTAATGGAAGAATTAGAGCACTAGATCCTAGAGAGACACACAGATTAATGGGATTTCCAGATGATTATAAAATTGTTGTATCAAAGGCACAAGCCTATAAGCAAAGTGGAAATTCTATAGTAGTTAGTGTCTTAAAGCACATATTAGATAGTATATATGGAGGATAAAAATGGAGAGAATTAAAACAGAAAAAAAATATAAAGTAGTGAGCTTATTTGCTGGTATTGGGGGGTTTGATATAGGTTTTCAAAATGCAGGATTTGATATAATATGGGCAAATGATTTTGATAAATATGCTTGTGAAACTTATAAAGCAAATGTAGGTGATAATATAGTATGTGATGATATTAGAAACCAATTAGATAATATACCAGACCATGATATATTAATTGGTGGATTTCCATGTCAACCATTTAGTACATTAGGGAAGCTTAAAGGATTTGAAGATGATAGAGGTACAATGTTCTTTTACATAAAGCAAATTGCAGAAAAACATGATACAAAAATACTTGTATTAGAAAATGTAAAAAATATAATGCATCATAACAATGGAAAAACATTTAAAAGAATAATTACAGAGTTACAAGAAATGGGATATTACTGTAACTACGATATAATGAATACAGCTAATTTTGGTATTCCACAAAGGCGTAATCGTATGTATATAGTAGCATTTAACAAAAAATATTTTCCTAAAACACCTTTTGCTTTTCCAAAAGCTCAAGAACTAAAAATAACAACGCAAGATTTATTAGATGAAAAAGTAGATGAAAAATACTTTATAAGTAAAAAAATGTTACCAACTATAATGGGAGAAGGTACAAAAGGATACATAGTTAAGCCTACAATAGATATGCCTATTTCAAAAACACTTACTGCTACAATGCATAAGATGCATAGAGCGAGTCAAGATAACTATTTTACAGATAATATAAATTATATAGGTATTAGTGAAAGTAAATCTAATATAAGAAAATTAACTCCAAACGAATGTAGAAAATTGCAAGGATTTCCAAGTGATTGGAAACAAGTAGTATCTGATACACAAGCATATAAGCAATTTGGAAATGCAGTAACTGTTGATGTATCATATAATGTAGCTAAAAATTTGATGAATTATATAGAAGAAAATGGGGGGTTAAAATGAGGGGAAATAATATAAAGAAAACAGAAGATGTTGAAAAAATGTTAACAATTATTGAGTCGGATTTTATGAGAAAATATATAAATGAACATACAGATTCTAATTATACATTAATATACAAATATTTAACTCACTCAGATATAATAGCACCGGGGAAAAGGAATGAAAGGCAAGGAATAGAAAAGAATCATTTAAATTATTTGTCTTTGGATGCTATGGAAGAAATGGAGAAAAGAGGTCAAAAATTTGAAACTGCACATCAGACTTGTATAGCTGTATCAGATACATTTTGTGAAAAATTAGGAATGCCAGTAGGAAGAGGAGACCAAAGATACATAGAGCAATATGCAGATGTATATTTAGTGAATGATACTCTAGAATATTTTGAAATAGACTATACCAAAAAAATTTTTGAAAAATTGGGTAAGATGCCAAATAACTGGAAATTTGATGAGTATAGATTAAATTTAGATAAAGATAGCGCTGTTACAAAAATAAATTTGACATATGCTGCTCATGGAGTAGGTACAGCTAGAGATGTTGAATTTCATAAATTAAGAAGAAGTTTATTTAGAAATGATAGAATAATGTTCCTAATAGAAAATAAAGGTAATTTGCAAAATAATGTATTTATATTATTATCAAAAAATCCAGTATTCTATACAATATTAGGAATAAAAAATGATAAATGGTTAAAAGTTGCAGAAGAAGATATAAGAAGAAAAGAATATGCTTTATCAAAAGAAAATAAAATATCTGCTGCAGAAGTGGTAGACAGAAGGCAACAATCGGCTTGGAGAAAAAAATTAGCAGAAGAAATGATGAACTATACAATTAATGAGTATGAAGTATTTTGCCCATTAACATATATAACAGTAAATTATGAAAATGCTGGAACTTTATTTAGAGCATCTCATATAAAAAGATATGCTGATTGTTCTGATCAAGAAAAATTTGATATTAATAATGGAATATTGATGTGTGCAAATGCTGATGCATTATTCGATAAACATTTAATAACAATAAGTGATGAAGGTGAAATAATATTTTCAGAATTGATAAAGAATGATAGAGTATTAATAAACAAACTCTTATTAACTCAACCAGTTTTTAAAGATATATTAAATGCTGAGAGATTACATTATTTAGAAGAACATAGAAAAGTATTTGCTGAGAAGGAGCAAAGAAGACTATCCGGAAATATTGAATATTATGAAGATGACGATGATGGTGATATTGGAGGAGACATTTTTACACTAGCAGAAGAAAGTGAAAAATATACATATGAATAAAAATATCGAAAAGGAATTAAGAAATGAAAATTAAGTGTTTAATTTGTGGATATATAATTGAATCAAAAAGTGTGCATGATTTAGTATCTTGTAAATGTGAGTCATGTTATATAGATGGTGGAAGCGATTATGCACATATAGGTGCAAAAGATTTTAGTAAAATAGTTAAAGTCTTAGATGATGGAACAGAAGTTAAAGATTATAAATAATTAAATAACAAAAGAAGAGCAAAATAATAATGTAGTTAATTATACAAAATTATTTTGCTTTTTTATAATGAAAAGGGAATTTTAATAAAATTATATGTAAGAATATATACATGTGAAAAAGTATAAAGTAACTATATAAAAAATGATACTTTTAATAAAGGATTAAGTTCCAACAGTTAGAAGAAAAATAAGAACAGAAAAGGAATAATTGTGATAAATTATGAAAAGAATAAGTGCTGAAAAAGAAATAATGTATATATCTAATGTAATAGAAAAGAATATTGAATATTATGAAAAAATAAAAGACAAAGGTTTTTTATCTGAAAACATTTTATCTCAGTTGAGAAATATGATTGAAGATGTTGCAATATTAATAAATAATAGAGAAAATAATCAAAATTTAGATACACAATACGAAAACATTCATCCTTCCTTAGAATTCTTAAAAGGAAAATCAAAGTATAAATTTATACTAGATTTTTATGATTTTTTGAAAGGAACATCCTCACATTATACACCAAGTGAAGATGGAGCAGAAAAGCTAGTATCATATTATTTTAGATATATTTGTTTAACAAAGAAATTATTAAATGATGATTATAATATTGAAATAATTAATAATATTGAGAAATTTCCAATTTATGATGATAAGTCTATGAAAGAAAATTATGACCTTATTTGTAGAGTAGTTGAAAATGAAAAAAATAGCCAATCAAAATTTGTAAAGGGTAAATTTTATGTACAGAAAATTAATACAATTTATTCAAATGGAGATATCTATTATGAAATAACATTATCAAAAGCAACTGATTATCAAAATAAATTTGAGCATATTACTCTTTATTCAAAAAAGTATATACCTAATAATTATTCAATAAACATTTCGATTTTAGATAAAGATGTTGATTTAAATATTGGAAAATCAAGAATAAAGATTATCAACGATTATAAAGTGGCAATTAGATTATGCGAGTTAAAAAATATTTTTTTATTGTTAGGAGGATATAAACAATTTGGCGAAAGTTATAGAGAATACAGAAATTTAATGAACTATTTAACTTATAGCCAAGATACAATTACTAATATACTATGTATGAACAATGAGGAATATATAAAAATAAAAACAAAACTTCAAGAAGGAGCAGATAATCATTATATTACAGAGATGATGGATAAAATGAGGGATATTATAATAAATAATAGAAAAGGTCATAATATTTTAAGATATTTGACTACTAATATGGAAAACATTGTAATTAGAGATCAGAAGAGTGATAGTACTAATTTTGTGTTTCAAGATTTATATATATTACCTCAAAGCGGAATGTTTGACAGTATGCCATATGCAATGTCTTTATATAAACATAATGTATCATGGCAACATTTGATTAAAGCAGTTGATATGTATAACAAAGATGAAGAATTATTGTATAATCTTGTAAAAAATAATATTGAAAATGAAAATAAATTATATACACCAATTCAAGATATTAATTATTTTGACAATATTCCAGAATTGATAAAAAGATTTAATGAAAGACTATTAAAAATAAAGTCAAGAAGTGAGAATTTGCTTAAGATAGAAAAAGGAATGATTTATATAGAATCTTATGAAAAAGATACAATTGAAATCATTTCATTATTAAAGTATTATTCAGAAATGTATAATTTAGATTTGAGAAATATGATTGATATATATAATTTATTTGAATCTCATAATGATATTTCTAAAGATAAAGAAGAAATTTTACAAAAAATATTTAAAACGGGTTCTGTTGCATTTATATATGGTCCTGCTGGAACGGGAAAGACAAAAATGATTGAAATATTAGCAGAAGCATTAAAAAATAGTGATAAGTGTTTTATTGCAAATACTAATACTGCAGTAGCTAATATGAAAACAAGGATTGGAAGCATAGAAAATTCATCTTTTTTAACAATATCTAATTATATAAGAAATGATTTGGTTCAATGTGATATCTTATTTATTGATGAGAGCAGTATGGTAAGTAATACAGATATGATTAAAATATTAAAAAAACAAGAATATAAAGCAATAATATTAGTGGGAGATATATATCAAATAGAGTCAATAAAGTATGGCAATTGGTTTCAATTTTGTAATAAATATTTTGACAATGATATTGTGTATAATTTAAAAGATACTCATAGGACATCTGATATTGATTTAATGGAATTATGGGAGAGTGTAAGATTTAACAATAAAAAAGCAATAAATATTTTAAGTAACCAAGAATATACGCAACCATTATCAAAAGAAATATTTGATAAAACTTCATCAGATGAAGTTATATTATGTTTAAATTATGACGGAATGTATGGAATAAATAATATTAATAGAGTAAAGCAACAATTGAATCAAAATAAGGAATATAACTTTGGTATAGATACATATAAAGTTGATGACCCAATACTATTTAATGATTGTCCAAGATTTAATAATTTCCTTTATAATAATTTAAAAGGAATTATAAAAAATATAGAGAAGGATAAAGATAATAATTGTATGTGGTTTACTATTGAAGTAGATAAAGATTCTATAAATGAATTTTATAAGCCTTTTGATGTTGAAATTTTAGAGAGTGAAATTTTAGGAAAAGTAAAAATTCGTTTTAAGGTAAATGAATACATAGATAAAGAGGATGATGAAAATGTATATGATCACATAATTCCTTTCAATTTATCATATGCTATTTCTATACACAAAGCACAAGGGTTAGAATATGATAGTGTAAAAATCGTTATAACATCTAACATAGAAGATAGAATTACGAAGAATATATTTTATACAGCAATAACTAGAGCGAAAAGTAAGTTAAAAATATATTGGAATTCAGATAGTCAAACTAAAATATTCGATAATTTTGACAAAAGAGAAAATAGTAGAGATTTATCGATACTAAGGCAGAAAATAGCTAAAAAGATTGAAGAAAATAAATTTAATGTATTTTAATTAAAATAAAAATATTTATTATTTTTAGTACAATTTAAAAATCCTAAAGTGCAATTTTTGCACTTTAGGATTCATTTGGTATAATATTAAATTATTCTTCAAAACATCCCATAACTATCTGTGAACCATCACAAAACCCATTCCTATAGTACTTTTCATTCCAATAAATAAGATAATCCATAAAATTTTTATCAAGCTCATCTAGCTGTTTTTGAACATATTTCTTATTCTGTTCAGGAACATTTCTTAAGATTTTTTCGGATATTTCATCAAAACATATGCAATATTTTTTATCTTGAGGAGACATCTCACAAAAAGTAGTTTCCTCTCTAAAATCTAACCAATCTTTCAAAATATCATCATTAACTTCTCTTAAATTACTCATAAAATAACCTCCATAAAAATTAAAATTTTTTAAATAAAAATATCTCTTACAAGAGTCAACTTTCTAAGAACAAATGTACTAAATCGCTTGGGAAAAAGTTGGGAAAAAACTTCTCAAAAAATGCCCTAAAAATGCACAAATGTTCTGTGAGTGAAAACTCTTGTAAGTATCAAAATACCAACAAAAACTCTAATTTTCACAAAGTTACAAAAATGCCTCAAGCCTCGCTCATAACCCGAAGGTTATAAGTTCTAATTTTACTCACACACAACTAGTTAAAAACACTAGAAATATACAGCTCTAGTGATTTTTGAATATTATCAAACAGTTTAAAACAATTATAAAATCCAATAATATCACTTCTATAAAAAAATTATAAAAATGTAATATAAAACTTTTTAAATTTATTGTCTAATTATTGAAAAAAATGGTAGTTTATAGTATAAAATATTTAGTAAATAAAAGGAGAAAACATTATTATGATAGTATATGACAATATAAAAAGTGGATTTATTGAAGATGTAAGAAAAGGTATATTGGTTAAAAATATTGAGAAGAAATATAGAGAAAAAATAGGTGGAATATCAGAAAGTGTAAAAAGATCATGGGAGAATTCATTAACAAGAATTGCTACTATATTAAATGACAGTGATATACCTAAAGATGTTGGAATAGCTATAGAATACGAAATACCAAAAACAGACAGAAGAGTAGACATTATGATTTCAGGCTATAATGATGAAGGAAAAGGAGTAGTAATCATTGTTGAATTAAAACAATGGAGCAGAGTTGATGAAGTACCCAATAGTTTATTAATTAGAGCAATGGTTAGTAAATATAATATAGAAGAAAGAGCACATCCTTCAAGGCAAGCTCTTAACTATGCTGGATATTTAAGTAATCTAGTTGAACCAGTTGTAAATGACGAAATTAGACTATATCCCTGTTCATACCTACATAATTATTTATTAAAAGAAAACGATCCATTAATTGATAATAAATTTAAACCATTATTAAAACAATCGCCTGTCTTTACAATGGATAATGAACATAAATTGAGAGATTTTATAAAAGAATATATAAAAAAAGGCGATAATAAGAAAGTGTTAAATGAACTTGATACAGGAAAAATCGTTATTTCAAGAAGATTACAAGACGATATTGCTAGTATGATAGATGGAAAAAAGAAATTTTACTTATTAGACACACAGCAAGATATATATGAAAAAGCATTAAGTATGGCATCAGAGACATTAAAAACAAAAGAAAAACATGTTTTAATAGTAAAAGGAGGTCCGGGTACAGGAAAATCAGTAGTAGCAATACAGTTATTTGCAGAATTATATCAAAGAAAAATAATTGCTCATTACACAACTATGAATGGGACTCCAAGAAAAGTATATTTTGAAGAGTTAAAAAATACAGAAGATCAAGAATATATTAGAAATTTATTTACAGGAGCTTATGCATATGATATGGCAAAGAAAAATGAAATTCCAGTAATTATAGTAGATGAAGCACACAGATTAAAAGAAAAAACTTTTGTAGGAAGATCTAGAGGAAATAACCAAATTAGAGAAATAATAAATGCAGCTAACTTTTCTATATTCTTTATTGATGAAGATCAAATAGTTACTGATAATGATATAGGAACAATTGAAGAAATAAGAAGATGTTGTAATATAAATGGTGTTAAAGCAAAAAATATTGAAGAAAAAGAATTAACAAGTCAATTTAGATGTGAGGGAGTTACGGAATATTTATCATGGTTAGATAATACATTACAAATAAGAGAAACCGCAAACAGTACATTAAATACCAAAAAATATGATTTTAGGGTAGTAGATTCACCAGATGAGCTAGATCAATTAATAATTGATAGAAATGAAGGCAATAATGCTAGAATTGTTGCAGGGTATTATAAAGAATGGATTTCAAAAGATGATAATACTAAATTTGACTTTGAATTGTCAGATACATTTAAGAAAAAATGGAATATAGAAAGATCTAAACCATGGGCTATACGTAAAGACTCTATAAATGAAATTGGATGTATACATACTTGTCAAGGTTTAGAATTTGACTATATAGGAGTTATAATTGGAACAGACTTAAGATATGAAAACGGTAAAGTCATAACAGATTTAACTAAAAATGCAAATTCAGACAAAACGTCATTAGTACATACAAAGGCTTTATATAAAAAGAATCCGGAAAAAGCGAAAGAAATAGCTGATAAAATTATAAAAAATACATATAAGGTATTAATGACGAGAGGATTAAAAGGGTGTTATATTTATTGTGAGGACAAGCCTTTAGCAGATTATATAAAAAGTAAAATAAAGAGCAATAGTTGATGCCATTTATACCATTATAAACAACAAAAAAATAAAGGAGAAAAAATCATGGAAGAATTAATGAAAGAAATAAAACAATTTAATGAAGAAAGAGATTGGGACAAATTTCATTCGCCAGAGAACTTAGCAAAATCTATTTCAATCGAAGCGGGTGAATTATTAGAATGCTTTCAATGGAATAGTGAAGATTATGATAAAGATGAAGTTAGTGAAGAACTTGCAGATGTATTTACATATTGTATTCAAATGGCAATGAAATTAGGAATTAATCCAGAAGAAATAATATTAAATAAATTAGAGAAAACAAAGAAAAAATATCCTGTAGAAAAAGCTAAAGGAGTTAGCACAAAATATAACAAATTATAATAATTAATATAGGAGAAATTTATAAGTTATGGGAGTATCAAAACCAATTATTAGAAGAATTAAAGATAATATAGATGAATTAAAAGACTTTGAAGAAAAAATCTCAAAATTAGATAATAGAAAGCTTAAAGATATTATAATGAACTTTCCTATAGTATATATTCATAGTTGGAAAGATAGAAATAAATATGAAGTATATGTTGGAGAATCTAACAATATTTTTGGAAGAACGAAGCAACATTATAGTAATATGTCAAACCCTAATGGATGGCAACATAATTTATCAAATAAAGATGCTGATTTATATATAATAGGACATGAACATTTCAATAAATCAATGACATTAGATATAGAAAATAGGCTAATGCACTATTTAACGAGTGTTGAAAAAATAAGAAAAGTTCACAATGGAAGAGGTAATCCACAAAAGCATTATTATCCAATAGAAGAACTAGAAGAAATTTTTACAAAAATATGGAAAAACCTTGAAAATGATAATGAAGAATTATTTCCTTCACTAAATACTCTTAAACAATCTGCTATTTTTAAAGCATCACCATTACATAAGCTTAAAACAGAACAACAAGAAGCAAAAGAAAAAATATTAGAAAAAATAAAAAATGCTTTAAAAAATAATAAAAGAGGTCAACTTATTTTTGTAGAAGGTGAAGCAGGTACTGGAAAGACAGTATTAAACAGTAATACATTCTATGAATTGTTTTGTAAATATGAAGAAGCTAAAAGTAATAATTCCGATGACTTAGAATATTTAACTTCAAACTGTTATTTATTAGTAAATCATGATGAACAGATTACAGTATATAAACAAATCTTTGATAAATTAGGAATTATTGACCAATATGGACAAGTAATATATAAGCCTACTCAATTTATAAATAGCCATTCTACAGATGATCCAGTAGATATCGTTTTTGTAGATGAAGCTCATTTGCTATTAACACAAGGACAACAATCATATCAAGGAAAAAATCAATTACAAGATATTATAGATAGAGCCAAAGTAGTGGTTGTAATGTTTGATGAAGATCAAATTTTAACAACTGAACAATATTGGGAATATGAAAAATTGCAAGAGTATAGAAATAATGCTATAAAAAATGATAATTATATTAAACTTGAAAACCAACTTAGAATAAATGCTAGTAAAGAAGTTATAAATTGGCTAAACTCATTTACTAAAGATGGAATAATAAAAAATATTCCAAAAAAATTAGGACATTATGAAATAAAAATTTGTAATACTCCTAAAGAATTAGAAACAGAAATAAAAAAGAAAGTATCAAAAAAGGAAACAAAATTATCAAGAATTATTGCAACTTATGATTGGAAATATATCAAAAATAATCATAGAAGTTGTCCTGATAAATATTGGGAAGTTAAAATTGGAAAATGGCATAAACCATGGAATAGAGAATTAGAAAAAGACTTAAGTATAGAAGCAAAAAGAGAAATAAAAAATCAAGCATGGGCAGAGCAACCTCAAACTATAGATGAAGTTGGTTCAACATATACAATCCAAGGATTTGATTTAAATTATGCTGGAGTAATTCTTGGACCATCTGTAAAATATAAAGATGGTCATATCGTTTTTGATCCAAAAGAAAGTCATAATAAAAAAGCAACTAGAAATAGAACGCTATCTGATGGAACTTCACGAAAATTTGGAGAAGAATTACTTAAACATGAAGTTAGAGTTTTAATGACTCGTGCTGTTGATGGATTATACATATATGCATGTGATGATACATTAAGAGAGCAATTAAAAAAATGTAGCAATATAATAATATAGTAAATAGATAAAATATAGAAGAAATTGATGTCCTTTTTTATTTGCAAAATTAACATAAAAATGGTATAATAACATTAGAAGTTGTATAAAGTGCATATAAAATATACATAAAAACGGATAAAAAGTCATAAAAAAACGAAAAAAGTCGACAAAAAAGTATAAAAATGAGCAAAAAGTGTTGATTTTTATAAATAACTCTAGTATAATATTAATGCGTATGAAGATACGCAGGTAATAAGAGATGAAATAGTTAATATATATAAAGTATCGTATTAAAACATTTTTTCATCCATAATTATTACCTCCTTTCTTTAAAGAAAGATGATAAGAAATAAGAAGAAGACAAAAAAAGACTAGAGGTGCGAACTCTAGTCTTTTGCATTAATTAAACAACTTGAGAATCAAGTATACAATAACTAATGCGATGATAAGAAATAAGTTTTTCATATGTACCTCCTTTCCGAAGAATAAAAAAGGAAGATATACAGAAGACAAACCTATTATACTATGATTTATGCAAATAATCAATGAAAAATTTAAAAGAAACAGATTAGTTGAAAGAGATTATTGTAAATAGGCTCTTTTTAGTTGCAATCAACATGCTAGGTAATTGATATAGATTTCTTGACCAAATTTCTTTTATTATAATAGCAGGAACTCTCCTAGCGAGTTCTTTGAATGTATAAATAGTTGTAGGATATTTAAAAATTTAATTTATTTACATAGGTATAAAACTTAATATGGGAGCTTTATATTGAATAATATATGGATTATGGATAGCATCTGGTCCATTTATGTATTGCTTGAAACAAAATTTATTTAAAAAAATAGCAGAAAAAAATAATAAATAAGTTATTAAAATTTTATAATTATAAATCAAAGACGTAGACATACGTCTTATTTTTATTATCATATCAAAAATTTGATAATTAAAAATAAACATAGTATAATTTGAGTAATAAAATAGGTGAAGGAAATAAAAAACATGAAAAATATAGAAAAAGAAATTTTTACACAAAAACTAAACAATTTATATACTCAAGTCCTACAAGAACTAGCAAGCATAGGAATAGATATGAAAAATAAAGATATAGTGGGAGATATAGACATAAAAATTTCTACTAGATCTACTAAAAGATATGGTTGTTGTAAACAAGGAAATCCAGATAAACAATATAAAGTTGTGGAAAAACTTGGAAGACGAAATAGCATACGATATGAAAAATTTAAAACTCATCATATTGAAATTAGTAAATGGGTATTAGACTTAAATGATGAAATTATTAAAAATACAATTATCCATGAGCTAATTCATTGTATTCCATTTTGCAATAACCATGGTGAGGAATTTAAAAAGTATGCAAATTACATAAATGAAAAATTAGGCTATAATATTAAAGCAAGAGGAAATAAAAAAGAAGATTACGAAAAAAGCAATCTTACATATATAGAAAATGAAAAATATTCATATAAAATTATTTGTGAAGGTTGTAGACAAGTGATATACAGGAAGAGATTAAATACAAAATTACTTAAAAGATATAGATGCGGAAAATGTGGTGGAAAACTAAAGTTATTGGAAGAAAATCACCAAGGAATAAAGAAAGAAGAATTATAAATAAAAAGTTAAAAAATAGCAATGATAGAAAAATAAATATATTCATTGCTATTTTTTAGAAAAAATCAGCGAAGAATTATATGTTAACTAATAATAAATATAGTTGAGAATAATCTTATTTTTTTAGAACATAACAGAAACAAATAAAAATTTCAAAAACCATATAACAAAAATTAAATTATATTAGGAATTACCATAGAAGAGTAATTCCGGAGGAATATGATTATTCTCAACTTAACATAATTATAGCACTTTAAAATGTCGAATGTTGTAGAAACATGTCTTTAATGCAAAAAAATTTAAAAAGTTTTAAAAATATTAAGAAAAAATTATAAAAATTTTCCAAAAATAGGAAAAACACTTGCAAAATGTAGTAAGATGTTATATATTTATATCAGTTATTTTCAATATTCAATTTTTTTATTCAAAAATCTAAAGATTAATTAGCAAATTTAAAATTAAGTCAAAAAAATTTAAAGTTAAGTTGAAAAATTTAAAATCAAGTCGAAAAAAATTAAGTAAAACAAATAATTTAAAATCAATTTTAAATAACTAATCTAAAAACCAATTAACAATTCTAAAAAAATTCCCAAAATTAATTAAAAAATTGCAGAAAGGAGTGTATGATAATTTAAATTATTTTAAGTATATCATACAAAATAAAAAATGTTATCAATTACAAAAAGTATAGCCTTACATGGATTAGAAGGCTTTTTAATCGACGTACAAGTTGATGTATCTAGTGGTATGCCATCATGGGATATTGTGGGTTTACCTGATACAAGCATTAAAGAAGCAAAAGAAAGAGTTAGAACCGCAATTAAAAATTCGGGTTATGAACTTTTAAGCAGAAAAATAGTAGTAAATTTAGCACCAGCAAATGTTAAAAAGGAGGGCTCAATTTATGATTTGCCGATGGCAGTTGGCATTTTAAAAAGTTTGGATGTAATCTACGGAAAGGATTTAGGAGATACTATACTTATAGGTGAACTATCTCTAAATGGAAATTTAAATCCGATAAATGGTGCACTTCCAATATGTATAGAGGCGAAAAAGCTTGGAATTAAAAAGGTGATTTTACCTAATGCAAATGCGAAGGAAGCTTCAATTATAAAAGGAATAGAAATTTTAGGTGCATATGATTTAGAAGAAGTGGTGCATTACTTAAATGGAGATGTAAAAATAAAAAATACTACTACTGACTGGGAACAATGCTTACGAGAAGGCAATAATTATTTGTTAGATTTTTCAGAAGTGAAAGGTCAAGAGAGTGTAAAAAGAGCAATAGAGGTTGCAGCAGCTGGTAGCCATAATTGTTTATTAATAGGAAGCCCACGGCTCACGGAAAAACAATGCTTGCTAGAAGAATTCCTTCAATTTTGCCGGATTTAAGCTTTGAAGAAGCTTTAGAGATAACTAAAATTCACAGTATTTCAGGTACATTAAAGCCAGATACACCAATAATTACAACAAGACCTTTTCGTTCTCCACATCATACAATTTCAGCCACCTCATTAGTTGGAGGTGGAATTATTCCAAAACCAGGTGAAATTAGCCTAGCACACTATGGTGTGTTATTCTTAGACGAACTTCCAGAATTTAATCAGCACACATTAGAAGTATTAAGAGGTCCATTAGAGGACAAATCTGTAACCATTAGTAGGCTTAATTCAAGCCTTACATATCCTTGTGATTTTATGTTTGTAGCATCAATGAATCCATGTCCTTGTGGTTACTATGGTTCGAGTGATAAAGAATGTACTTGCACACCACAAGCAATTTCTAAATATATGGGAAAAATAAGTGGTCCACTTTTAGATAGAATAGATATTCAAATAGAGGTAAGTCTAGTGAAATATGAAAAATTAGGTAATGAAGAACTACTAGAAACTTCTAGTCAAATAAAAGAACGTGTAAACAGAGCAAAACAAATACAGATAGAGCGCTACAAAAAAGAAAATATATATGCAAATTCAAGCTTAACTCCTAAACTAATTTCAAAATATTGCAAATTGGAGGAAGATAGTAAAGCTTTATTAGAGAAAGCTTTTAATAAATTGGGGCTTAGTGCCAGAGCTTACGGTAGAATTTTAAAGGTAGCACGAACAATTGCAGACTTAGAAGGAAGTGAACAAATAAAAAAGGTTCATATAGCAGAAGCCATACAATATAGAAGTTTAGACAAAAAATATTGGAAAAATTAAATCTATAATAATATTTAATAATTACTGAACTTAGTAACATACATTTTAAAAATATTAAGAATCTTTAAATAAAAGTTTAAAATTATTTATAATTATAAAAAACATAAAGAATATAAAATTTTTGAATTATAAAAAACGTAAAGAATATAAAATTTAAATTATAAAAATCAGAGAGGACTGATAAAAATAGAAATTATAAATCAAAATGATAAAAGATACCCTTTAAAATTACTTGATGTGCCAGATGCACCAAAACAGCTTTATGTTGAAGGAAATTGTGATTTACTTTTGCATGATTCTATTGCGATTGTAGGAACAAGAAATTTAACTGACTATGGGAAAAAATATGCAAGCATATTTGCAAAAAGAATAGCGAAAGAAGGGATAACAATTGTAAGTGGTATGGCAGTTGGAATTGATACTGTAGCACACATTTATTCAATGAAGGAAAAGGGGAGAACTATTGCAGTTTTGGGAGGCGGATTTAACAATATATTTCCAAAGGAAAATACATATTTATATAAACAAATTATTGAAAATGGAGGTTGCATTGTAACAGAATATTCTCCAGACACGCCAGCATATAAGCAAAACTTTCCTAAAAGAAATAGAATTATTAGCGGGCTAGCAATGGGTGTTTTGCTTGTAGAGGCAAGGTATAGAAGCGGAAGCACTATAACTGCAAGATATGCTATAAAGCAAGGAAAACAGGTCTTTTGCATACCAAATAAATTAGATGAGCCAACAGGATATAGTGGCAATTATTTCATTAAAAATGGAGCAAATTTGGTTACTTGCCCAAAAGATATTTTAGATTTCTACAATATAGGTGAGGAGGAAGCTATTAAAACAGCAAAAGAATATGAAGACATTTATGAATTAATTGGAATGCTTCCAATTTCAGCAGATGAATTATCAAAGCTTACCCATAAGCCTTTAGCAGAAATAGAAGAAGCTCTATGTATGTTAGAATTAGAATGCTTAATTAAACATGTAGCAGGAAACAGATTTGTAAAAATAACGTAAAGAATGAAGTATGATAGCTAGATAAGATAGAAAGAATAAAATACAAAAAAGTAACGAGAAAGAACAACATATGATGGGTAAGTGAAATAGGAAAAACTAACATTTATAAAGGTAGAGGTAAAAACAATGTATGAAAGGCACGAAACTGGAAAGCAGGGAGAAGATTTTGTGGCAGAATACCTAAGCAAACTAGGTTACAAAATAATTGATAGGAATTTTAAATGCAAGCAGGGCGAAATAGATATTATTGCAAAAGATAAAGAAGAATTTATATTTATTGAAGTAAAAACAAGGCAAAACTTTAATTATGGAAGGCCCATAGAAGCTGTAACAGAATATAAACAAAAACATATTTGGAATTCTAGTAAATATTATTTGTACTTGCATCATTTAGAAAATAGTTATGTTAGGTTTGATGTTGTAGAAGTATATAAAAGCAAAGAAGGATTTTGTGTAAATCATATTAAGCAAATAATGTAGTGCCACTATAAAAGTCTTATTAAAACAAACTCGAATAAAAATAAACTATAATTACAGTAAATAAAGTTTTAAAATATTCTAAAATAAAACTAAAACCAAAATAATAACATAAAAAAACTCTTTTCATAAAATATAGTAAACTAAAAAGAAAGGAGTTTTTTTAACATGTTCAAAAATGGAATAAAGAAATTAAGTGTATTTTTAATTTTATTTCTAATGTTTTCTTATGTTATGCCAACTATAATTTTTGCATTTGGACCATCTGATGATGTAATTTATCAAGGCATTGATGTTAGTGGATATCAAGGCAACATTGACTATGCAAAAGTGAAAAAAGCAGGAATAGACATTGTATATATGAAAACGAGTGAAGGACCTAATTATATAGATAGCAAGTTTGAAAGAAATTATAAAGAAGCAAAAGCAAATGGATTAAAAGTAGGATTTTATCATTATGTAACAGCAAGAACAGAAACCCAGGCAGTAAGAGAAGCAATTTTCTTTGTTTCTGTAATAGCAAACAAAGTTCCAGATTGCAGGCTTGCAATGGATTTTGAGAGTTTTGGCTCTTTAAGCAAAACAGAAATAAATAAAATAGGTTTAACCTTCATGCGAAAAGTAGAAGAATTAACAGGTTTAGAAATGGTTTTATATAGCAATGCTTCTACGGCAAATAACACATGGACAGGTGAAATTACTAAATATCCATTATGGGTTGCACAGTATGGTGTACGAGTTCCAGAGAACAATGGAAACTGGCAAACATGGGTAGGATGGCAATATACAGATATGGGTGATGTAAGCGGGATTTCCAATTATGTAGATAGGAACCAATTTACAAAAGGAATATTGCTTTCTAATACTTCAGAAATTCCAAAACCAACTGAACCTATGCCAGATGATCCGGATATGCCAAGCAAACCAGATAAACCAAGTAAGCCAGATAATCCAGATACACCACAAAAAACTACTACAATTACAATAAAGAGAGGAGATACTTTATCAGCTCTTGCAGTTAAATATAATACAACAGTAGCAAAACTTGTAGAACTAAATAATATTAAAAATCCAAACTTGATTTATACAGGTAATAAGCTAATAGTACCAGTAAATAATAGTAGTCTTCCAATTGATACAGAAGTATATACAGTAAAAAGAGGAGATACGCTTTCAGAAATAGCTCAAAGATTTGATACAACAGTACAAAAAATAGCAAAAGACAATAATATTTCTAATGTAAACTTAATTTATACAGGTCAAAAGCTTATTATACCAATGCATTGTAGATATGATTGTGGACACAAAATTTATGAAGTATTACCAGGAGATACACTTTCAGAAATAGCTCAAATGTTTAATACTACAGTAGCAAGTATAGTTAAACTAAATAAAAGCATTAAAAATCCAAATCTAATCTATCCTGGTCAAATGCTTAGAATCAGGTAAGTACTAAAAATAAAATACAACAACTAAGTAAAATGCTTAAAATTAGCCAAATGCTTAGAATTAGATAACTTATTGACACACAATTATGTACACTTTCATAAACTATATTATGATAAATTTAAGTTAGGAGGTACTTATGAAAAAAGTATTAGAACTAAAAAATGTAAGCAAAAAGTACCAAGCAAAAAATGGGGAGATAGAAGCACTAACAAATATTAGCTTTGATGTAAACGAAGGAGAGTTTGTCAGCATTATTGGACCAAGTGGATGTGGAAAATCTACATTACTTTCAATAATTGCAGGCTTAGAACCAAAAACAGAAGGTGAAATAACAATAACAGGCGGACTAGGATATATGCTACAAAAAGATAGCCTTTTAGAATGGAGAAGCATCTATGACAATGTGATGTTCGGCTTGGAAATCAGACGCAAAAAAACAAAAGAAAGTGAAGAGTATGTTATAGAATTATTGAAAAAATATGGACTGTATGAATTTAAAGACAAATATCCAAATCAACTTTCCGGAGGAATGAGGCAAAGGGCTGCTTTGATTAGAACACTTGCTATCAACCCAAAAATTTTACTATTAGATGAAGCTTTTTCAGCATTGGATTATCAAACAAGAATTATGGTTACAAATGACATATTTCATATATTAAAAGAAGAAAATATCACGGCGTTAATTGTAACGCATGATATATCAGAAGCAATAAGTATGTCAGACAGGATAATAGTTCTTACCAAAAGACCAGCAACTATAAAGAATATACACAAAATTGAATTTGAAATGGAAAATAGAGATCCTCTAAATTGCAGAGAAAGTCCTAAATTTAGTAAATATTTTGACACCATTTGGAAGGAGCTGGATATACATGTATGAGAAAAATATATCGGATGATAGAAGAAAATACTTAAGAAAAATAAGAAAAAATAAGATAGCTATTATTTTAACAAGACTTTCGATTCTAATTATATTCATAATAGGATGGGAAATACTTGCAAACAAAGGAATAATAGATGATTTTATTACAAGCAAACCATCAAGAATTTTAAATACCTTTTTAAATTTATCATCTAATGGACTTTTAATGCACCTTGGTGTAACTCTAACAGAAACACTAATAGGGTTTGTATCAGGAGTAGTATTAGGAGTATTCATTGCAATTCTACTATGGTGGTCAAAATTTTTAGCGAAAGTATCAGAGCCATTTTTAGTTGTACTAAATAGCCTTCCAAAAGTAGCTTTAGGACCTGTAATAATAATATGGGTAGGAGCAGGAATGGGAGCTATTATTACAATGGGACTCGCAATCTCACTTATAGTAACCATTCTAGAAATTTTAAATGGTTTCTTAAATACGGATAAAGAGCTAATAAAAATGGCACAAACATTTAATGCTAGTAGATTTCAAATATTAACCAAAATAGTAATTCCTGCTAATATATCAACCTTTTTTAACTCTCTAAAAGTTAATATCGGTTTATCTCTAGTAGGTGTTATTACAGGTGAATTTTTAGTATCAAAAGCAGGGCTTCGGATATTTAATTGTATATGGTGGTCAGGTATTCCAACTAGACCTCGTTATGACAGGGGTTATTATTCTAGCCATTGTAGCAGCTGTAATATATGAAGCCATTGTACTATTAGAGAAAATTGTTATGAAAAAGATTTCAAGAGCAAAGTAAACTATTATAAATAAAAGCGAAATAATAAAGAAGTTAAATAACAATAGAGTAAGCAATTAGATAAAAACGCTGTTAAGGGAGAAAGATAAGTATCTTAACAGTTGGAAAAAAGAAAATATAACATGTCAAAATACTTAAAAATTGCAAAATCTCCTTTGACATGATTATACATTAAAAACACATTAAAATCTTTAAATAATTTTAGGAGGAATAACATTGAAAAAGTATTTAATCGTTATATTAGCAATAGTTGTAGTGGCAGTAGGAATTACCACTTATATACTATTAAATAAGCAAAAAGATGAGCCTCAAGCATTAAAAACAATACAAGTAAATGAAGTAACTCGTTCTGTTTTTTATGCACCACAATATGTGGCAATTAGCAAAGGTTTCTTTGCAGAAGAAGGTCTAAACATAGAATTAACAACAGGTCAAGGTGCAGATAAGGTAATGACAGCTGTAATATCTGGTCAAAGTGATATTGGCTTTGCAGGACCAGAAGCATCTATTTATGTGTATAATGAGGGCAGAGCAAATTACGCTCAAGTCTTTGCACAAATGACACAAAGAGATGGCTCATTCTTAGTAAGTAGAGACAAAACAGATAATTTTAGTTGGCAAGACTTAAAAGGAAAAACTGTAATACCAGGTAGAAAAGGTGGAGTTCCATACATGACATTTGAGTATGTATTAAAACAAAATGGTCTTGACCCACAAAAAGACTTAGTATTAGATGACAGCATTAGCTTCGACTTAATGGCAGGCGCATTCGCTGGTGGTAATGCAGAATATGTAACTCTATTTGAACCAACAGCATCTATGACAGCAAAAGCAGGCGCAGGCTATATAGTAGCATCTGTAGGTGAAGCAGCAGGCGAAATACCTTATACTGCATATTTTGCAAACAAAAACTATATTGAAGAAAATCCAGACATAATACAAGGATTTACAAATGCAATCTATAAAGGACAAAAATGGGTAAAAAGCCATACTGCAAGTGAAATAGCAGAAACAATTGCAAGCTTCTTCCCAGATACAGATTTAGATATGCTTACAGCATCTATACAAAGCTATATGGATATTGATGCTTGGAGCGATACACCTGTATTAAAACAAGAATCTTTTAACTTACTTCAAACAGTTATGAAGGAAGCGGGAGAATTAGAAAAAGAAGCAGACTATGACAAAGTAATAAATAATAGCTTTGCAGAAAAAGCAATTCAAAATATAAAATAATTGAAAATATCAAAGAAAATATAAGAAAAACGAGGATATTCGTAATATAAAAAATGTGCAGATATTGTGTCTGCACATTTTCGTATTAGGCATTTTAAGAATAACTCGATAATCACTAATTTAGATTAATCCTTAGCGTATAACATTAATAAAGTCCCAAACGAAATTGGAAAATAACTATTTTTTAAACATGCTATCAATTGCTCTGTTGATGGAGATTTATGATGCATTAATAAATAAGAAAGTAGGTGTGCCTCAAAATCCCTCACATCTACAAACATAGTAATAATTCCAATAATCCCATTACTAAAAATGAAAAGAAAGAGCAAATTTAGCGGGTTTATGCGATTAGGATTGTAGTTAAGGAAACCAGTACCGAAGTGAGAAGGTATTCCAATTGAAGAAAACACCTTAGGAGAATCTAAGTAATGATAATCCATATAGAAATTTATCATTCTTTTCTTGAGCCTAGGGGCATTTTCGCTCATGAAATTTTCAAAATCTTCTCTTAACTCATTTGTAATCTTTTCATTAATTTCATTAAATTTACCTTCATTTTCTGGAAGCTTCAACTCATTAGCAAGATTACTTGCAATTTGTAAGTACCTTATGGGTAAATTAAGCTTGCCAATTTCCTCAGATAGTTCCTTCACTTCATTAAAGAAATACATTGCTATTTCTCTGTCTGACCAATTGTTAAACCGGTAGACAGCCACAAGTGAATACATTCCTACCAATCTAAACCTTTGAACATAAGAAGCAAGCTCAGGTTTACCAGCTTCAGTAAGATACTTAGAAATTAGAATGCATTCATAATCTTCAAACAGAGAACCTAAAATACAAATACCTTCTAACTCACAAAGTATCGAAGATAAAATACATAAATCAACAGGGTCAATTTCCCTTGGATTGTATGTAATTAAATCTTCTACTTCGTCAGGTTCTTCATTACCACTTATGAATATTTTCCAGTAAATGTCGGAAGCAAGATCATCACCTAATTCTAAAATACGAGAAATAAGCTCAGGATTTTTTTGCTTAAAAGAATCAAAAAGTTCATTAAGTTCATCTGCATTGCCACTTTTGGCAACTTCGAGAAACTCTTCAGAAGTATTTAACCTTTTGAGCTCATCTGTGATTGACCGAATTTCCTCATAAATTTTTTGTACAGTTTTGCTTGGCATATAAATGTCCTCCTTTATAATGTAAAAATTCTTAATATACCTTTGCAACTTAAAGCCTAATACTTGCAAAATGTATGTATGTAGGTATTTTATCATAATATTTGTTATTTTACAATAGATTAACATAAAATAACAACTATCTAGTAATAATCATGCAAATTACATTTACTTATGCAAAATTGTCTTTAAATTTCCATACAACACATTTGACAAAAAAAACCCTACTTTTAAATAAAGTAGGGGCTCTTTTAATTTACTTCGAAGAATCGACCTTTTCAGGTGCAAGCCTGCGAGACTGCAGGATAGTTGCAATCTGGTGCTTGATTCGAGATAATTCTCTTACTTTTTCATCCCGAAGATCCTCAAGTTCCTCCAAAGACATTTTTGAAAGGTCATATTCTTTGACCTCCAAAATTTTAAACATAGGTTGTACCTCCTTTGATGTAATAAACATATTATAACATACTTGTCAGGAAAAAGCAAAATGTTAAGATTTGTACGAAATAAATATATACAGAAATAAAACTTTAAAGTCTATACAAAAATAAAGTTATATAAAGATAGTAAAGTATAAAGAATTTAAATTTTTAAAGAAGACATATAACTAAAAACACGAAGAAGAACCAAACCAAAATGACAACGACAAAAAATAAAAGAAAAATAAAATTATTTTTTTGAAAAAACGACATTAAAAAATAGAAAATTTAAAATAATCATTTTTTCAAAAACTCAAAAATTAACACAAAAAATGAAATGACAAAATACATAAAAGTATTGAAAATAGAATAAAAACGAAAAAAGAGCAATAAAAATTTTACCTTAAAAATGAAAAAATCAAAAAAATCATTTTTTGAAAAACACTAAATTTTAAAGCAAAAATTATTTATGTCATTTTCTTTAAAAAATATTTGACTTTTTCTAGTATTATCAACAAAAATAAGAACAAAGGGCGAACAAAAAACAGGAGAAAACACTTAAATTAACGTATTTTTAACAAAAATGTAACAAAATTGTAATATTTCTTTTACACAAAAATGAAAGTCATAAAACAGGTAAAAAAGCCATCAAAAATTGACTGAAAAGCAACACATAAACTTTTTGCCAACAACTTAAAACTAGCTTAATATCAACTAAAACTGGCGATAGATACATAAAAAGTAGATGCTTGACAATATTAAAATCTTAGATTAAGATTATATCATAAAACAATTGCGATGTGGCAAATCAAAAGCCATTTAAGTAATTTCAAATGAAAATGATAATGTAAGTAATCTAAAAAATAGATTATAAAATTACATGCAAATAGGGGGTACAAAAATATGGAAGTAATAAAGAGGGATGGAAGAAAAGTAGATTTTGACAGAACAAAAATATCTGCAGCTATTGGAAAAGCAAATGCAGAAGTAAGACCAAAAGAAAGAGCAACAAAAGAAGAGATTGACGATATTATTGATTATATATTAGGTCTAGATAAAAAGAGAATTTTAGTAGAAGATATTCAAGATATTATAGAAGAAAAATTAATGGAAATAGATAGATATGCATTAGCTAAAAAATATATCACTTATCGTTATACAAGAGCATTAGTTAGAAAAGCTAATACAACAGATCAATCTATCAAAGAATTGATTGATGGAGAAAGTGAATATTGGAATAATGAAAATTCTAATAAAAATGCTAAAGTTGTTACAACTCAAAGAGATTATTTAGCAGGAATTACAAGTACAGATATTACAAGAAGATTCTTATTAGATAAAGATATTGTAGAAGCACATGATGAAGGAATTATTCACTTCCATGATGCAGACTATTTTGCACAAAATGCCCTAACAAACTGCGAGCTTATCAACCTAGATGATATGCTACAAAATGGAACAATCATGAATGGTGTAATGATAGAAAAGCCACATAGATTTTTAACAGCTATGACAATAGCAACACAAATAATCTTAGGTGTTACTTCGTCTACTTATGGTGGAGCTACAGTATCACTTACTCACGTAGCACCATTTGTAAGAAGCAGTTATGAAAGATATTATAAAAAATACAAAGATAGAGGTTTATCAGAACTTCAATGTATAGAATATGCAAAACAAGATACTAAAAAAGAAGTATCTGATGGTGTACAAACTTTCAATTACCAAGTAAATTCTATGACAAACACAAATGGACAAGCTCCATTCCTATCAGTTTGTATGTACTTAGGTGAAACAGAAGAATACAAAGAAGAGTTAGCAATGATAATTGAAGAATTCTTAAAACAAAGAATAGAAGGCTTCAAAAATGAAAAAGGTGTATATATTACACCAGCCTTCCCAAAACTACTATATGTACTAGAACTAGATAACATAACAGAAGACAGCAAATATTGGTACTTAACAGAGCTTGCAGCAAAATGTACTGCAAAAAGATTAGTACCAGACTACATTTCTGAAAAGAAAATGTTAGAATTCAAGATAGATAAAAACGGAAATGGAAATTGCTACCCATGTATGGGATGCCGTTCATTCCTAACACCATATGTTGACCCAGAAACAAATAAACCAAAATACTATGGAAGATTTAATCAAGGTGTTGTAACAATCAACTTAGTAGATGTTGCATTATCTTCAAAACAAGACATGGATAAATTCTGGAAGATTTATGAAGAAAGATTAGAGTTATGCCATAGAGCATTACAAGCAAGACATGAAAGACTAAGCAAAGTAACAAGTGATGTTGCCCCAATACTATGGCAACATGGAGCACTTGCTAGATTACCAAAAGGTGCAAGCATTCATGAACTATTACATAATGGATATTCGACAATTTCACTTGGATATGCAGGATTATATGAATGTGTAAAATATATGACAGGAAATAGCCATACAGATAATGGAGAAGGAAAAGATTTTGCATTAAAAGTAATGCAAAAATTAAATGACAAATGCAAAGAATGGAAAGAAGCAGAAAAAATTGATTACAGTGTTTATGGAACACCAATCGAATCTACAACATACAAATTTGCAAAATGCTTAAAGAAGAGATTCGGAGTAATAGAGGGAATTACAGATAGAAACTATATTACAAACTCTTACCACATCCCTGTATTCGAAGAAATAGACGCATTTTCTAAATTAAAAATAGAAAGTGAATTCCAAAGATTAAGCCCAGGTGGAGCTATATCATATGTAGAAACACCTAACTTACAAAACAACTTAGAAGCAGTAATACAAATTATTAAGTTCATTTATGACAATATCATGTATGCAGAATTAAATACAAAATCAGATTATTGCCAAAAATGTGGATTTGATGGAGAGATACTAATTGATGAAAATCTAGAATGGTATTGCCCAAACTGTGGAAACAGAGATCATGACACATTAAATGTAGCAAGAAGAACATGTGGATACATAGGAAGTCAATTCTGGAACAAAGGAAGAACACAAGAGATTAAGGAAAGAGTATTACATGTTGATAACAAAGATGCTGAAGTTCCAGATGTGCAAGAGACTAAACAAGCAGTTTAAAGCACATTAGAAAAATAACAAATGATTTCTTTATAAACAAAAGTATAAATAAGAAATCTAATAGATACCAGAGAAAAATTAAAGTAATATAAAAAAGATAAAATAAAATGCAAATATAATTAAGCTTAAAGCCTTAACATTATATTTGCATTTTAAAAGTTTATAAATATAAAAAGAGGGGAAAACGAAAATGAGATACAATAAAATAAGAAAAATGGATATTTCAAATGGACCAGGAGTAAGAGTTTCAATTTTTATGCAAGGATGTACATTTAACTGTAAAGGTTGCTTTAATCCTGAAACTCATGACTTTAATGGGGGAAAAGAATTTACAGGTGAAACAATAAATGAAGTATTAGATTTAGCAAATGATGATAATATTAAGGGATTATCAATACTTGGTGGAGAACCAATGCATCCAACCAATATAGATGGAACAACTAAACTTGCAAGAGCCTTCAAAGAAAGATATCCGAATAAAAATATTTGGGTATGGACAGGCTTTTTATTTGATAGAGATTTAAAAGGCAAAGATGTGTTAAACTATATAGATGTTTTAGTAGATGGTCAATTTGTTGAAGCACAAAAAGATCCAAGACTAAAATATAGCGGTTCATCAAATCAGAGAGTAATAGATGTACAAAAAAGTTTAAATACAAATGAAATAGTAGAAATATCAAATAAAAATAAAAATTAAAGGGGGAAAAAATGAATAGTATTAAAATTTTTGCATGTCCTACAGCTGAGAATTTTACAAAAGAAATTTGTGAAACTTTAGATTTGCCAATGGGAAAGGTAGAAAGCTATAAGTTTGCAAATGATAACAATTTTGTACAGTTTAAAGAAACTGTAAGAGAGCAAGACATTTACATAGTGCAGACAACAGAACCACCAGTAAATGAAAGAATTATGGAACTATTAATAATGATAGATGCAGCTAAAAGAGCATCTGCTAGAAGAATAAACATTGTATTTCCATACTTTATCTATTCAAGGTCAGACAAAAAAGACCAACCACGTGTACCAGTAACAGCAAGACTACTTGCAGAACTTTTAGAAGCAGCACGGAGCAAGTAGAGTAATAACCTGTGATTTGCACAACCCAGCAATTCAAGCATATTTTAACATACCATGTGATAGGTTAACAGGACAACACATTTTGCAAGCATACTTTGATGATAAACAAATTAAAGACAAAGTAGTAGTTGCAACAGATGCAGGAAGCTCAAAAAAGGCATATAAATACTCTACATATTTTAATTGCCCAATGGCATTAATAGACAAAAGAAGAACTGGAAATGATGATAACGCAAAAGCAGCAAACATTATAGGAGATGTAAAAGGAAAAACCGCCCTTATTTTTGATGATGAGGTAAGCACAGCAGGAACCATGGTAGAGGCAGCAAAAATACTAGAAGAACACGGAGTAAAAGAAATTTATGCAGGATGCACACATGGAATACTATGTGGCCCAGCTATTGAAAGAATAAAAAATTCTCCAATAAAAGAATTAGTAATTACAAACACGGTACCACTTCCTAAAGAAAAACAAATAGAAAAGATAAAAGTTGTATCAATAGCACCATTATTTGCAGAAGCAATCAAACGCGTAAATGAAGCAAAACCATTAGGAGATTTATTTGAATTTGATAAATAAGACAGTGGGACGGGGGTTTTGTTTTAAGTAAAAAAGAAAAAGCACATTTGGAAAAATTTACATTAAATATTGACAAACTACATTAATATCGAGTATAATACTTTATGTATTAAAAATACATATATTTAGAAAATCCCACACGTTAGAGTGTAACTACTGAAGGGAGGGGAACAAAAAATGTCAGAAGTTAAAGTTAATAATGGAAATATAGAAGATGCCTTAAAAAGATTTAAAAGACAATGTGCTAGAAATGGCGTACTACAAGAAGTTAGAAAAAGAGAACATTATGAAAAACCAAGCGTAAGAAGAAAGAAAAAATCAGAGGCAGCTAGAAAGAGAAAATTCTAAGAAATTGGAGGGGTTAAAAGTTATGTAAAAATAATTTTTAATCCTTTTTGTTTTAATATTTTTTAAAGGAGGAAAGCCATATGTTAAAAGAAAAATTATTAGAAGATTTAAAAAATTCAATGAAGGACAAAAACAATTTAAGAAAAAATGTAATACAAATGGTAAGAGCAGCAATTTTACAAGTTGAAAAAGATAAACAAATAGAAGTTACAGATGATCAAATTATAGATATAATTGCAAAAGAGGCTAAAAAAAGAAAAGACTCTATACCAGACTATGAAAAAAGTGGAAGGGAAGATTTATTAGGTCAAATAAAAGATGAAATTGCCATTCTAGAAGAATATTTGCCAGAGCAATTATCACCAGAAGAAGTTGAAGAAAAAGTAAAAGCAATTATAGCAAGCTTAGGTGCAAGCACTATGAAAGACATGGGAATGGTTATGAAAAAGGCAAAAGAAGAACTAGGTGCAAGTGCCGATGGTAAAACAATAAATGAAGTTGCTAAAAAATTATTAAGTTAATTTGTATAATTTTATGTAGTATTACATTGAAGTAAAAGAAAATGCTTGTATATTTTTGAGAATTTTTATTGACAATTAAATTTAGTTATAGTATAAAATTATTAGAAAATACTAATATCTAAAGTCAAAAAAGAGGAGGAAAACAGATGAAAAGTAAAAACGCTTGTGGCTCTAGAGAGAGAGAGAGAGAGAGAGCCGTAATTTAGTAAAAATAGAAGAAAGGGAAGGTTTATATAGCAAAAATAGACCGTTATTTATATGCACTGCAAAAGTTAGACAAGGTAAAAGTGTAAGTTCAATTTCAGGAATAACACTAATAGCCTTAGTAGTAACGATTGTAGTGCTTTTGATTTTGGCATCAGTAAGTATAACGGTTGTGTTTGGAGATAATGGAATATTACAGTTAGCAAAAGAAGCAGGAGAAAAAACAAATGAGGCAGTAAAAAATGACATATCTAGCATAGGAGAATTAGAAGATATATTACATGAAACACAAACAGGAATAGTAGTAGAAAAAGTAAAAGATGCAAATCCGGGAGAATTAGAAGTAGATGGCTCAAATGGGAATTTACTTACAATAAACAGTATAGAAGATTTAGTAGCTTTTGCACATAATGTAACAAGTGGCAATACTTATGAAAATAAAACTGTAAAATTAGGATTAAGCTTAGACTTTGCATCAACCAAATCATATGTAGATGCAAATAGGACAGACTATGGAAAATATGGCTATGATGGAGAATTAAAGAAGCTACTAAATAAAAGTGGGTTTATTCCAATTGGAACACAAGAAAGATTAACAGATGAAGAAATATCTAAAAAAAGTTTCCATGGAACTTTTGATGGAGATGGTAAGACTATATACAATTTAAAAATAAAAGAAGAAATATCAGATTTAGCTAGATTTAGAGGTACGGGAATGTTTGTTTTTAATTGGGGAACTATCGAAGGCTTGGGTGTTGAGAATGCTAATATAGCTATAGATGTTAATTCGTCAGAGGATGAGTGGACGTGGATCGGAGTTTTAGCTGCCAGAAATGAAACTGAAGGCAAGATTGATAAGTGTCATACATCTGGAAAAGTTGATGTTCACGTTATAGAATTATGCGATGTAGGTGGTATTGTTGCTGCCACAGGTTACGGAACTATATCTAATAGTTATAGTGATGTTGATATATTGATTAATGGAGGTAATAATGACATACTTGTTGGATTAGTTGCTGGAAGTTGTAATGAGAATAGTACAGTAAAAAATGTATACTCTAAAGGAAATATATATACAAGAACAGGAGGTCAGTCAAAATCCGGATTAGTGTTTGGAGTTGTTGCTGATACGAATAAGGTTTTGATAAAGAATTCATATACAATAGGAAGGATGAAGGCTGAGGAGGGTTACGAACGTTTTTGGGGTACTCTTCGTACATTTGGAGGAAATGGGAACAATGAGGAACTTTTAAATTGTTTCTACCTAGAAAATACTATTAAACCACTTGAGGGTGATAGTGAAAGTGCATTAAATGCTCGTGGCACTAAAAAAACAGAAGAAGAAATGAAAAGTGAAGAATTTGTTAATTTATTAAACGAAGGGCAAGAAGATTTTCCATGGAAGAAAGACACAAATAATATAAATGACGGTTACCCAATATTAAGTTGGCAACAATAAACTGTAAAATGTAATGTAAAAAATAAATAAGGTCAATAGTAACATAAAATTTAAATAAAAGCCTTTGGAGAAAAGTTTCAAGAATAACTTATCTTCAAAGGCTAGTTATTTTTTGTTTAAAATATTTTTATAAATCTTGTAGATGGTGATATAGAATATGTAAATGTTAAAATAATATGTCGAAAAATGTAAAAAATCGTCGAACGATTTTTCTTGCAATCTAGTACTTTTTATGCTTTAATAATGTAAATTGCATTTATGCAATAAAATGTTTATTTTTAATATTTTATTATATATTTAAGTTTATTTAAAACTAATTTTAACTTATTTTAGATTTAAAAAGATTTATTTTTCTATATTTAATCAAAAAATTAAATTTGAAATCTTAAAAATTTATTCTTTAAAGAAAAATCCAAAATGAAATTTGAGAAGTAAAAATGTCGAAGGGAGGCTTATAGTTTAAGTTTATCTATTGTAAAACTTGCAATTTAATATATTAGCAAAGAGGGTGAAAAAACTTTAATCTATAAAATTATTATCTCAATAAATTATAAATTTAAATCTAACAAACTATGAAAACAAATTTTACCAATAGTGTTGATAAAGTAAGAATTAATATGGTAAAATAAAGAAAGGAAAAAACTTAAATGGAACAAAAAGTAGAATTATTACCACTAACAAATGATTATGTATTTAAAAGAGTATTTACAAAAGACGGAGAAGAAGATTTATTAAAAGACTTGTTATCAGCAATATTAAATATAGAAATAAAAGAAATAGAAGTAAAAAACCCAGAAATGACAAAAGAAAGTAAAGAAGCAAAACAAGAAGTATTAGATATAAGAGCAAAAGTAAATAATAATAGTATAATAGATATAGAAGTACAAGTAAGAAACTATTATGATATAGATAAAAGGTCAATAGGGTATTTAACAAAAATGTATTCAGACCAATTACAAGTAGGAGATGCATACGAAAAGCCATTAAAAACAATATCAATAAACATATTAAACTTTAACTTTTTCAAAAGAAATGCATATCATTCAATAGCAAGAATAAAATTTGAAAAAGATGATAAAGAAAAATATGTAGATATGGAATATGACGAAGAGGATGAATATGTAACAGAAGATTTAGAAGTACATTACATAGAATTACCAAAGTTTATAAAGAAAAATCCAGGGGTAAAAACAAAACTAGAACAGTGGCTGTGGCTTATATGTGGAGAAGAAGGGGGAAAAGTAGAAATGGCGAAGGAAGAAAATGAAAAAGTAAAAGAAGCATCAGAAGTACTAGAAAGAATGAGTATGAGTTATGAAGAAAGATGGCTATATGACCAAAGAATGTTAAGGAAAATGGACGAGATGAGCCTAAAAGAGCACGCAAAAAAAGAACGGAATAGAAGAACGGGCGAGAACAACGGATTAGAGCAACGGACTAGAAGAGCGGAGCAAAAAAAGAAAAACTAGAAACAGTGAAGAGATTATTAAAACAAGGAATTGAAATAGATATTATTGTAAAAGCAACAGATTTAACAAAAGAAGAAATTATTGAGATTTCAAAAAAATTATAAAATCTTAAATAATAAAAAATAAAATCCAGGAATAGTTTCAACTATGAAATTTAAGAGTGAAAGGTTAAATATAAAAGTAAATTCCACTTTTAACTGAATTTACTAGTCCAAGAGAAAAGTCCAGTAAATTAAGGACT
>CANRGT010000015.1 GCA_947630185.1 uncultured Clostridia bacterium | reverse complement strand
ATTTAAGAGAACAAATATTTTTTTGTTGGGACATTTTCTCATTTCTTTACTTAAGACATTATCACATTTCTTTCATATCATTATAGCATTTTTGTTAACAACTCTTGCAATATTATGTAAATAGTGGTAAAATATATATAATCTCATTTTGTTACTTCCGATACACAGCAAAAGAGATGACATCAAAGGAAATAATTATTTCGGAGGAATGAATTGTGAAAAATTACAGTAAAGAAGTTATCAAGAAGATTAGCTTGAATTCATCTCATAAAGATGATAAAACTCTTAAGGTAGAAGTATCTATTGAGTTTGAAAGTGGAAAATGGTTTAAAAAGTTTATTTACCACTCTATTGGTGGATCTTGTTTTTATGAGAACTTGTCACCTGGTGACATTGTGACGGTAGTCATAAGAGAAGACAAGATAAGAGGAATTGCAAAAAGTGCATAAATCCTCTAAAATTTAATTAGCCATCTTCATAATTGTAACACTTCTTTAGTGAAGGAGCAGACTATTATAGCCTGCTCCTTTGCTTTTGAAAAATTTCTTGAATCATAAAAACCTAAATTTTAGAACAATTTAAATCATAACCATAAAAAACTTAAATTTCAAAAAAATTCCAAATTATAATAATTAAAATTTTAAATCCAAAAAAATTCCAGATTATAATAATTAAAATTTTAAAATCAAAAAATTCAAAATTATAAAAAATGGCAAATAAAAAATAGAAAAATTACTCATAATAATATCGAAAAAAATAGTGCCATTAAACTGTTTTTTTATAAAAATTTTAATTTAATGGAGAAAGGTTTAAAAAGATGAAGAAAAGTTTTTCTATTTTTGTAACAATTATTTTAGCTACTTTAATAATATTTTTAGAATGTAGCACAGTTTTTGCTTTAGAAACTTTAGATACAGTAACTGTTGACTTAAGCAAAGCAAAGATAGCACCCGGAGAAGAAGTAACAGTAACTATTAACTTTGGAAAACCATTAGGTGCATATACAGTTCAAGTAGCATATGACAATGCAGTATTTGATTATGTAAGTACAGAAGGTGGAACAGCAAATAATGAAGGAACAGATGTAAAGTTTACTTATTATGATACAGAAGGAGGATCAAACCCAAGAACAAGTGCAAGTATTACTTTTAAAGCAAAAGACACAATAGTAGCTTCTACACCAACAGATTTTTCAATTACATTAGAAGGTTTATCAAATCCAGATAATAGCATAGAATATGAAGACATTACACAACCAATTAAAGAGAACATTTTAGTAGAACCAAACTATGTGGATTATACATTAACTTTAGAATATGATGGTGTAATAATGCCAAATGTAGCAAAAGCAATGAAATTAGTTACTGCATCTACAATGGGAAAAAATTATGACAAAGTAAGACTTTTAGCAGAAGTAACAAAGAAACCATCTGATGATGCAACAGTAAAGCTTTTAGCTAGAAATGAACAAGAAGAAGATGTAGATTTAATTAAATCAGGATGGGGAGATGCTGATGGCTATGAATTAGGTGGAAAAAATGTAAAACAAGAGATTAATTTACAAGGTGAATTTAGTAAAGAAGGTAGTTATAGTATAAATGTAAAATTAATAGATAGAGGAAATTCTGATACAGTTATTGCACAAAAAACTTTTGAGATAAAAGTAGGAGAGCAACCTACACCAACAAAAGCACCTACACAAGCAACACCTACTAAGGCACAAAACAATACAAATGTACCTTCTACATTACCTAAAACAGGCAATATGCAGTATGTATATGTTTTCTTTGCTATAACAGCATTAATAGTATCTTATTTTATATTAACAAGAAAAAATAATAAAAATAACAAATAACAATAAAAATAACAAATATCAAATAAAAATAGTAAATAGCAAATAAAAAATTGAATTGAAAATGATTAAACTTAAAAAATGAGACCATCAAAAATAAAGATGGTTTCTAATACATATTGGGACTAGGTTCCAACACACTGCAAATGGTGTAAAAGGGGCAAGTCAAATATAAAACTAAAATGCGAGAAAGAGATTTAAATAGGAGAAAAACAAATGATGAAGAAAATAATTGGTTTAATAATTTTATTTTCAATAGTTATTATACTTGCAAGAACAGTAGCTGGAATATATGAAGAAGAAAAAATAAAAAATTATGATGCTACGCAAATATATATGTCGCAAATAGGACAAGCTAATATAAATGATGAACAACAAAACTTAGAAGAAAATCTATTATCAAAAGAAAATGACAATTCAAACGATAAAAATAACAACCAAAATTCAAAAATACTTCCAGCAACATATAAAGGCTACAAAGTATCTTCACAACTAAAAATCGAAAAATTAGATATAGACACTTATGTGCTAGAAAGTAGCAACAAAAATGCTATGGAGGTTAGTGTTATAAAATGCTTTGGTTCAAATCCAAATGAAGTAGGAAACTACTGTATTGCAGGTCATAACTATATTACAAAAAATATGTTTAGTGAGCTTAAAAAATTAGAAGTAGGAGATGAAATAAGCTTAACAGATAATAAACATGGCACAGTAATGTATGAAATTTATGATAAATACAAAGTAGTTCCTACTCAAACAGATATATTATCACAAGAAACCAATGGTGAAAAACAAATAACTTTAATTACTTGCAGTGACTATTCTAAAAAAAGAATTATCATTAAGGCAAGAGAAAAAATTGACTAAAAAAAGTAAAGAAAATAAAAGAAAATTAAAAATTTAAAAGCAAAAAATTAAAAAGCTAAAAATTAAAATTAAAAGACCAAAAGTAAAAAAGAAAAGAGAAAATAAAAAAGAAGAAAGTAAAATAAAAAAGGAGGCAAAGCAGATGGTAAAAGATTTTATTTACAAACATAGAGTAAAACTTATTCTATTATTATTTGCCGTGCTAATCCTTTTTATAGTAATTTTATCATTTATGCAAAATCAAACAGCAGATGGGAATGTCAGAATATCAAGTGAATTTCCAGCAAGCTATAAACCATATATAGATGAGCTAAAAAAAAGCCATCCTAACTGGATTTTCAAAGCACTTTATACAAATTTAGATTGGAATTATGTAATAAGTCAGGAAAATGTTTATGGAAAAAATTTAGTTCCAAAATCATATACAGATAGTTGGAAAAATACTAAAAAAGGTCAGTATAATGTAGAGATAGATAGTGGGTGGGTTGATAGCTCTAAGCAAGCAGTAGAATATGCAATGGACCCACGAAACTTTTTAAATTATGTGAGAATATTTCAATTTGAGGAATTGTCGTATGAAGCAACTACCAATACAGTTGCAAACATAGAAAAAATATTATATGGTACAGAATTTTATCAAAAAACAGTTGAATATAAAACATCTAGCGGAAAAAATGTTGTAATGAATGAGAAATACTCTGACTTAATTTTAAAAGCAGCTAAAACATCTAAGGTAAGTGCATTTCATTTAGCATCACGAATTAAACAAGAAGTAGGGCCTTTTTTGTCACATAGCTCAATTAGTGGAACAGTAAAAGGTTATGAAGGTTATTATAATTTCTATAATATAGGAGCAACGAGCTCTTCAGAGCCAATGGGAGCAATTAAAAATGGGCTTCAATATGCAAAGGACGGAAAAGGAGCAACAGCTAGCACAAAAAGCAAATATTTAATACCATGGAATACCAAAGAAAGAGCAATTACAGGTGGGGCAATTTTTATTGGTTCTAGTTATATAAATTTAGGTCAAAATACAATATATCTTCAAAAATTTCATGTAACAGACACGAGTAGTAATGGAGAGCTTTTTTGGCATCAATACATGACAAATGTGCTTGCACCATATAGCGAATCTAGTTTGATATATAGTGGATATTCAAAAAGTGGAATGTTAAGCTCTGAAATCTCTTTTATTGTGCCAGTTTATGAAAATATGCCAGAACTTCCATGCATAAGCCCAGCTATTTCTAGCGCTGATTATACAAATGATAATACAAAAGTAAAGCCAAATGTTTCTGCTGGCTTAAATGTAAGGTCAGGACCTAGCACTTCTTATGAAATTTTAACAACGGTAAGTTCTTCTGAAACAATGACAAGAATAGCAAAAGGAAAGCAAAAAGGTGAACTATGGGATAGAGTAAAATTAAGTAATGGTTTAGTAGGCTATGTTTTTCAAAACTATTTAGATGAAGTAAAAGAGCCAGTATATAACAAAGTAACAGGCCTTGAGCTAAATACTGATGCAATTACTTTGCAAGTAGGAGAAGAATACACAATAAATCCTATAGTAATTCCAGAAAATGCAAATAACAAAAAAGTAAATTATAGTTCTTCTAATTCAGCTTTCGCCACAGTAAATCAAAACGGACTGATTGTAGCTCAGCAAGAAGGAAATGTAACAATTACTGTTACAACAGAAGAAGGAGGATTTTCAAAATCAATTTCATTAACAATAATACCTGCCATAAAAGAAGAAAATTTAAGGTTTAATGAAAATTTACAAACCTTAGGAAATGAATTATCAGGAATAGAAGAAAGAACAACAGTAGAAAACTTACTTAAAGAAATAGAAACAAACTATCGAATTGAAGTACAAAACAGTAGTGGTAAGATTTTGCAAAATAACGAATATGTTGGAACAGAAAGCAAAATAAGAGTATTTGACGGAGATAAACTTTTAATAGAGTATGTTGTAATTCTTTACGGTGATGTAAATGGAGATGGAAAGATAAACAGTATAGATTTACTAGTATTACAAAGGCATATTTTAGGAATAAAAGAATTTTCAGGAATATTTTTAAAAGCAGGAAATACAAATCAAAGTGGAAGAAAGCCATCATCTACAGATTTACTAAGAATTCAAAGGCATATTTTAAACTTAAAGAAAATTGAACAAAGAATTTAAAATAATAGATAGTAGTTTGGTTTTGTAAAAAAATAACTTGTAATATTATAAAATTAGAGCAATACAAAAATTTTAAGATAAGGAGGTAACTTAAGAATTGAAACAAGAAAAAAATTTAACAATTGTAACTATAAAGATTAAAACTATAATAATTGTAACAGTAATAATTATAACTTTAATTATGTTTGAAATAGCATTGAAATTAACAAATCTAACAAAGATAAATCTTATAGAAGCAAGTAAACAAATCAATATAAGCAAAGAAGTTTCAAGTACAATAAATATGGTATCAAATCAAGAAGATAAAGATGCAAATACAGTTACAGTTGCAAATGAAAATAATCTTTCGATTTTAAGATTAAATAGAGCTGGAATATTACCGGATTTTAATCCAAATATCAAAGAATACTATATAATAGTAGGCGAAGAAATAAATAATTTAGAAGTTACAGCAGTTTCAGAAAATGAAGATGATAAAGTAGTAATTGAAGGAAATGATAATTTAAAAAATGGACTAAATACAATAACAGTTAGAGTTGCCTCAAAAAATAATATAAGTGAAGAGTACAAAATATATGTAACTAAAACCTCTAATAAAGAAGAAGCAAATGCAAGCTTAGAAAATTTAGCAGTAGAAGGTTATACATTATCTCCAAATTTTCAAAGTCAGGTGTTAAATTATAAAATAGAAGTAAGCGAAAATATAGATAAACTTAATATACTAGCAATACCAGAAAATTATGATGCAAAAGTAGAAATAAAAGGAAATGAGAATATAAATTTAAACTCTCAAAAAGAAAATATAGTGACAATTATAGTTACAGCACCAAATGGAGTTACTTTTCAAAAATATCAAATTGCAATAAATAAAAAAGTACAAGAAAGTATTGATAATAGCGAAAATAATGAAGATGATAATAATTTAAATATAACTGAACAACACAATATAAATAACAATGAAATTAGTATAGAAAGATTAAGTAATTCGAAAGAAATAGAGTTATCACAAAAGCAAAAATTAGAAATACTAATTAAACAAAACTCTATTACTATTTTAGGAATATTAGTTTCAATAGCAGTTTTAGGGATTGTTGCTATTTTGCTTTATAGAAAAAAGACGCAAAAGTAATGTAAATAGAGAATTTATTTTAAATGTTTTAAAGGAAAAAATAAATTGATATAAATCTTATTGACAATTAAATTTAAGTATGGTATAAAATTACTAATATCTAAAGTCAAAAAAAGAGGAGGAAAACAGATGAAAAGTAAAAACGCTTGTGGCTCTCTAGAGAGACGTAATTTAGGAAAAATAGGAGAAAGGAAAGGTTTATATAGCAAAGATAGACCGTTATTTATATGCACTACAAAACTTACACAAGGCAGAAGTGTAAATTCATTTTCAGGAATAACACTAATAGCCCTAGTAGTAACAATTGTAGTGCTTTTGATTTTGGCATCAGTAAGTATAACAGTGGTATTTGGAGATAATGGACTAATAGAGATGGCAAAAGAAGCAGCAAACAAAACAAATAAGTCAATAGAAGATGAACAGCAAGATCTACAAAATATATTTGACCAGGCAAATGAATATTTAAATGGTGGAAAAGAAGTAGATTTAAAACCAGAGCCAACATTGCAAGTAGAATTGAAACTGGATGAGACAAGTATATCAGGAAACAAAATAAAAGTATTAGTAGATAGAATAACTAGTAGTGAAGCTGATAGTGAAACAATAGAAGAAGAGTTAACATATAATTGGTATAAGGACAAATTAGACGAAGTAGAAATTGAAGGTGGCGAAAGCTATACATTCGAAGACTTGGATGAAGAAAAAGAGTATACATTAAAATGTAAAGTTATAAATAAAAATGGTGAATGGGGAATTGGTGAAGTATCAGTTATTAGTTTTAAAGTTGAAAATATGCTTTACCGTGCTAAAAAAGGTTCTAAGTGGAGTGAATTAGCAAACTATTTGAAACGGATTACCCCCTTTAACTTTAGAGCAAGCTCTTGATTTGTTTAAGAACTCAGAGCTCTATTATACTCCTGGGAGAGATGATACTGAAACCTATGAGTATGAAAGCGATGGGCGGTTGGCAAGAATGGGTCTGTGGCGGAGATTATTGGAAATTGCCGGGTAATTTTCATCTAGTTTATAACACTTATGATGCATACGGCGGCTTTTTAGTTATCGAGAATCCGGGTGATGGTCCTACTCAGGGAGCTGAGTATAAAGTTAAATTCGATATATGGAGTTAGTGAAAAAAATAAGCTATAATAAAAGAAATTTTTATTATTTTTGAGTAAAGTAAAATAAATAGAAAAAATATCTTAAAACTTAATCTTCACAATTGCATGAATTTTACTACCATCCTTGCTTTTCATTATAACAAAATGGCTATCATCCTCTTTTGTATAAAAAGAGCAAACTGTATTACCAAGCTTAGCACCAGTTTTATACATTATTTCAAATTCATTTGCTTCACCTAAGCTATAAACATTTTCAGGCAAAGTTTCATATGCATAATCTAAATAATATAGGTTATGCATATGTTCATTTACATCAATATCACGTCTTAAAACTTTAAAAGTAAAATCAGGTGTGCCCTTTAAAATAGGTTGTTTTAATTTTGCTATATCTGTTTCATTAAACACACTTTTTTCTTCACATTCATATAAATTTAAAATATCATCTGTAATTTTTGTAATGCCATTTTGTTTAATATCAATTAAAGCCCATTTAGAACTTGCAATACATAGTAAATTTCCATCTTCATCGTAAATTTCAAAATCACGCAAAGTAGAAAAACGATTACAAGCTCTAGCCCAAGTTTTTACAGTTACCATTGAATTATAGCAAACTCTTTTAAAAACTTTAACTTTCCAATGAAGCAAAACCCATGTAAGATGAGTTTGCTCAATTTGATTTATTCCAAGTCCGACATTGTTAGAATGTACGCAACCTATATTTTCTAATAAACTTAAAATTCCATGATTTGAAAGCATATTAGTGCTTCCAACATATTCCAAATCCACCATATATTTTTTCTCTAAAATAGCCATATATATCACAATCCTTTTAATAAAATTATTACAATTACAAATTATATCAAAAAAATAAAAAAATGAATATCATTTTTTAAAATATTTTATAAATTAACTATAAATTATATAGTTATAAATATCATTTATATTTTATAAAAAATTAAATTCTAAGTTGCATCTAAAAAAGATATTAGCAAGAAAAGTGCATGAATACTAACTGAAAATAAGAAAAGAAAAGAAGGTATAAAAATAAAACTTGCAGTATATAATTCTTAGTGTTATAATAATACCATTGTGAAACAAAAGCAAAATTAGAAAGGATGATTTAAATTATGAAAATATGCGTATATGGAGCAGCAAGTAGCGAAATTTCGGAAGAATTTATTAAAACAGGAGAAGAATTAGGAAGAAAGATGGTAGAACATGGACATAGTCTAGTGTTCGGTGGTGGAAGAAATGGAATGATGGGAGCCGTAGCAAGAGGCGTTTCAGAAAAAGGTGGACACATTTTAGGAATTTCACCTAAATTTTTTGTAGAAAATAATGCAGAAGTATCATTTATAAATTGTAGTGAATTTATTCATACAGAAACAATGAGAGAAAGAAAAAGATTATTAGATGAAAGTTCAGATGCTTTTATTGTTACTCCAGGGGGAATAGGAACTTTTGATGAATTTTTTGAAATATTAACATTAAAACAATTAGGAAGACATAACAAAGCTATTGTTATTTTTAACATTGATAATTATTTTGATAATATGATTAAAATGTTAAAAGTTTCTATTGAAAAAAGATTTATTACAACAGATTGTGTAGAACTATATAAAGTAACAAATAGCATAGATGAAACACTTTCATATATAGAAAGCTATGATCCAACAGATATAGATTTATCTAAAGTAAAAATAAGATAGAAAACTGTTGACATTTGTGCTATATTATGGTAAAATACTTATCTGTAAGCCGCCTGAGTCGGGCAACTAAATATTGCTTTAAATAAGCAATTGCCTTGTTATTTATGCTTAGCGAGTATACAAATATAGGAGGTGTACTAAGTAATGTACGCAATAATTGAAAGCTGTGGAAAACAATACAAAGTATCAGAAGGAGATGTAGTATTCTTCGAAAAATTAGAAGCAGAAGAAGGAAAAAAGGTAACATTTGATAATGTTGTTCTAGTATCTGATGACAAAAAAGTAGAAGTAGGAGCTCCTTATGTAAAAAATGTTAAAGTAGAAGGAAAAGTAGTTTCTCATGGTAAAGGTGAAAAAGTTCTAGTATATAAATACAAAGCAAAAAAGAACTATAGAAGAACACAAGGCCATAGACAACCATACACAAAAGTAGAAATCACAAAAATTAAAACAGCAGCAGATAAAGCTGAAGTAAAAGAAACTGCTGAAAAAACAGAAGCAGTTAAAGCTGAAGAAAAAGAAGCATCAGCAAAGCCAGTAGCTAAAAAAGCAGAAGCAACAAAAACAACAACTACAAAAAAAGCTACAACAACTAAAAAAGAAGCTTAAAATATGATTTAAATATGATTAAAAAATTGATTATAATAGCAAATGAATAAAAAATAACAGTTAATAATCAATAAAGTAACAAAGAATTTTAAATGAAATTATATAGAACGTTAAATTTCATAGTGTAATAATTGAAGGGAGTGAGAAAGCATGGCTCATAAAAAAGGTCAAGGTAGTGTTAAGAACGGTAGAGATAGTGAATCAAAACGTTTAGGTTTAAAAAGAGCAGATGGGCAAGTAGTTCCAGCTGGTAATATACTAGTTAGACAAAGAGGAACCAAAATTCATCCAGGAACCAATGTAGGAATTGGTAGTGATGACACTCTTTATGCTAAGGTAACAGGTACAGTTAAATTTGAAAGACTTGGCAGAGATAAAAAGAAAGTCAGTGTTTACCCAGTAGAGGAAAAAGCAAAAGCTTAAAAAAATAAATCAAAAAGGATGTGGGCTATTTTGAAACCAGATCCTTTTTCTAATTTTTTAGATATATAGCGTATAGACTATATAAAAATTGTTTAAAAAATTAAAATATAGAAACAATAAAAGAAAAAGTTAAGCTAGAAAAATCAATAATAATAAAAAGAAGAGACTAGGCAAAAACAATAATAAAAAACAATAAATAAAATAAAAGGCTAAAGTAAAAGAACAAAAGGAGAGAAAGCAAATGTTTACAGACTATGTAAAAATAATTGCAAAGGCAGGAAAAGGTGGCGATGGAGCCGTTTCTTTTCGTAGAGAAAAATATGTAGCAGCAGGAGGACCAGACGGTGGAGATGGCGGAAAAGGTGGTAGCATTTATTTTGAAGTAGATCCTGATGCAAATACTTTAATAAACTTCCGCTATGATAAAAAATTTAAAGCAGAAAATGGAAACAATGGCGAAGGTGCAAATCGCTATGGAAAAAGTGGAGAAGACCTAACTATAAAAGTTCCAATTGGTACTGTAATTAAAGATGCAGAAAATGGAAAAGTACTAGCAGACCTTTCTGAAAAAGGACAAAGAGTATTAGTTTTATCAGGTGGTAGAGGTGGAAAAGGAAATAGCCATTTTGCAACTGCAACAAGACAAGCACCTCACTTTTCACAAGAAGGTGAAAAAGGAGAAGAAAAGGAACTTATATTAGAACTAAAATTGTTAGCAGATGTAGGTTTGATAGGTTTCCCAAATGTAGGAAAATCCACATTATTATCAGTAGTAACAGATGCAACACCAAAAATTGCAGATTATCATTTTACTACATTAGAGCCAAATTTAGGTGTGGTAAAAGGAGAATATGGAGATAGTTTTGTTATAGCAGATATACCAGGAATTATAGAAGGTGCAAGTCAAGGAATAGGTTTAGGACTTCAATTCTTACGCCACATTGAAAGAACAAGATTATTATTACATGTAATAGATGTATCAGGTAGCGAAGGAAGAAATCCAGTAAAAGATTTTGAAGTTATAAACGAAGAACTTAAAAAATACAGTGAAAAATTAAGTAAAAGAAAACAAATAATAGTTGCAAATAAAGTAGACAGTATGCAAGATGAAACTTTATATGAAGATTTAAAAAAACTTGCCAAAGAACAAAACCTAGAAATTTATCCAATATCTGCAGTAACTAAAAAAGGTGTAAAGGAATTAATGGCAAGAGTATCAGAAGTATTAAAAACATTACCAAAAGAAGATTTAATAGAAGTTGAAGAAGTAAAGAAAGTATACACACTTAAAGAAAAAGAAGATGTAATTGTAAAAAAGGAAAATGAAATGTATATTGTATCAGGTCAAGTGGTAGAAAAGCTCATGAGAACAATCAACTTAGAAGATAACGAATCTTTACATTATTTCCATAGAAGGTTAAATGAATTAGGAATAAATCAAAGGTTAAAAGAGCTTGGAATTAAAGATGGGGACTATGTTCAAATTTCAGATTATGAATTAGAGTGGGAAGATTAAAAGTGTTGAAAAATTTTTAGACTATTTATAAAAGCTACCTAGAAGAGAAATCTTTTGGGTAGTTTTTTAACAATTGTCAAAAAATGTAAAATTATGTTGAAATGTTTTTCTTGCAATTTAGTAAAAAAGCTAATATAATATTTTCACAATATATTTCTAGCCGAAAGGCATTTATTAAAAAGTTTTAATTCAAATACAATTTTATCTAAGATATTTTTAATATATCTCTTAAATATCTTTTAAAATTTCCATGATAATAAATTATTAAGAAAATACAATTTATAATATATATTTATGTAATTTATGAACTAATGCTTTTTGTCTAGTAATATAAAATTTAAATTATTGGAGGGAAGCATATGATATCAAAAAGAGTAGAACAAGAAGAATTAGAACAAGGAGCAATATTACAGCCAAAAAATGATGTAGTATTTCAAGCTTTATTTACACGAGGGAAAGAAACCATAACAAAAGCATTTTTGGAAGATGTACTAAAGATAAAAATACATAGACTAGATTTAGACAAAAGTAAAGACTTATTAAATGATAATAAGATAGATAAAAACGGAAGATTAGATTTAAGGGCAATAATAAATGATAATGTAGAATGTGATATAGAGATACAATTAGTACCACATGAAAAAATGCTAGAAAGGTTTTTATATTATTGGTCGAAGATGTATACCGCAAATGTACAAGTAGGGCATAAATATTCAGAATTAAGAAAAACAATAAGTATAATAATAGTAGATAAAGAAATAAACGAATTAAAAGATATAAAGAAAGCACATACCACATGGCATATACGAGAAGATGAATATACAGAAAATGTGTTGACTCCGTATTTACAGTTTGATATAATTGAACTAAGGAAGGCAATTGAAGAATATAAAGAGAATAAAGATGACGAAGTATTACAATGGATGATGTTCTTTGAAAATCCAGAAGATGCGGAGGTAAAAAGAATAATGGAAAATAATGAAGATATAAAAGAAGCGAAAGAAGAGTTAGATGAAATAAGTAGAAATGATATATTAAGAAGAATGGCATTAAAAGCAGAAATAGAAAGAATGGACCAAGAACAGAGGATGTATGAAGCAAGAAGAGATGGTAAAAAAGAAGGAATAAAAGAAGGAATAAAAGAAGGAATAAAAAAAGGAGAAAAAAAGGCAAAAATAGAAGATGCAAAGAAAATGCTAGAAAAGGGTATTCAAATAGAAACAATTATAGAGATTACAGGTTTAACTAAAGAAGAAATTATTGAAAAATAAAATATATATGAATATAGTACTAACCCAAAAAAATTAAAGCAATAAATTGAATACTGGCTAAAAAAATCTTCAAAATACCACTTGAAAAGCAAAGCAAAATGTGCTAAACTATACAAGAAAATAAAATACCAAACAAATAAAAGCAATTATAAAGGACAACACAATATTCGCAAAAATCTATTAGAGAGCTGGGCGTATGGTGAAAGCTTGGCAGAAACTTGGCAATATTGTTATCACCTTTTAGCTGTTTCTTTGAAGTCAATATGAGATAATACTATTATTTCTTATATAGTAAAAGCAATTAGTAAAAAAGTAAAAGAAACCGTAGTGCCTGCGTTAAAGGAAAAGAGTGAAAAGAAAATGATATAAAATTAAAATAAAATAGATAATCAAATTCTTTTAAATTAGGTGGTACCGCGAACAGAAGCCATTTCGTCCTAAAATAAAGACGAAATGGCTTATTTATATATTTATCGAAGCTTAGAATCAAAAAAATAAGCCGAGAATGATAAATAAAAAAAGGAGGAAATAAAAATGTCAGAAGAAAAACAAGATTATGGAAAAACATTAAATTTACCAAGCACAGAATTTCCTATGAGAGGAAATTTACCAGAAAATGAACCAAAAACAAAGGAAGAAATCTTTGATAATGGTTTATATGAAAAAATGTTAAAGAAAAACGAAGGTCATAAATCATATGTATTACATGATGGACCTCCATATGCAAACGGCGAAATCCACATGGGACATGCATTAAACAAAGTATTAAAAGATACAGTAAATCGTTTTAAAAGTTTGCAAGGCTATAAAATAAACTATGTTCCTGGTTATGATACACACGGACTTCCAACAGAAAAGAAAGCAATACAAGCACTAGGAATAAATAGAGAAGAAATAGGTATTACAAAATTTAGAGATACCTGTCGTGATTTTGCACTTCAATATGTAGATAAACAATCAGAAGGTTTTAGAAGGCTAGGTGTACTTGGAGACTGGGAGCATCCATATAAAACTTTAATGCCAGAATTTGAAGCAAGACAAATTGGCGTTTTTGCTGATATGTATCTAAAAGGATATATATATAAAGGTTTAAAACCAGTTCACTGGTGTATCGATTGCGAAACAGCATTAGCAGAAGCAGAAATTGAATATAAAGATATTACATCACCATCTATCTATGTTAAATTCCCAGTAGAAGATGGAAAAGGTGTATTAGATAATGATACAAGCATAGTAATTTGGACAACAACACCATGGACACTTCCAGGAAATACTGGTATCACAGTAGGTGGAGAATATGAATATAGTTTACTTGATACAGAAAAAGGAAAATTAGTAGTTGCAACTGTACTTGTAGATGAAGTTATGTCTAAGGCAGGAATAACAAATTATAAAACATTAAAAGTAATAAATGGTGCAGATTTAGAAGGAATACTTTGCAAGCATCCATTCTTAGATAGAACTTCAAGAGTAGTGCTTGGTTCAGAAAATGATGTTGCAGTTGACCTAGAAACTGGTACTGGTGCAGTTCATACAGCACCAAGCTATGGTAAAGAAGACTATTTATGTGGTTTAAGAAATAAATTAGACATAATAGTTACAGTTAATGGAAAAGGTTATCAAACAGAAGGTGCAGGTCCATTTGTAGGACTTTCATGTGATGAATCAAATAAAGTAATTCCTGAATGGCTAGATAAAAACGGATATTTATTAAGAAAAGAAGATATTTTACACTCATACCCACATTGCTGGAGATGTAAAAATCCAATTATATTCAGAGCAACAGATCAATGGTTTGCATCAGTAGATGGATTTAAAGATGAAACTTTAAAGGCAATTGAAACTGTAAAATGGACACCAAGTTGGGGAAAAGAAAGAATTGCAAGCATGGTAAAAGATAGAGCAGACTGGTGTATTTCAAGACAACGTACTTGGGGTGTGCCAATTCCAATTTTCTATTGCAAAGAATGTGGTACAGAATATGCTACAAAGGAAAGCTTTGAAAAGATAGAAAAAATATTTAGAGAAAAAGGCTCAAATGCTTGGTTTGAATTAAGTGAGAAAGAATTAATGCCAGAAGGCGCAACATGCCCTAAATGTGGATGTCATGAATTCAAGAAAGAAACAGACATTATGGATGTTTGGTTTGATTCAGGCTCTTCACACCAAGGTGTATTAGTAGAAAGAGGAATAGACTTCCCAGCAGACTTATACCTAGAAGGACATGATCAATACAGAGGTTGGTTCCAATCATCAATCCTAACATCTGTTGCAACAAAAGGTGTAGCACCATATAAAGCAATTTTAACACATGGTTGGGTAATAGATGAAGAAGGAAGAAAAATGTCTAAATCTTTAGGCAATGGAATTAGCCCACAAGAAATTATAAAAGAGTATGGTGCAGATATTTTAAGATTATGGGTATTATCTTCTGATTTCAAATCAGATGTTAGCATTTCAAGAGATATTTTAAAACAAATTAGTGAAAGTTATAGAAAAATTAGAAATACTGCAAGATATATTTTAGGAAATACTTCAGACTTTGACCCAGAAAAAGACTCTGTAAAATATGAAGATATGCAAGAAATAGATAAATGGGCACTTCTAAAATGTAACCAATTACTAAAGAATTGTACACAAAACTATGAGGATTTTGATTTCCACATTGTATATCATGATATCAACCAATTTTGTGTAATTGACATGAGTAACTTCTATCTAGATATTATAAAAGATAGACTATATACTTCAAAAGCAGACTCAGTAGAAAGAAGATCAGCACAAACAGCTATGTACACCATACTAGATACTTTAGTAAAAATATTAGCACCAATGGTTTGCTTTACAGCAGAAGAAATTTGGAAGTATATGCCACATACTAAAAAGGAACAAGTAGAAAGCGTAATGCTTACAGACTGGCCAGATGTAAAACCAGAATATGATAACAAAGAACTAGAAGAAAAATGGAATCATATTTTAGAATTAAAAGAAGAAGTTGCAAAAGAATTAGAAGTAGCAAGAGCAAATAAAACTATAGGACATTCATTAAATGCAAAAGTTACAATTTCAGCACCAGAAAAAGAATATGACTTCTTAAAAGAAAATGAAAGTTTATTAGAAACAGTTTTCATCGTTTCTAAATTAGAGATAGAAAAATCAAATGACAACAAGAGAACTGTTAAAATAGAAGTAGCAGAAGGTGAAAAATGTGAAAGATGCTGGAAATATTCTACAACAGTTGGAGAAAATAAAGAGCATCCAACACTTTGCCATAAATGTAGTGAAGTGCTTGCTAATTAGCGCGCTGCTATTCAAATCACTATATTGTAAAAATATATTAAACAATTTAATAAGAACCAAGGAGGAAGTAAATGGAAAAAGGAAAAATAAGAATTAAGAACGTTATAAGTATAATTTTTATAATAGCAATTATTTTAGTAACTGTAATCATTTATAATAAATATAACTATAATGATTTTACTAAATGCGTAAGCGAAGTAAATAAAACCAATTTTACTAGAGATAATGAAGTAAAATATTCCAAAATGTCTAGTTATAAATTGGAAAATATAGATTATCATGATGCAATGTTTTCACAGGTTATTTCCGTTATTCCAAATACTCCATATAAAGTAACATGCAAAATAAAAGTAGAAGATGTAGAAAATATAAAAAGTTCTGATTATGGTGGTGCTCAAATTTGCATAAATGGTACAAGAGAAAGGTCAACTCCAATAAGTGGAACACAAGATTGGCAAGAGGCAGTTCTTTATTTTAATTCGAAAAATAGGACACAAGTAGATATAGGTTTTCGCTTAGGAGGGTATGCTGAAAAGGTAAAAGGAACAGCTTGGTTTTCAGATTTCAAAATGGAAGTAGGAACTGCAAATCAAAGTAAAGAATGGAACATGGTTTGTTTTATATTTCCAAAGATTGATGTAGATGTAGACATAGATGGAAAAAAAGAGCACGTCTCTCTACAAATGTTAGATAATGAAATAAGTAGTATAAAGCAAAACTTAGAAAGATTTAGCAATTCTATAAAAGAAATAAGTAGAGATAAAATGTCAATTAAATATGAAACGATAATTATTAATGAACCTATAAAAACACTTTCATATGATGATGAAAATGGATATTATGTATCTAGTGATGATGTAAGAAATTATATAGACAGTTATATTGAAAATGAAAGTTATGACCATATATATGTGGCTTTTCGTATGGCAGATAAACAAAAAAATAATAGTATATTGGTTAATGATTGGATAGGACTTGGAGGCATGGATTATTCAGGAATTGGTTTTTCAAATATTCGTATGCCTGATGATGAAAATAATTACGCATATACGTATGATGAGCGTATAAATATATTCCCAGAAGAAGTGTTCTTACATGAATTCTTACATACTTTAGAAAGAAATTCTGAAGAATATGGATATAGTGTACCTGCATTACATGATTATGAAAAATATGGTTATAAAGAAGAAAACTTGCAAGGTTTAAAAACATGGTATACTGATTATATGAATAAAGAAATTAATTATAATGGTGAAAAAATCGGCTTACCTGCAGAAATCTATAAATACAAACCTGTAAGTGAGAAGGATTTTAAATATCCTATAACAGTAGATGCATTACAAGAACCAGAAAATATTATCGAAGTAATAAGAAGTCTATTTAGAAGAATAAGCAAAGTTTTTGAAAGTATTAGTAAAAGCACCTCTTAGCAACAAGAGAAAGGAATGAAATAAAAATGAAAGTATCAGACTTTAATTATGAACTACCAAAAGAACTAATAGCACAAGTACCAATAAAAAATAGAGACGAATCAAGGCTAATGGTACTAGATAGAAAAAATGAAACAATAGAACATAAAACCTTTAAAAGCATTTTAGATTATTTACAGCCAGGAGACTGCTTGGTTAGAAATAATACAAAAGTAATACCAGCTAGGCTTTATGGAGTAAAAGAAGAAACTGGTGCACATATAGAATTTTTACTTTTAAAAAGGATAGAAAGCGATATATGGGAAGTTATGGTAAGACCTGGAAAAAAACTAAAACCTGGTACAAAAGTAATTTTTGGAGAAGGATTATTTGAAACAGATTTCGAAGAAACACAAAATAACAAAAATATAGAAGATAATGAAAACTTAAAAATAGAACAAAAACCTAAAAAAATTCTTTTAAAAGCTGAAATACTAGAAACATTAGAATCACGGAAATAGAAAGGTAAAATTTGAATATGATGGAATTTTTAATGAAATATTGAATGAAATTGGTTTAATGCCACTTCCACCATATATTCATGAACAACTAAAAGAAAAGGATAGATATCAAACTGTATATGCAAAATATGAAGGCTCAAGTGCAGCCCCAACAGCAGGACTTCATTTTACTCCAGAGCTTTTTGAAGAAATAAAGAAAAAAGGTGTAGAAATTGCAAATGTAACTTTGCATGTTGGAATAGGCACATTTAGACCAGTAAAAGTAGAAAATGTAGAAGACCATGATATGCATTCAGAACATTTTTATATAAAGAAAGAAGATGCAGAAAAAATAAATAAAGCTAAAAAAGAAGGACACAGAGTCATTGCAGTAGGAACAACATCTTGCAGAGTATTAGAAACAATAGCAGATGAAAATGGAATTGTAAAAGAAACAGAAGGAGATACAAACATTTTTATTTATCCAGGATATAAATTTAAATGCTTAGACTGTCTAATTACAAATTTTCATTTACCAGAATCTACTTTAATTATGCTAGTTTCTGCTTTAGCAGGAAAAGATTTTATCATGAAGGCATATAATGAAGCAGTAAAAGAAAAATATAGATTTTTTAGTTTTGGAGATGCAATGCTAATTTTGTAAAAAAATAAGAAATATAAAATATTTTATTTTAGCACTTTAAAGCTTTTATTATATGATATAAAAGGAAAAATAAAAGAAAGAGGAATAAAAATGAAACCAGCAGTAACATATGAGTTATTACATGTAGACAAAAACTCAGGAGCAAGAAGAGGAATAGTACATACACCTCATGGAGACATACAAACACCAGTATTCATGCCAGTAGGTACTTTGGGCACGGTAAAATCAATGACACCAGAAGAACTAAAAAATGAGGTTGGAGCACAAATAATTTTATCAAATACTTATCATTTATATCTTCGTCCAGGGCATGAACTTGTAAAAGAAGCTGGTGGACTTCATAATTTTATGAGATGGGATAGACCAATACTTACTGATTGTGGCGGATTTCAAGTATTTAGTTTAAGTGATTTAAGAACTATTACAGAAGAAGGAGTAGAATTTAAATCACATTTAGATGGTTCAAAACATTTTTTTTCTCCAGAAAAAGTAATGGAAATAGAAGAAGCTTTGGGTGCAGATATTATAATGTCATTTGATGAATGTGTAAAATATCCTGAAACTTATGAATATACAAAGCAATCTATGGAAAGAACAACAAGATGGGCTATAAGATGCAAAGAAGCACATAAAAATACGGACAAGCAAGCATTATTTGGAATAATTCAAGGTGGATTTTATGAAGATTTAAGAGTACAATCTGCTAAAGATTTGATAGATTTAGATTTCCCTGGCTATGCAATAGGTGGAATTAGTGTAGGAGAGCCAAAAGAGGAATTTTTAAAAATGTTATATTACACAGCACCACTTATGCCAAAAAATAAGCCAAGATATTTGATGGGAGTTGGTTCGCCAGATTATTTAATAGAAGCTTCACTTGCTGGAATAGATATGTGTGACTGTGTGCTTCCAACTAGAATTGCAAGAAACGGAACTGCAATGACATGGAATGGAAAAGTAGTAGTAAGAAATGCAACATATGAGAGAGATTTTGGACCATTAGATTCAGAGTGCGATTGCTATACTTGCAAAAATTATACAAGAGCATATATAAGGCATTTAGTAAAAGCAAACGAAATATTAGGAGTAAGATTATTATCAATTCATAACTTAAGGTTCTTGACTAAATTAATGGAAAAGGTTAGAATAGAAATAGAGAATGATAATTTAATAAACTTTAAAAATGAATTTTATAAAAAGTATGGTTATGAAAAGTAATTTTTAAAATGAATATAAAAACAATAATAAAAAATAATTGTTACAAAAATAATTATAAGTAACAATAAAAAACTTAAGATAATTTTGTGCTAATTAGCACTTTGAAAGGAAATAATAAATATGGATGATTTTATAGGTGGAAATAACTATAAGCAAACAATGGAACAACAAAAAACAAAAAAGTGGATGAAAATAATTGCAGTTATTTTGGTTGTTTTATTAATAATTAGTATTGCAATGGGAGTATACATATATTATTTAAAACAAGAACAATTAAAAATAATAATAGATGGTACCTCAAATGCAAAAACAATTGCAGAGATGAAAAAAATATTAATTATTACAGAGGATGGTAAAATTTATATACCAATAAGAGCATTTGCAAGTTATGTTGGATATGAATCTGGAAATGGTGGATATAAACAATATTCGGAAGATGCCACAAAATGTTATGTTCAAAGTGCTAATGAAGTTGCAACATTTACTTTAGGTTCAAACAGAATTTATAAAATGTTATTAGATGGTAGTAATGACACAGAATATTATGAAATAGATGAACCAGTATTATCTATGAATAATCAATTATACACTACTATAGAAGGAGCAAGAATTGCTTTTAATATTTCAATGAACTATGATCAAGAAGTAAATAAAATAGAAATTCTTACATTACCATATTTAGTTTCATATTATAATCAACAATTTCCAAACTCAGGAATTATGGATGGAGAGTCGAGCTTTAAAAATCAAAAAGCTTTATTATATGGAATGATAATTATAAAAAATGCAGAAAATAACTATGGTGTTTATAATTATGTTAACAAAACTGAGGTGCTAGGAACAAAATATGCTAATATAGAATTTATAGAAAGTACACAAGAATTTATTGTAACTACATTGGAAAATAAAATGGGTATAATGCTTTCTACTTCGTCTACAAAAATTACTCCAGAATATGATAATATAAAACAAATAGATAAAAATGCAGGATTATATTTAGCTACTAACAATAATAAAAAAGGTATTATAAATGGTAGTGGAAGCATTATAGTTTACTTAGAATATGACAATATAGGTATTGATGCTACAAATTATGCAAATGAAGTAGAAAACCAATATTTGTTATATGATAAGTATATTCCTGTTTGTAAAAATAATAAATGGAGTTTATTTGATACAACTGGAAGAAAAGTTACAATGAAAGAATATGATGCACTAGGTTGCAAGGAAGTAAATGGAGTTTCAAATGGAGATGCAAAACCAGTATTATTGATAAAAAAATATGAAGGAATTGTTGTAAAAGACGGAGAATTTTATGGAGTAATAGATGGTCAAGGAAGAGAATTAGTATCAACTGTTGTACAAAATATTTACTCTATTACTGATGAGGAAGAAATAACATATAATATGACTTACAATAATCAAACTATGAATGTTCTTTCATATATCGAAGAAGTTTTAAAACTTCTTCAAGGAGGAACTAATTCGCAAAATATAAATGAAAATGTAAATAATAATGAGAATAATTTAGGTGATATTAATAATAACAATTCAAGTAATGAAAATAATAATTTAGATAATAACAATATTGACAATGAAAATAATAATTTGGACAATAACAATGTGGACAACGGAAATAATAATTTGGATAATAGCAATGAGGACAATGACAATAACAATTTAGATAATAACACAGTAGGTACAGAAAATGAAAACACTGGAAATGATAGTCAAATGTAAAATAATTAAAAATCAATAAAATTATAATAGATAGTTCTTTTTCTAATTACTAACACATAAAATTAGAAAAAAGAACTATTTTTTTAGGAGGAAAAGCCTTATGTCGAATACAATACAAAATATTACAACAGAAGAAAGTGAATTGAAAAAAAATATTGCTAGAATTATAAAAGGAACTATTTTCTCCATTCTTATTTCTCTTGTTTTATTATTAATTTATGCACTTATTTTAACATATACAAATATTTCAGAAAATACCATTATGCCAGTTGTTACAATTATTGTAGCAATCAGCATCTTAACAGGAAGTATTATAAGTGTTCTAAAAATAAGAAAAAATGGACTTATAAATGGAGGAATCGTAGGATTAGCTTATGTTATTTTTTTATACATAGCATCTAGTATGTGCTTAGTAGGATTTTCTTTAACATTAAATTCATTCATATTACTATTAACTCGGAATAGTGACAGGAATGATTGGAGGAATTATAGGAGTGAATTTATATAAGAAATAGAAAAAATTACGAATGAAGTGATAAAATAAATCTATTATTTTCAATGTAATTAAATAGCAATATTTTTTGAAAAGAATTTTCATAAAATAGTTGCTATTTTTTATATTTTAATATAAAATCTAAAAGAATGTATTTATATAAAATATAAACAATAGGGAGGAAACTAAATTGAAAACAGAAAGAAAATTAAAAGTAGCATTATTGATCTTAATAATTATTCTAATTTCTTTAGTGTCATTTGGAGGAATTCTAGTAAAGAAAACTAAATTTGTAGATAATATTTTACCAGAATATTTATTAGGAATGGATTTAACAGGAAGTAGAGCATTAAAATTTATAGTAAGTAAAGATACAAAAGATATTATATATGATAAAGATGGAAATATTGTAGATGAGGCAGGAGAAGGAACTACAACTAAAAAAGAACCAATTAATCCAGAAGAATCATTAACTAAAGAAAATTATGAAAATTCTAAGCAAACTTTTATAGATAGATTAGATAAAATGTCTGTATCAGATTATACTGTTCGCTTAAATGAAAGTACGGGAGATATATTTGTGCAATTACCTGAAAATAGTAATACTGATACAATAACACAATATTTAACATCAAGAGGTTATTTTTCAATTCAAGATGAAGATGGAAATGAACTATTATCAGGAGAACACTTAAAAAATGCACAAGTTGCAAGTAGTAGTGCGACAAATGGAGTATATATTTATTTAATTATAGAATTTGATGAAGAAGGTACTCAAATATTAAAAGATATTACTAATACTTATGTAGAAACAGAAGATGAAGATGGAAAAGATACAACTAAGAATGTAGATATAAAAATAGATGACACTACATTAATATCTACACATTTTGATGAAGAAATTTCAAATGGAACAATACAATTAACAGTTGGACAAGCTACAACATCAGCAAGTACTTTAAATTCATATATTAGAGAAGCTTCAAATATGGCAATATTATTAAATACAAAAACATTGCCAGTTACTTATGAAATAGAAGAAAATCGTTATATAAAATCAGATTTAGTATTAGAAAGCTTTTATATACCTATGATTGTTGTAGCTGTAATAGCTTTAATAGCCTTAGTATACTTAATAATACGTTATAAAAAGAATGGACTTTTAAGTGCCATAGCATTTATTGGTTATGTAGCTGTATTACTATTAGTAGTACGTTTCTGTAATGTTGTATTAACAGTAGAAGGTATTACAGGAATTATAATAGCAGTTATATTAAATTATATATTTACAATTTACTTAATGAATTTAATAAAGAATCGTGATGAAAAAACAATTGAAGCTACATCAAATTGCTTTAAAGAAGCATTATTAAAAGCAATATTTATTTTAATTCCTGTATTGATTACATCTGTAATTTTATGCTTTGTAAGTTGGCTTCCAATTTATAGCTTTGGAATGGCAATGTTCTGGGGAATTTTAATTATTGTATTATATAATTTAATATTTACAAGAACATTAATTGTTTTATGTACTAAAAATAAATAAAAAATTTGAAAATTATTATAAAAGGTACGAATCTTTTACAAAATATAAATTTTAATTAAGCACATTAAAATATAAAACAAAAAGCAATAAAGAAAAAGAGGTATAAAAATGAATAAAAAAATTATTTATGTATTGATGATTTTAATTATTATAATAGGTGGAGTTATTGTTGGTGTTATGGGACTAGAGGCAGATATACCATATAGTAAAAACACAAGAATTGATGTATATTTGGGTGTTAATTTTGAAAACAAAGATATTAAACAAATTGTACAAGAAGTCTTTGGAAATGTAAGAACCATTGTGCAAAAAGTAGAATATTATGATGATATGGCATCTATTACAATAAAACAAGATTATAACAAAATTGAAAATTTAACAGAAAAGAAAGAACAATTAAACACTAAAATAAATGAAAAATATGGCTTAGAAAACAAAGCAGATGATATTACAATTACAGAACAACCTAAAATTAAGCTTTCTAGCGTTTTAACACCATATATTGTACCAATAGCAATCAGTGTAGTTACAATTTTAGTATATGTTCTAGTGCGTTATAGAAAACAAGGAATATTTAAAGTTTTAGCATTATATGTAGTATCAATTTTAGCAGTAGAAGCACTTCTTTTAAGTGTATTAGCAATTACAAGACTTCCAATAGGACGTTGGATTATGCCAGTTGGACTTTTAGCATATATTATTACACTTACAGTTGTAACTGCTAAATTAGAAAGTAAAAAATAATAAAAATTTGTAATAAAATAAAAAGCGAAGTAAGTAAAAATTACTTCGTTTTTTATTTTTGGAACATGTTACCATTTGATGCAAGATGGAATAAAATATGTATAGCTAAAGACATTTTAGTAGATAATATAGAAGTAAAAGAAAGGAGACTAAAGCATCAAATGAAATCAATTTGCATAAAAACTAACAATATAGAAATATTAGATTATCTACTAAACAGAATTTCAAATGAAGATTTTGAAAATCTTGCTTATACAAAAAAACAATTTAAAATATATAATAATATTATTATTCACTATCAAGGAAAAGAAAATTCAAAATTTATTAAGTTTTTATCTAATGTAATAGAAGAAGCTATAATTATATTTTATCAAGAAAAAATAATGAAACAGCTCATAAATTATAACTACTTTTACTTTGATGAATATGAGAAAAATAAAATCTTAGAAAACTGTATAGGGCTTTTAGATACAGAAGAATATATTGAAAAAATAGAAGAAGAGCAATATATAAAAGAAGAAGTAAGAAAATATTTAGTAGAAAATAAAAGTATAATATTAGACGGATTTGTTTATTTTAGACTAAAAGAATATTTTAAAGTTTTAGATTATATAGTAGATAGTGCAGTCAATCAATTCGTAATAGAAAGAGAATATACAGAATTTATTGACTTGCTTAAAATATATGTAAATTCAAAATTACCTTCACAAGAAACAATTCACTTAATATATGTTAATGGAGAATCTATTTTGTTAGATGAGCAAAAAAACATAGTATCTGTTTCAGAAAACATTTATAATGCTCAGTATTTATCAGATATAACTTTTTCATCAAATGACTTTGCATTAAATACTTTGTTAAGTTTACTTCCAAACAAAATAGAAATCCATTTAATTAGTGAAGAAGATGAGTTTATAAATACGATAAAGCTAATTTTTGAAGATAGAGTTTCACTTTGTACTGACTGCAACATATGCAAAACTTATAGGATGCTTAATAGTGCAAAATTTATACATTGAAATTTAATAGTAAAAATAATTAATATAATAAAAGAACAATATAGTTTTTATTTGCACCTTGTTGTCGCAACCTTTTATCTAAAAAATTGTATAAATACAATTTTTTAAATATATGTTGGTTGCTCCAAGCACACTTCACTTCGTTCCGTTTGAACGCTACGCGGTGCTACATAAAAACTATATTGTTCTTTAAAATATAAATAAAATTAAAAATAAATTTTATAATCGATTTCAGGGAAGATACAGTCTTTTTCCTCAATATTTTCTAAGAAAGAAATAAAGGTATCATTTATGGTATTTTTAATTAAAGCATCATATAGCTTGTTAAATCTACCAATATGATCTTTTATTCTTTTTTTTGCGTAATCAACCATAGTGCCATTTGTAATAATAAATAGCCAGTCACTACTTTGAGCAAGTAGTAATTCTCTAGCACATTGATTTAAAGCTCTTATTTTTATACTATCATTTTCATTTGCAAAATTTTGAGCAAGCTCTACCATTTTATCACCGATATTATGCAAATGTTTGTGAGCATAATCATTAGTATGGTTAAGCCAAACCTCGCTATAACCATTTGCACCCCAACTAGAACGGCAAGGAGTAGAAACTTGCATATTAGGGTATTTATCAATATATTCACTAGGTGTAATTAACTTGAAATTACATTTATCATAATAAATCTTTTTAAATAAAACATATAGCCAATCTGGACCTTCATACCACCAATGTCCATAAAGTTCAGCATCATAAGGGCATAAAATAATAGGAGGGTTTTCAGTAATTGGAGCTAAATTATTTATTTGATTAACTCTACTATCAAAAAAGTGTCCAGCTTGCATATTAATAGAATCTTGAGCCCACTGTAAATTATAGTAATCTTTTTCACAATCTTTACCTGTAATTCTATAATACTTAATACCAGTATGAACCCTTGCACCATTAGAAGCAATATATGGTTTTATATAGTCATAAGGTGCATCATAACCAATATCTCTATAAAATTCTCTATAATTAAAATCACCAGGATAACCATTTATAGAGCTCCATACTTGTCTAGATGACTCAATATCTCTACCAAAAGCAATAACACCATTTGGAGAAACAATAGGAGCAAATGTGCCATAAATAGGAGTAGGGTCTGCATACAAAATGCCATGAGATTCAGTAATGATATAATCAATACCAAACTCTTTTAGATATTTATCACTTTCAGGAACATAACCACACTCAGGAAGCCAGATTCCACGAGGCTTTTTTCCAAAATATTTTTCATAAGTTTGTACACCAACTGCAATTTGAGCTCTTATAGTTTTTTCATTTACATATAAAATAGGAAAATATCCGTGAGTAGCACCACAAGTTATAATTTCTAATACACCAATGTCTTGAAAATGCTTAAAACCATCAATTAAATTACAATGATACATTTCTTTAAACACTTTTAAATCATTAGAATATTTATTTAAATAATATTTAGCAAGTTCATTTTCTTTTGCATTATCTTTAGTTCTAACTATTTCTTTTTTAGCAAGCTCAATGTGGGTATTTAAATACTTAATATAACGCTTTTGCAAAAGCTTATTATCAAGCATATTTAAAAGAGGGGGAGTAAGTGACATTGTAATTCTAAAGTCAACTTTTTCCTCCTCTAATTTTTTAAAATTAGTAAGTAGAGGGATATAGGTTTCTGAAATAGCTTCATATAACCATTGTTCCTCTAAATAATCTTCACTTTCAGGATGATGAATAAATGGTAAATGTGCGTGCAATACAAAACTAACATATCCTTTAGGGTTTGACATTGATTTTTCTCCTTTTGTCTTTTGAAAACTTAAGTCCATTTTCAACTTTTGGTTAAAATGAACAAGTCATAAAAATTAAATCTTATATATTTTTATATTTTATAAATAGAATTTATTTAAAATTTGAACTGAATTGAGAAGAAGAAAGTTTAATACCTAATTCATCTCCATTTAACTCATCTTTATAAATTTCTTTATATAAATCATAAATATTATAAATTTTTCCAATATTACGCATAAATGCAAAAGATGAAATATCTTTTGTAGTAATTTTATTAGTTTTTACATTTTTAAAGAAAACAGTTTTACCTAATTTTTCAAACAAAATATGATCATTAGGGGTTTGCATATCATTAGAAGAAGTAATATAAATGTTATTTTGAGCATTTTGCTTTGTAACTTTATTTCTTCTCATTAAAGTTACTTCGTATTCACAGTCACTATCTGGAATATGCAAATACCAACTATTAGCATAATCATTTATATCTACTTCAAATTGATAATTCATAGTTTTATTTATAACTAACAAATAAGGAGTAGTATCATTAAAGAAATGTTCACCATATTGTTTCATTAGTTTTTGTCTATCCTTACTTGAAACATCCCAATATACAAATAAAATAGTAGGAGTTTGAGCCAATATTTTTACAATAGTTTGTTCATAGCTTGCTGGTAAGTCATAATATTCACCAATGGTATTTGAAATTACACTTTTTTTATTAACTTTTGAAACCTTTTTAGTAGTTTTTTTACTAGCTTTTTTAGTAGAAATCTTTTTTGCAGAAGTTTTCTTCTTTACAGTAGCTTCCTTTGCAGTGGCTTTTTTCGTGGTAGTTTTCTTTACTGCAGTTTTTGTAGTAGTAGTCTTTTTAGTAGCTGTTTTCTTACTTGGAATTTTTTTATTAGTAACCTCCTTTGAAGTAGTTTTTTTAGTAGATTTTACTGCTACTTTTTTTGTAGCTTTATTTGCAGACTTGCTAACTGGCTTTTTTTCTACTTTTTTGGCAGTTTTTGTTTCTATATTTTCAATTACTTTTTCTTTTGCTTTTCTTGGCATTTTTTCCTCCACTTTTGTATATAAAAATCTTACTTATAATACTATATCAAAAACAAAATAAATTCAATACTAAAATGGTAGAAAAATAAAAAAATTATATAAAATGTAGTACTACAAAAATTATTAATATTTTTTATCAAAATATGTTTACTTTTGTAATTTTTTTGTATACAATAATTTAAACAAGATAGAGAGAAAATCAAAAGAAAAAATGAAAGGAGCTATTTGCTAATGAAAATACTAATGCTAACATGGGAATACCCACCAAGAATCGTAGGTGGAATTGCAAGAGTAGTACATGACTTATCAAAAAGATTAATTAAAGATGGACACGAAGTAACAGTAGTAACATATAAGGATGGAGATTTACCTGAATATGAAAATGATAAAGGTGTAGAAGTTTATCGCGTAGAAAATTATATGATACATCCTAATAACTTTATAGATTGGGTATTACAATTAAACTTTAATATGGCTGCTAAAGCTGCACAAATAATGCATGAAAAAGGAAAATTTGATGTAATACATGCACATGATTGGCTAGTTGCATCAGCAGCTAAGAATTTAAAACAAGCTTTTCAAATTCCACTTGTAGCTACAATACACGCAACAGAAGCTGGAAGAAATTCAGGTATACATGATGAAACACAAAGATATATAAATGATACAGAATGGCTTTTAACTTATGAAGCAACTGAAGTAATTGTTAATAGCAATTTTATGAAAGGACACGTGCAAGGTTTATTTGGACTTCCTTTTGATAAAATAAATGTAGTTTCTAATGGAATAAATTTGACTAACTTTAACGGAGTAGAAAGAGATTACGATTTTAGAAGACAATATGCTATGGATAATGAAAAGATGATTCTATATGTAGGAAGGCTTGTATATGAAAAAGGGATTCAGCATTTAATTTCAGCAATGCCAAAAATTTTAAATGGATATAATGATGCAAAATTAGTTATAGCTGGAAAAGGCGGAATGTTAGATGATTTAAGAGCACAAGCAAATGCAATGGGAATTGGTCATAAAGTTTGCTTTGCAGGTTACTTAAATTCTAAACAAGTTCAAAAAATTTATAAATGTGCAGATATAGCAGTATTCCCAAGCACATATGAACCATTTGGAATTGTTGCATTAGAAGCTATGCTTGCTGGTGTTCCAACAGTTGTGTCAGATGTAGGTGGACTAAATGAAATAGTAGAACATGGTGTTGATGGAATGAAAAGTTATGCAGGAAATCCAAATTCAATAGCAGATTCTGTATTAAGCCTATTATTTGACAAACAATTAGCAGCAAATGTGGCTAAAAAAGCAAAACAAAAAGTAAAAGAAGAATTTAATTGGACTAAAATAGCGCAAGACACACATTATATATATGAAAAAGCAATTTGCAAGACAGTAGCAGAAAAACAAAAAGAACAAATAGAACAAGAAAATGCTAAGAAAACTGAAAAGGCTAAAAATACTGAAACAGAAATTACAAATCTACTTAGCTTTAAGAAAAAACATGCATATGCTTAGAAATAAATATTTAGTTTTTCAAAAATATGTATGACAGAATTATTGAATAAATAATAAAAAGCAAAAAGTATGTAGCTATATAAAAAAGTAAGGAGGAAAGTAAATGCAAGTATATGATACAGCAAATCGTTTAGCACAAGAGATAAGAGAATCAGAAGAGTACAAAGCATATAAAAAATTAAAAGATGAAATACAAACGAATCCTGAAAAAAAGCAAAAAGTAGAAGAATTTGAAAAATTAAGATATGAAGTACAACTAATGGAATATACTGGAGAAGCAAAAGATGAAGAAAAAAATAAAAAGCTTGAAGAAATGTATGCTACACTAGTGCAAAATAAAGATATTAAAGAATACTTCGATTTAGAAGTAAAGTTTAATATTATGATAGCAGATGTAAATAAAATAATAGCTGAAGCAATAAAAGATGTGTTATAGAACAATGTTTATTAATAAAAAATGAACTTTAAATTGTTATTAAAAAATATGTAGCAAAAAACAATTATAATAAAACAATAAAAAATCCGTATAAAAACTCTAAACAAATTTTTAAACGGATTTTTTTGTTACATATGGAATAAAATAATTAATATAAATATTAATGAAAAAATTTAAATTTATAAAAAAATAAATTGTATTTACTTTTAAGCAAAATAAGAAAGGAATAATTTTTTTATGGAAATTTTAGTAGATGGTCATTGTGACACAATCGAGGTGGCATTTGATAAACAAAAGAATATAGATGATAAAAGTTTGAATTTTAACTTAAAGGATGCTAAAAAACCAATGATACAAATGATGGCAACCTTTATAAGTCCTGAATATAAAAATTCATTTAAAAGAGCAAAAGATATTATAAATTATTTTTATAACCAATATGAAAAATTTTATAAAGAAATAATATTAGTAAAAACAAAAGAAGATATTGAAAAAGTAATTTTAGAAAATAAAGTAGGTATAGTACTTACTATTGAAAATGGTAGAGCCATTGAAAATGATTTGAAAAATGTAGATTATTTATATGATAAAGGTATAAGAATAATGTCAATTAACTGGAATGAAGATAACTTGCTAGGGTGTGGAGCATTAACTAAAAATGATACAGGACTAACAGAATTTGGAAAACAATATATAAATAAGCTAAATGAAAAAAATATAATAGTAGATATATCTCATAGTTCACAAAAAACATTTTGGGATACAGTTAAAGTTTCTGAAAAACCAGTAGTAGCTACACACTCATGCTGTATGTCACTATGTAATCATCCTAGAAATTTAAATGATGAACAAATAAAACAAATAGCAAAAATGAATGGAGTAATTGGAATTTGCTATTCATCTGCATTTCTATCAGAAAATGAAAAGGCAGACTCTAAAAAAATTGCACAGCATATTGCATACATTGCAAATTTAGTGGGAATAGACTATGTTGGTTTAGGAAGCGACTTTGACGGCTTAGAAGAAAAACACCTACCAGAAGACATTAAAGGCATTAAAGATATAGGCAAATTGAAAGAAGAACTAAGGAATGTAGGATTTACTAAAAAAGAAATTGAAAAAATCTGGGACGAAAATTGGGTGAGAGTGCTAAAAGAAAATCTAAAATAAAATGAGAAAAAAGTCGAAAAATGATGTACGAAAATGCTTGCACTTTATATGAAAATGTGATTTAATTGTATTGTTAAATTTTATGAAAAAGCAAAATACAAATTACATTATGAATTTATAAAAAATAACAAATAAAATATGAAAGGTGGTGAAAGATATGGATAAAGATATTAAAGAAATAAAAGAAACTTTAAAAAGACATGAACAACATTTAATTGAGCATGATAAGCACTTTGAAATAATAGAAGAACAATTAAAGAGGCATGAGGAACATTTGATTGAGCATGATGAGCATTTTGAAAGAATAGAAGCAAAATTAAAAGAACACGATGAACATTTCGAAAAAATAGAAGAACATCTAAAAAGACATGATGAAGATTTAAAGGAACTAAAGGAAATGATTAAAAGCTTACAAGAAGCAATGGTTATTGTTGAAGATGCAGTTACAAGAAAATTGCCAGCTCTTTTTGATGGATATAAAATGCATCAAGAAAAACAAGAACAATTTGGAGCAAGATTAGACAAAATTGAAGAAGTATCAGAAGAACATTCTATTCGAATTTTTGCCTTAGAAGCAGCAAAAAAATAACTTTTTTAAAATAACTCAAATTAGTATCTTAAATTAATTATTTCAAAAAACAAATTATTGAAGCTTAAAATAATGTTGCAAATTTCAATGAGAAATGGAGCTTAGACATATATTCTAAAACTTATAGAGTATATATCTAAGCTCCATTTAGTTTTAATTTATAATTTTTTACCAATTAAGTTTTAGCTTGAACAAAAAATTGCAAAAAACTGTTGAATTAGGCTAGAATTTTGTGATATTATACTGTAAATTATTAGTGAATTACAAATATGTACAAAAAATATAAATCATATATTAAAAGTCATAAATTAGATAGATATTTAAATTAAAAATATATAAGGAAGATAAAAAAGTGATTGCAGAAATTATATTAAATAGTAATGCAAAAGGGTTGAACAAAGTGTTTGACTACCAAATACCGGAAAACTTGGTTTCCAAAGTAAAAATTGGAAGCCGAGTTTTTGTACCTTTTGGCAATCGCAAAGAATTAGATGAGGGCTTTGTAGTAAATATAAAAGAAAAATCACAATATGAAGTAAAGGCAATTTCAAGTGTAGATGAAACCGAATACGTACACGAAGAAAATATTGAACTTGCAAAATGGATGGCAAAAAGGTATTTTTGTAATGTTTCAGACTGCATAAAACTAATGCTTCCACCGGGCACTAAAACTAAAATTTTAAAAAATCGTGTAAAGGAAAAGAAGGTTCAATTTATATATTTAAAAAAAGACCAAGAAGAAATAGAAAAAGATATTGAAAATAAAAAAATAAAGTCAGATAAGCAAATAAGAGCATTAAAGTTTTTATTAGAAAATGATGGAGCATTATTTTCAGACTTAGAAATTTTTGCAGATGTAAGTAGAGCAGTCATAAATTCACTAGAAAAAAATGGTTATGTGGAAGTAGAAGAAAAGGCAGTAGAGCGAAATCCATTTATAAATAAAAATGTAGAAAAAACTAAAAATTTAAAGCTAACAGATGAACAAGAAAATGCATTTAATACAGTATGTGATGCAATAGATGATCATTTATATTCTAAGTTTTTATTATTTGGAGTAACAGGCTCACGGAAAAACTGAGGTATATTTACAGCTTATAGAAAAAATACTTAAAGAAGGAAAATCTAGCTTAATGTTAGTGCCAGAAATTTCACTAACACCACAAACAGTAGATAGATTTATTTCTCGCTTTGGAGAAGAAGCAATAGCAATTTTACATAGTAAATTATCTGTTGGAGAAAGATACGACCAATGGAATAAAATAAGAAAAGGAACAGCCAAAATTGTAATAGGTGCTCGTTCTGCAATTTTTGCACCAGTTAGCAATTTAGGGCTAATTATTATAGATGAAGAGCACGACCAGTCATATAAATCTGAAACTACACCAAGGTATCATACAAGAGATATAGCAAGTTACATAGCTGAAAAGATAAACATTCCTGTTGTACTTCGGTAGTGCAACACCAGACTTAGAAACATATTATAAAACACAAACTGGAGAAATTGGTCTTCTTGAATTACACAAAAGAGCAAACAATGCAAATCTTCCTGAAATACAAATAATAGATTTAAGGCAAGAATTAGAGCAAGGCAACAAAACTATGATAAGTGGGGCTTTACATAGAGCAATAGAAGAAAATTTAAATAATAAAAAGCAAACAATACTATTTCTAAATCACAGAGGTTTTTCAAGCTTTGTAATGTGCAGAGATTGTGGAAATGCTTTGAAATGTAAAAATTGTAATATTACATTAACATACCATGCATCTACACAAAAACTAAAATGTCATTATTGTGGATATGAAATACCGCTTGTTAAGGAATGCCCAGAATGTCATAGCAAAAATATTAGGCACTTTGGAGCAGGAACACAAAAACTAGAAGAACAAATACATATGTTATTTCCAAATGCAAGTACAATTCGTATGGATGTTGATACAGTAAGCAAGAAAAATTCACATGAAGAAATTTTAAATGAATTTAAAAATAAGCCAATAGATATTTTAATAGGAACGCAGATGGTTGTAAAAGGCCATCACTTTCCAAATGTTACTTTAGTTGGTGTAATTGCAGCAGATAGTAGTTTAAATATAGATGATTTTAGAGCAAATGAAAAGACATTTCAAATTTTAACACAAGTTGCTGGAAGGGCAGGAAGGGAAAAAGACCAAGGAAAAGTAATAGTGCAAACTTACAACCCAGATAACTTTAGTATAGAATGTGCTCAAAAGCAAGACTACAATTTATTTTATGATACGGAAATCTTAATGAGAAAACAATTGAAATATCCGCCATTTTGCGATATAATAGTAATTGGTGTTACATCAGAAAATAAAGTATCAGCATTTAATATAACTAAAAAAATGCATGAATACCTAAAAACAAGAGTATTACAAGAAAATCTGGGTATCATATTATACCAAGGAATGCCAGCACCAATTGATAAAATAAAAAATCAATATAGATTTCGTATAATTATTAAATGTAAGTTTGGAAATGATATAATAGATTTAATGAATAGTATGCTTGAACAATATAGCTTAACTAAAGAAGGCAAAAATGGCATTACAAGGCTTACGATAGATTTAAATCCAAATAATTGGATGTAATAGGGGGAAAATTAAAAATGGCGATTAGAATTGTAAGAGAAAACGGAGATGAAATCTTGAGAAAAAAATCAAGAGAAGTAGAAGTAGTAGATGATAGAATAAGAGAACTTTTAGATGATATGGTAGAAACCCTACATAGCTATAACGGAGTTGGACTAGCAGGACCTCAAATAGGAATTTTAAAAAGAATAGTAGTTATTGATTTATATGATGACAAAGGACCAATAAAATTAGTAAATCCAAGAATAGTAAAGCAAAAAGGAGAGCAAGAAGTAGAAGAAGGTTGCCTAAGTTTTCCAAACCAATTTGCTAAAATTATAAGACCGGCAGAAGTTATAATTGAAGCTTTAAATGAAAAAGGCAAAAAAATAAAAATAAAAGGAGAAGGCCTACTTGCACAAGCTATATCGCATGAAATTGACCATTTAGATGGAATTTTATTTGTAGATAAAATTATTCCGGGAACATTAGAATATGTTTCACCAGACAGTAACAAGGACGAGAGCAAATAATACACTAAATGGCGATAAGAAATCCAAAAATTTAAAATAATAATAATTTCTAGAAAGGACAATTAAAACAAAAATGTTAAACATTGTATTCATGGGAACCCCCGATTTTGCACAAGAGTCGTTAAAAAGCATTGCAGAAGCGGGGCACAATATATTAGCAGTAGTAACAAATCCAGATAAACCAAAAGGCAGGGGAATGAAAATGGTAGCATCCCCTGTAAAAGAATATGCCTTAGAAAAAGGTTATAAAATTTATCAACCAGAAAAAGTAAGAAATAATGAAGAATTTTTAAATGAAATAAAAAACTTAAATCCAGATGTTATTTGTGTAGTAGCTTATGGAAAAATTCTTCCACAAGCACTTTTAGATGTAGCAAAATTAGGTGCAATAAATGTACATGGATCACTACTTCCTAAATATAGAGGTGCTGCACCAATTCAATGGGCAGTTTTAAATGGTGATAAAGAAACTGGCGTTACAACAATGTACATGGATGCAGGAATGGACACAGGAGATATAATTTTCAAAGAAAAAGTTAGCATAGGAGAAGACGAAACAACAGGTGAGCTTTGGGATAGACTAAGCAAAATAGGCGGTAAACTTTTAGTAAAAACACTAGATGCAATAGAAAATAAAGCTGCACCAAGAGAAAAGCAGGGAGATAATTACACAACTGCATCAATGCTAAATAAAGAAATGGCAAAAATAGATTGGGAAGAAAAGACAGCTACTGAAATTAAAAACTTAGTAAGAGGGCTTAATCCAATTATGGGAGCTTATTCATATTTAGGCGATAAGAAAATAAAATTATGGAAAGTTAAAGCTTTGAGCTATCAAGACTTTTTAGAAATAGATGAAGAAATGAGAGAGTATGATTATAAATTACCTGGGCTTGTTCCGGGAACAATTTTAACAGCTGATGAAAAAGAAGGCTTTTATATTAAAGCAAAAGACGGAATAATTCAAGTTCTAGAATTACAAGCAGAAAATGCTAAGAAAATGAGTGTTGGAGACTTTTTAAGAGGAAATAGACTTCAAGCAGGTAGTATACTAGAATAGAATTTTTTCGCTAGTTGAAAAGCCTTGATAGTGTAAGTTTAAAAATTTGTGAAAAAACTTATCGACACGAACT
>CANRGT010000014.1 GCA_947630185.1 uncultured Clostridia bacterium | reverse complement strand
CTCTAAATCAATACATTCATTTAATAATTCCTGGTATCTGCTCATTTGTTCTTTTCCTTTCTTTAAACTAAATTTGCTAACAAATTAGCTATAATCATTAGTCCTGTTAGTGTGCCACATAATAATGTTATTTTTGCCATATCGCTTAATACTTCTTTTATTTTCTCCTTCATTTTTTCAGCTCCTTTCTATACATTTACTTGATTTAAAATACTTTGAAGATTTTTCAATGTTGCCTTTAATTCTGCATTTTCTTTTAAAAGTGCTTCCTCTCTTTTGCTATCTTTCTGCCCTCCAACTTTAATTTTGTAATAGCCACCTTCGGTTAAGAAGAAATCTACTTTACCTTCTGCAATTAGCTTCTTTACTTGAACATGGTTCATTTTGTATCGTCTTGAATATTCATTTAAACTTATCCATTCTTCCATTAGACCACCTCTTTACTAAGAAATTTATTTACAAAATAAACTTGCCCTTTGCCTGTAACCTTTGTTGTTGGTCTTACTATAGTTTTTCCATCTGGTTTATTTACAACTGTTTTCTTTACTTCAAATAGTCCTAAAATCATAGCTTTCTGTGTGGGTAAATTCCAATTTTCACCTTTTTGCTTTATTAAGTATCCTTCATTTCGCAACTGTTCAAACAATCTATTTTGGCCTATTTCAATTCCATTTTGTTTTAATATTTTTGCTAATTCGTTTATTAAAACACTATCCTTTGAAGTTTCTACACTGTCTGCAAATAGCACTTTGGGTTTTTGTTTTTCTAGTTGTTCTGCTAACTCTGCTGCTTTTCTTAGAGCTTCTGGTAATGTTTTAGGAATTTCAAACATTTGTCTAGCTTTCTTTTCAACTTTTATGAAATATCTTCTTATTTTTCTACCTTGCTCATTATTCTCTACCATAGCTATTTCTTTTGCAGTATCTAAAGTAAGTGCATATTCTGTTGTTGGTCTTCCTCCTTTTTCGTTTTTTTGCGAAAAACTTGTAAAATCAACATTTTCAACAAAACCATATTTACTTATTTTTTCTGAAATCCAATCAGTAAATTTTGTTTGAGTATCTTCTCCTCTTAATCCATAAAACAATTCTCTCGCATCTACTAATTGTTCTTGTCTATCATTTTGATAAACTTTTATTAATCCATCTTGAAATATTTTTAACTTATTCATTTGCTATTTTCATCTCCGTTCTTTCAAATTATTAAATTCTTCCTCTTTTGTTCTATATTTGGTATCACCTGTAAGCCATTCAAGTTGTACTTTATATGTTTTAGCTATTTTCCTAAGAGCATCTATTGATGGTTTTGAGCGCCCTGTTTTCCAATCTGTAATGCTATTTCCAGCAACTTTTGCTTGACTTGCAAAGCCCTTGGCCGTCATTTTGCTTTCTTTTATAAGCTTAAATATTCTGCTTAAAGTAACATTTTTTGTCTTCGTTTTTTGCATTTTTTCACCTCCTTTTGTTAATTTTGCTTGACATCTTTAATTTATTGTAGTAAAATAGTAATATACGAATTAAGCAAGAACAAAAAACACTTATTGTGTTTAAAAAAATGCTTGATTATCGTATTTGTCTAGTTAGTATGGCACACTTGATTCCGCCAAGTTTCAATAGTGTGCTTTACTAATTTATTCTGTGATTTACTTTTGATATTGTTATTATAATCGTATATATACGATTTGTCAATAGTAATTTTACATTTTTTTAAAAAAATTCGGAGGTTTACGAATGGATACTATAGATAAAATTTTGCAATTAGTTCAAGAAAGTGGATTAACAGCTAAAGAATATGCTATTAATGCTGGATTAGGCGCTGGTAATATTACAGATTGGAAAACAGGGCGCTCAAAACCATCTGTTGAGTCATTAAAAAAAATTGCCAAGTATGCAGGTGTTCAATTAGAATGGTTAACTGGCAATAGCGATTTTAAGACAGAGCAAGAAGAATTTGATAATTATAACCATAATCAAAATAAAATACTTATATTAAAAACTATAGATAGATATTATTACGAATATGTAATTCCATGTAATTTAAAGGAAAAAGATATAGATTTTATAGTTAACACATTGTCTGATGTTAATTTTCAAAATGTAAAAGAAAAAAAGAAACAAATTAATTCATATGTTAACTCTTTTGACCAAAATAAAAGCAAAAAGGTAAGAACATTGATAAATATAATTATTAAAGAGATGATTGAAGATTTAAAGAATAAAAATACATTTATTTATTACTCTTCATTACTGAACAAAAAAGTTTCGAACACTATTGACACAGCTTTGAAATATTATATGTGTCCCGTTTATGGCAGAATTGCAGCAGGACAACCTAACTGGGTTGAGGAATGTATTGAAGGAAAAATCCCAATTGACCCAGAACTTATGAATATTATAAATCCAGAAGAGTGCTTTTTCTTAAAAGTTAATGGCGAAAGTATGAATAAGCTAGTGAAAAACGGTGCATTTGCCTTAATTCGTAAAACTGATGTAGTTGAAAATGGAGAGGTAGCTGTTGTTCTTGTAAATGGCTATGATGCAACATTAAAGAAATTTAAAACTTTAAATAATGGTTACATTATGCTTGAACCACAAAGTAATTCCGATGAATTTGAACCAATAATCATAGACCCCAAAAAAGATAGCATTAAAATATTAGGAAAATATATCGGCAAAATGGAAATGAAATAATTTTTTATTAAACAAAATATTAAATGCTAATATATGGCATTTAATTTTTTCAAAATACATTACGAACGGAGGTTTTTATATGGCAAAGAAAACGAATTTTCAAGTTAATGGAAAAGATTATTATAGAGTAACAAGAACCATTGGAAAAAAAGCTGATGGCACACCTATTAAAAAGCAATTTTATGGTTCTGGTATTAATGAAGCCAACCAAAAAGCAGATGAATTTATGGAAAGCATAAATAAACGGTATGAATGCAGATTATAAGGATATGGATATAAACTCTTTAACTGCAACTTGGTTATATGAAATAAAATTAAAAGATTCTAATTTTAAACCTCGGTTCTTTTGCTAAGTATGAGGGTATTTATAGAAACTATATTAAAGATAGTGATATAGGCTATTTAAAGGTTTTTTCTTGCAAAACTATAAATATTCAGAAATATTATAATGAATTGTCTGAAAATGGAAAGACTGAAAGTCAACTTAAAAATTTAAACAAAGTTTTAAAAGGTGCTTTTGATTATGCAATTCAAGAAGGATATTGTTTTAAAAATCCATGTAAGTTTATTTCAATTCCTAAACTTAAAAATGACAATTTTGATGAATTAGAAGAAAATGAAGATATAGAAATTTTTGATAATGATACTATTGATAAAATAATAAAAATATGTCATCGTAACATAAATGAAGGCTCAGAAGATTATCTATACTATATGATATTATTAGAATTAGGCAGTGGTTTGCGTCAAGGAGAAATTTTAGGTTTACAAAATCAAAATATTGATGAAGATGTTAAAGTAAAAAAGCAATTGTTAAAAATAAAAAAATTTAAAGATAAAAAAAGTGATGGATGGGAAAGTAAATTAGTAACTCCTAAAACAGTAAACAGTATAAGAACAATTGAGCTACCAGATGTAATAATTAATGTCATAAAAAAATATAAAACTATTCAACAAGATAAGTGGAAAAAGCAAAACAAAATATTTGATAATACATCTCTACTTTTTACTACTTCTTGTTGTACCCCATTAGACAGCTCAAATTTATTAAAACAATGGAAAAAATTTTTACAAGAAAATAAAATAGAATATAAAAAATGGCATTCTTTAAGACACAGTTATGCTTCTTTGTTATTTCAAGCTGGAGCAGATATAAAAACAGTTCAAGAATTATTAGGTCATGCTGACATAAATACAACTTCGCAGATATATGTACACGTATTTCCAGAAACAAAAAAACAAGCAGTTAATCTACTTAATCAAAAACTAAAGTGTTAAAAAGGTGTTAAATTATAAAAAATAGAGTAGCAAGTTTTCTTTCAAATCCTTGCTACTCTAAGCTTTTGGTCGAGGCGACAGGGATCGAACCTGCGACCTCATGGTCCCAAACCACGCGCGCTACCAACTGCGCTACGCCTCGATTTTTTAGGTACTTATATACTATAACATATTTTTTCTCACTTTGCAAGATTTTTTTGAAATTTTCCATTGAATATTTTTAATGTTCATGCTATAATAGTTATGTTATGTAGCTGTAGCTCAACTGGATAGAGTACCTGGCTACGAACCAGGCGGTTGGGGGTTCAAATCCCTTCAGCTACACCAAAATATAAAAAAGCTTTTGCATTTCTTTGCAAAAGCTTTTATTTTTCTTTTAATTAATTATTCTATTTCCACTTTTTCCAACTCATAAATGCTCGGTGCATAAATTGATTTACCTGTATAATCAAACCTTGAACCATGGCATGGGCAATCCCATGTTTTTTCTAAGTTATTCCATGTTAGTTCACAGCCTAAATGTGTGCATACTGGCTTAACTGCATATAATTTTCCTTCGGCTTCTTTAAAAATGCCTATCTTTTTTCCATCTACTTCTACTACTCTTGCATCTCCCTCTTTTATTTCTTTTAAAGTAGCTTCTGGAATTTTAAATTTTTCAATAACTAATGATTTTACTACTTCCTTTATCATGTTTCCCATTTCTTGATAGTTTTTAATTGGTTTTAATCTCGTAGCAGTAAATACTTCTTCATCGGCGTTTACTTTCCCTAAAATTTTGTCTACTATAATATTTGCAGCTATATTAGAAGTTGTTATTCCCCATTTTTTATAACCAGTACCAACATAAACATTTGGCATCAAGTTTGAGAATTCACCTATATATGGAATTTTATCTAGTGAAATACAGTCCTCTGTACACCACTTATATTTGATTTTGCTATCTGGATAAATTTGTTTTGCTATTTCCAAAAGTTTATTATATTTATCAGACATATCATCTTTTTCACCTGTTTTATGGTCCAAACCTGCAACAATTAGTAAGCATTTATCACCATCTTTTGTCATTCTAAAAGACATCGTTGGTAATTCGCTATTTATATACATTCCTTTAAATAGTTCATTTGGAACTTCTACTGCAATAACATATGACATAGACTGATACATTTTTAAAAAGTAATATCCCGGGAAGTTTATAATTGGATAATGTGTTGCAATTACAACATATTTTGCTTTTACTTTGCTACCTGTTTCTGTTATAACTTCATATTCGTCATTTTCTTTTTTTACATCTACTGCTTTTGTTTTTTCAAAAATTTTGACACTTCCCTGTTTCTTAGGTTTTTCAACAAATTCTATATCATCTTTTTTATTTTTAGAAACTTCTGTATTATTATTTTGCATTGAATTTACTAAACCCTCTGCATATTTGCAAGGGTTAAATTGTGCTTGATTTTTGAATTTTATTGCTCCTAAAATCGAAAGTGGAAGTTCTATTTCTTCTACAAATTCTGCATCTAGACCTAAACTATTTACCGCTTCTACCTCTTTTTTTATTTTAGGAATTTCTTGCTTTTCCTGCGTAAATACATAAGCATCTTGTTTTTCAAATTCACACTCTATTTGTTCTTCTTTTATTATTTCTTCTATATTTTTAATTGCTTTCTCATTTGCTTCTAAATATCGTTTTGCTTTTTCCTTTCCCTGTGAATTTAAAAGATAATCATAAAAAAGCCCATGCTGACTTGTTATTTTAGCAGTTGAGTTTCCGAGTAGTATGTGTACATAATTCTGCTTTTTCTAATAATACCACTCTTAAATTTGTTTTTGATAGATAATATGCTGTTGAAAGTCCTGTAAGTCCTCCACCAATAATACATACATCTGCTTCTTCATCTTTTTTTAAGCTTTCAAATTTTTGTTTTTCTTCTTTTACACTATTTATCCAATATGATGCCATTTCTACCCTCTTTTCTGTTTTACATAATTTAATTATGTAAAACATTTTCTTGAATTTCTATTAAATCTTTTTTTAATTTGAATATTAAGTAATTATTTATAAAGGAACACTTTCAATTTTCAATTAAATTAAAAAATTGCAATTTAAAATGCTAATGAAAGTATTCCCTTCATTAGCATTTTTATACAAATAATTATTTTGATTTTGTTGCCTTGCTCTTAAAAAAATTAAGTTTATTTCTCTTCATCTCTCCACTCCAAAATATCTCCGTGGTTGACAATCTAGCACTTTACAGATTGCATCTAATGTAGAAAAGCGAATTGCTTTTCCCTTATTAGTTTTCAAAATAGATAAATTCGCCATAGAAATTCCTATCTTTTCAGAAAGCTCTGAAGAAGATATTTTTCTTTTTGCCATCATCACATCTAAATTTACAATAATAGCCATCCTCCTCATCCTTTCTTTTTAAATAGTTAATTCATTTTCTTCTTTATATTGAATTGCCTCTTTTAATAATTCAGATAAAATATATGCTCCAAGCCATGCTACTGCAAATATTCCTATAATAACTACTGCAAAAACTGATGTGATAAAGAAAATTCCTATAATAAATTCTATCATAATTATTAGTGAGCAAATTGAAATTATGTTTAAGTTTTGTACATTTTCATTTTTAAATGGATCACCTTCTCCTAGCGTATGGAATATTTTTATAAATCTATATACTATTATAAGTGCTGGAACACCTGATGCATATAGTATTGCAAGTGCTGGATAGTAATTAATTTGTGGATGCATCCATTCTGAATATTTCTGTAATATGTATGGAAGCCCTAATACTATAATAATTCCAATAACAAATAGTAGTTTTAAGCATAATTCAATAAATGTACTTAAACTTTTCTCCCCTTTTACTTTCATGTTTTTTCTCCCCTCTCATGATATGTTCATAATGTTTATTTGTATAAATTATATAAATATATTTTTTATAAACACATTATTTATATTTTAACACCTTTAATTATGTTTTTAATATTGCCTTCTAAAATTTGGATTATAGCTATTGTTTTCAAATTCGATATTCTCTAATAGTTTTCTAGCATTCCATCTTGAATAATTCCATTGAGTGAAACTATCTTCTTCTGATAATTTTTCCTTTAAGTCTTTAAAATATAATTCTAATTGATATTTTAATTTTGCATCATCTGTTTTTTCATACAATTTTATTACTTCTTCTAATCCATCTTCTTTTGTTTGCATTAAATATACGACATCTAAAGAAACATTGTCAATATCATTTAAATATCTATTAATATTTTGTTTAGCTATTATTTGTGATATATTGCTAAAATTCATTACTAAATACATTACTGTTACAATAATTAAATATGATTTCCATGGCATGAAATTATCTTTTAAAATATAAATAATAGTTGGAATCATTAAAATTCCTTCTGTTATTAATGCAAAGTAAACTAAAATTCTTAAAAATGTATAACCATATGCTTCACCATATAAGTTCATTCTTAAAAATGCTGATATTAAAATTATAATTGTAGCAATAGCTAAAACTAAATTCATGAATTTTCTATAATAAATTTGATATTTTGTACTTTGAATTGTATTTTTAGTTGTTACTACCATAATCACAAAGTTAATTATGGAAACTGCCATTAGTTGAAAAAATCCTTCTCTTGCATAATGCGCATATGAAAATGTTCCATTTTCCACTTGAAGTAAGCTTTTAACTTGTATTATACAAAACGCAATATATATAAAGTTAAGAATTGTTACTATTGTATTTAAAATAATGGTTTCTACTTTAATTTGTATAGCCTTTTCTTCTTTGTTGCTCCATGGATTTTTCTTTAATAAGTTCATTATAAAACTTATTAAATATATAGTTAAAACTACTGTGATACTCACTCTCATACAAATTTCAAGCCATACTTTTTTATCTAACATTTGATTAATTTTTTCTATTAATCCCCAAAATATACTGCCTATTCCATTTGCGAAATCAGCATCTGCAGATGCTAGTAGCATTGTAACTATTATAAGTAATGGTACAGATGCAACAATTCCTACTATAATTTGTTCAATCATTTTTTTATTTTTTGACTCTAATTTATCTACGTTTTGCTTTATTGGAAAAACTTTTTTAATTAAATACCAAACTTTTGAAATGTATAGAATTGGTTTCGTAAAAAGTACACAAATCCTTCTTATTACAAACTCTAGTTGATATTTTGCTTGCATTGTATCAATTAACATAATTCCATATAAGATTAACATAACTAAAATATTTAATACTTTAAAGAATGTATTTTGATAAATTGCATATGTTATTGAAAGTAGGATTATGGCTATTCCTATTAAATACCCTCTTCTGTTTTTTACTTTTTTATATTTTTCTAGTAAGTAAATTGTAAAGCACAAAAATGGTAACACAAATATTAACATTGATATACCTAATTTTTGACCAAAAAATAATATAGTAGCTAAAATACTAAACAATAAACTTGCGATAACTGCAAATTTCATTTCGAATTCCCTCTTTCTAAATTTATTTCGGAATAAATGTAAATTATATTTTCTATACGCAGTTTATATAGCTATATTTCTGCTATATACCTGTTATATGCCTATTTACACATCCGTTATACCTTTAGAATCTCGCGCGAGTTCCTTCTAACTGTATTCTATATTACTATATTATTTTATGTTTGTCAATACTTTTTTATCGTTTTTCAATAAATTTATTTTTTATTTATATTTTTTTATCTTTAATTTTCTTTTTATTAGTGATATTTATGGGCTAAATTTACCCTTTATATTTGGCATAAATTTAATTTTTTTTGCCTAGAACCACTTGAATATCAACTTCTCTCCTATTTCTAAGTAGCTTAATTTGGACGGTATCGCCTTCATTTTTACCATAAATATATCTTCTTAAATCACACATTTTATTTATTTCATTGCCATCAACTTCTAATAATATATCTTTCTCATGTATTCCATACTGCTCCGCTGGTGAGTTTTTATTTACTTGTACGACATAAACACCACTTTCTATATCTAAATTAGTTTCTAAATATGGAATTACGCTTTTGTCATACGCAAAAATACCTAAATAAGCCTCGTCAAATTTTCCAGTGGTAACAAAACTTTGTATAATAACTTTTGCTGTATTTATTGGAATTGCAAAGCCTATTCCTTCTGCAGAAGTTATTTTTACACTATTTATTCCAATTACTTCTCCTTTAATATTTATAAGAGGGCCTCCACTATTTCCCGGATTTATTGTTGCATCTGTTTGAATTAAATCCTCCATATATGATGTTTTTTCTTCTTCCTCTAATAAAATTGTTCTATTTACTGCACTTACAATACCAGAAGTTACAGTTCTTTGAAATTCAAACCCAATAGGGTTTCCAATCGCATAAACATTTTGCCCCACTTTTGTTTGTGAAGAATCTCCTAAGGTTACATATGGCAAATTCTTAGCATTAATTTTTACAACTGCTATATCTAAATTACTGTCAGACCAAACTACATTTCCCGAATAATTTTTTCCACTGGGAAGTGTGACATAGCAATTACTATACTTTTCTCCCGAAACATGCTCATTTGTTAATATATATCCATTTTCAGAAACTATCATCCCTGTTCCTATGCCAATTTTAGATATAGTATCTTCTAAAAATATAGTAGTACCATTATTTTTTAGCTTTGATATTCCTACTATGCTTTTATTTACTTCTTCTATTACTTGTGTTATATCTTTTTCTTCATTTTGAATTTCTTCTACTGTTTGAGAAAGCCTAGTAGCTTCCACTTTTGGCTGTTCTACTTTACTACTATTACTAATATCAATATTCATATATAGTGAATAAGAAAGTGCTAATATCAATATTAGCAGAATAAGTATTATTGTTGTACAGATATATTTACTTATTCGCTTTTTCTTTGACTTTTTAAAATATTCTTCCATAGTTTTCTTCCTTTCGGATTAATTTTTTCCAATTTATATTTTTTTAATCATTTCAAATATAAAAAATCCCAATAGAATAATTTCTACTGGGACTTTAAAATTTTTGAAAATCATTAGTTGCTTTTCTTAATTTCTTCATATCTCTTTACTTTTTGTGTAGTTGTTTTTGCAAGAGGCTCGGTTGTAATTATAATTTCTTTAATATGCTTTACATCTGGTAAAGTTTGATTTACTTTTTTAACTTCTTGCCAAATAATTTCTCGTTTTTCTTCATCAGTCTTTTCACCATAAAGATTTTTCATTGTTTCCTCATTATATACAAGTTTTGCACAAAGAGTAGTGTCCATTGATGTTTTGTTTCTTGCAAACACCATACTTTCTTCTACAACTGGTATTTGGTTAAGTAAAATTTCTAGCTCTTGTGGATAAACATTTTTTCCATTTTTTAAAACAATAACATCATTTTTTCTTCCACAAATATATAAGAAACCATCTTTATCTAAATAGCCATAATCCCCTGTTGAAAACCAGCCATCATGCATTGCTTTTTTAGTTGCTTCTTCATTTTCATAATAGCCTAGCATAACACTTGGACCTTTAACAAGAATTTCTCCAACTCCTTTTTCATCTGGATTTTCAATTTTTACATCTACATTAAATAATGGAAGACCGATAGAGCCAGGTCTTTTTTCTTTATCTGTTTCAGCAGATACAACAGGTGATGTTTCTGTTAAACCATAACCTTGTATTAAATCTACACCAAAATCATTAAATCCATGTATAATTTTTTTATCTAATGGAGCTGAGCCAACAAAAACTACTCTTAACCTTCCACCAAAATTATCAATAATTGGTTGAAATACTTTTTTTCTTAAATCTATTCCTATTTTAGATAGCACCTTTGTAACAACAACCATTGTTTTCATTAAGCCTTTTTTGCCTTGTTCTTCTATTCCCTTCCATACTTTTTTATGGATATTTTCCAAAACTAAAGGAACTGCTACAAAAACTGTTACTTTATATTCATTCATATTCTTTTGAATGTATTTTAATCCATCACAAAATGCCACTGTTACTCCAAAATAAATTCCAAAAAGGAATGTTATAGTACATTCAAAAGTATGATGAATTGGTAAGAATGAAAGAAGTGTGTCTGTTGGAAACATTTGCACATAGCTTGCAATAGCTTGAATATTGCTACAAATATTTTTTTGTGATAGTAAAACACCTTTTGAAATATTTGTTGTTCCAGATGTGAATAGTAAAATTGAAACTGCTTCTCTATCTATTTCAATTTTTTCATAATCGCGATTTCCTTCTTCTCTTAACTTTCTTCCTTCTTCTAATAAATTAGAGTATGCTAAAACTCCTCCCTCTTTAGTATTATCCATACATATAATATGCTTTAAATCACTATTTTTTAAATTTAGTAATGTTTTAACATGTTTTTCTTCGCAAACAATAGCTTCTGCACCGCTTCTAATTACTAAAGATTCTAATTCATTTTCTGGTAACGCCTTATCCAATGGAACAATTATCATTCCGCCAGTAGTTACAGCTAAATATGTAGTACACCATTCATAACGGTTATTTCCAACTACTGCTATTTTTTTACCACCCAATCCCATGCTTAAAAATTTTGTTGATAGTGCTTCTATATCATTTTTAAATTGCGCATAAGTTTTATTTATATATACATTTTCTTTTCCGTTTTTTGCTTTATATTTATAGGCTATATTTTCTGGGTATTTTTCTGCTGTTTTTCTAATAAGTTCTCTAAAATCCTTAATTTCATCTACCTGATAAACAACTCTGCTCTTTTCTTTTTTCATATTTTTTCCATCCCTTCTAATGTGCTATAAATACACAAAATTAAGTAAAATTTGAAATTTTATTTTCTCAATATATTACTTATAAATTTTTTCAATCTAATTTTACAATAAAAGGAAATTTTTTGCAATATTTTGATTGATTTTTATATTTAGTTAGTATATACTTTCATTAGTAAATATTTAGTATGCGAAGGGGTTTTACTATAATGGAGAAAAAGTTATATTCTTTAACAAATCCACAAAAGTCAATTTATTATACAGAAGAATATTACAAAGGAACTAATATAAATAATATTGCTGGTACTATGACTATTAATGGGCCCGTTGATTTTGAAAAATTTACTTTGGCTATTAAGCAATTTATTAAGCAAAATGATAGTTGTAGAACTATGCTTACAAATGAAAAAGAAAATATAATGCAATATATAAATTCCTATGAAGACTTTGATATTGAAATAGTTGATGTGGCTTCTAAAGGTGAGCTTTCTAGCCTTGCAAATGAAATAGTTGCAAAACCTTTTAGTATATATAATTCATATTTATTTAAATTTGTTATTTTTAGATTTCCTAATAACCATGGTGGATTTATTGTTAATATTCACCATTTAATTGCTGACTCATGGACATTAGGAATTGTTGTAAATGAAATTATAGAGATTTATTCTTCTTATATTAAAAATGAACCTTATACTTCTAAGGATTCTTCTACATATTCATATATAAATTACATTGAAGCTGAAAATGAATATAAATCAAGTGGCAAATATGAAAAAGATAAAGCTTATTGGAATGAATTGTTTTCTACTATTCCTGATAGTGCTACAATTCCAAGTATAAGCACCATTTCTAATTCTAATGATTCTACAAATGCTTTAAGAGAAGAATGTTTTATTCCTTCAGATTTATTAAATCAAATAAAAGAATATTGCAGTGAAAACAAAGCTTCTATTTTTAATTTTTTAACAGCTGTTTTTTCACTTTATGTTAGTAGAGTATCTAATTTAGAAGATTTCTGCATTGGTACCCCTATTTTAAATCGTTCTAATTTTAAAGAAAAAAATACTACTGGTATGTTTGTTAGTACATTGCCTCTTAGAGTTTCTATTGATAATACTTTAAGTTTTAGCAGTTTTTTAAGCTCTATTGCTACTAATTCTATGTCTTTATTAAGACATCAAAAGTATTCATATCAAAGTATTATAGAGGATTTAAGGAAAAGGCAAAATGATTTACCAGCATTATATAATATTATGATTTCATATCAAATTACCAAAATGAACGAGGAACAAGAGACTATTCCTCACGATAGTGTATGGTATTTTAATAAAACTATTGCAGATGATATTGATATTCATATTTTTGACTTAAATGATACAAATGAGCTTAACATTGCTTATGATTATAAAATAGATAAATATACTGCAGAAGACATGAAAAACATTCATAACCGAGTTTTAACTATTATTTCGCAAGTATTAGAAAACAAAGATATTAAGCTTTCAGATATTGAAATTGTTACTGATGAGGAAAAACATAAACTAATTTATGAATTTAATAATACAAAAACTGATTACCCTAAAAATAAAACTGTTACCCAGCTTTTTGAGGAGCAAGTAAAGCTTACTCCTGATAATGTTGCTCTTGTTTTTGAAGGGACCTCATTAACATACAAGGAGTTAAATGAAAAGGCTAATAAATTGGCATATGTTTTATTTGAAAAAGGCATACATAATAATGATGTCGTTAGCTTATTTATGGAAAAATCATTAGAATCAATTATTGGAATTTTAGCAATATTCAAAGTAGGTGCCACATTTTTACCTTTAGATGTACAATATCCTAAAGAAAGAATTGATTATATTCTAGAAAATTCTAACTCAAAATTAATTTTAGCTACAAAATCGTATTTATCTAAAATTGAAACTACTATTCCTGTAACAGATATTAGTTTAGAATTAGAAAGTATATATGGCAAAAATTCTCCAATTTTAAATAAACAAATTTCTAGCTCTCCATTAGATTTAGCTTATATTATGTATACATCTGGTTCTACTGGAAACCCAAAGGGAGTTATGGTATGTCATCAAAACATCGTAAGATTAGTAAAGAATACTAATTATATTAAATTCCAAGAGAATGAGCGAATTTTACAAACTGGCTCGATAGTTTTTGATGCCTGTACTTTTGAAATATGGGGTGCTCTTTTAAATGGTTATACATTATATCTAATTCCAAAAGAAAAATTGTTAGATATAGCTTATCTTGAAAATTATTTAAAAGAAAATAAAATTACAATAATATGGCTTACTGCTTCTTTAAGTAACTATATCTGTGAACAAGCCCCTAGCATTTTTAATAGTGTACACTATTTATTAACTGGTGGAGATGTTCTTTCTGTAAGTCATATTCAAAAAATACAAAAAGGAAATCCTAATTTAACTGTAATAAATGGTTATGGACCAACTGAAAACACTACATTTTCTACTTGTTATACTATTGACCGAAAATTAGATAGACCTACTATTCCTATAGGTTATCCTATTGCTAATTCAACTTGCTATATTGTTTCTAAGTCTCAGAAATTGCAACCAATAGGTGCTCCTGGAGAATTATGGGTTGGTGGAGATGGCGTTGGCTTAGGCTATTTAAATCGTGATGATTTAACAAAAGAAAAATTTTTACCTAATCCATTTGCTGAAGGCAGAATATATAGAACTGGTGATTTAACACGCATCTTGCCAGATGGTAGAATAGAATTTTTGGGAAGGATTGATAATCAAGTAAAAATCCGTGGTTTTCGTGTAGAACTTTCTGAAATTGATAGTAAATTAAAAGAATATTCCGGAGTAAAACAAACATATACCTTAGTAAAAAAACAAGATAATCAAAGTATTATTTGTTCATATATAACTGCAGAAGATAACATAGATATTAAACAATTAAAATTGTTTTTAAAATCTTCTCTTCCTGCTTATATGGTGCCTACTTATATTACAGTATTAAAACAGTTTCCTTTAAATATTAATGGAAAAATTGACCATAAAGCTTTGCCAGAACCTACTCAAAATGCTAGTTATGAAGTAGTAAAACCTAGAAATGATTTAGATAAAATTATCATAAATTGCTTGCAAACTTTATTACACCAAAATGAAATTAGTATAGAAGATTCATTTTTCGACTTAGGTGGAGATTCATTATCTGCTATACATTTATGTACAATGTTATATGGAAAGATAAATATAAAAATAAATGTAAAAGATATTCTTACCTACCCTATAATAAAAGATTTATCTGATTTTATTGCAGGTCAAGTAAATGCACAAAAATTAGATACAATAGAGCATATAGAAACCAAGGATTTTTACCCTGCTTCTTCTGCGCAAAAGAGAATTTATTATGCTTCTCAAATGGATGAAAATTCTACATTATATAATATTGCAGGTGGTCTTTTATTAGATAGTTATCCAGATGTTAAAAAATTAGAAAATTGTTTAAAGAAATTAATAAATAGACATTCTTCATTGCGCACTTATTTTGCAATTGTTAATGATAATTTAGTTCAAAAAGTAACTAATGAATTTGATTTTACATTAGATGTAGAAAATGGAATTTGGAAAGATAGAGAAAACATCATTAAGAATTATGTAAAGACTTTTGATTTACATAAACCTCTTTTGTTCCGTACAAAACTAATCTTATTTGAAAATAAAAAAACTCTACTTTTAATTGATATGCACCATAGCATTAGTGATGGAACATCTTTATCAATTTTATTAAAAGAATTAACTACTCTTTATAATGATGGTATTTTAGAAGATAAAAAAATCGATTATAAAGATTATTCTGCATGGGAAAATAAGTATTTTGAAAGTATGGCTTATGAAGAAGATAAGAATTATTGGTTAGATAAATTTTCTAAGGAGGTAACACCTTTAGATATGCCAATGACTTTACCTAGACCTACAAAAAAATCTATAGAAGGTAATACTATTTCTTATAATTTAGATAAAACTTTAAGTAAGTCTATTTTAGAAGTTTCAAAGCAATTAAATATAACTCCTTATATGTTAATGTTATCTGCATATTTTATTTTATTATATAAATATACAGGCGAAGAAGATATTACAATAGGTACTCCTATTATGAACAGGGAAAAACCTGAGCTTAATAGTTTACTTGGCATGTTTGTAAATAATTTAGCACTTCGTTTAAACTTAAATACTAACTCTAGTGTCTATGATTATTTTAAACAAGTTAAATCACTATGCCTAAATGCTTTTGAACATCAAAATTATCCTTTTGATGAATTAGTAAAGGATTTAAAAATAAAAAGGGATGTTTCTAGAAGTCCTATATTTGATACAATGTTTATTTATCAAAATAATGGTTTTAAAGATATTGATTTAGGAGATATACATGCTTCATATTATATTCCTAAAACATCTAATGCTAAATTTGATTTAGCATTGGAAATTATACCTAATTCTGATGATTTTTCTATCAATTTTGAATATTGCATTAAAATTTTTACAGATGATTATATAAAAAGACTTTTAAATCATTATATAAATATATTAAAAATATTAACTAAATGCTCACCTTCTACTACAATTGGTTCTATATCAATATTGGGTGAAGATGAAATTACAAAAATACAAAATGAATTTAATAATACATATATGCCATATAATAAAAATATTTCTTTAGTAAATTTATTTGAAAAACAAGTAGAACTTCATCCTAATGATATAGCTATTGTATTTGAGGATATTTCACTTACTTATAAAGAACTAAATGAAAAAGCAAATCAATTAGCTCACTACTTAGTTGATACTTGTAATATTAAACGAAACCAAATTGTAGGTATCATGCTTAATCGTTCAATTGAAACTATAATTAGTATGCTTGCTATTATAAAGTCTGGTGCTGCATATCTTTTAATTGATAGCAGTCTTCCTTTTGATAGGATTTTATATATGTTAGATAATAGTAATGCAACTTTACTAATTACTGATTCTACTATAAAGAAAATTGATTTTACTAATAAATTATTTTTAAATGAATTAAACTTAAATAATTATAGTAAAAATAACTTAAATATTTATATATCTAATGAAGATATTTTATCTATTGTATATACCTCAGGCTCAACTGGACTTCCTAAGGGTGTTATAGTAAAAAAATTAGGTATGGCAAATTTAATTTTATCATACAAAAACCATATGAAAATTGATAATTATAGTACTTTTTTAAGTATTTGTTCAATTTCGTTTGATATGTTCGCTGTAGAAATATGGATTCCTTTTACTTGTGGTAAAAAAGTTATTTTGGCTAATGAAGAACAATGTAAAATACCTATTTATATTGGCGAATTAATTACAAAGTATAAAATAGATTATATGTTAATCACACCATCTAAGCTTAAATTATTAATCGATTCAGCTCCTAACTGCCTAAACGTGTTAAAAAGTATTCAGTTAGGTGGAGAAAGCTTAACACCTTCTGTATATGAAAATTTAGCAAAATTAACTAATGCGACTATTTGTAATGAATATGGTCCTTCTGAATGTACTTCTTGCTCTACATATAAAGTAGTTACAGATAGTAATAAAATAACTATAGGAAAACCTTTTTATAATACACAAATATACATTTGTGATAAAGATTCTAATTTAAGGCCTATAGGATTTAGCGGTGAAATATGTATTAGTGGAGATGGTGTTAGTTTAGGATACATAAATAATGAAGATCTAACTAAAAACGCATTTATCGATAATCCATTCGGTCCTGGAAAATTATATAAAACCGGAGATATTGGTGCCTTTACCGAAAATGGTGAAATTGTATATATTGGAAGAAAAGATTATCAAGTAAAAATCAGAGGATTAAGAATAGAACTTTCTGAAATAGAAAAGCAAATCTCTTTATTTCCTAACATTAATAATGTGGCTGTCGTTTGCCATGAGAGTAAAGATTCAAAATATATAGTTTGCTATTATACTTCAAATACAAAAATAGATCCAAATGATATTAGAACTTACTTAGCACAGAAACTTCCTGCATATATGATACCTAAATATATATTAAGTTTAGAAGCTTTACCACTTTCTTCAAATGGAAAAATTGATAAAAAAGCTTTGGAAAATATGGAAATATCATTAAAGCAAGATAATGTAGAAAAAGTAGCACCTCAAAATGAAACTCAAAAATTATTCTGTGATATATGGTCTAATTTATTAAATACACCGATTGGAATTGATGATGATTTATTTGAATCAGGTGCAGACTCTTTACTTGCTATAAAGTTTAAAACTGAACTTTTAGCACATAAAATTAATATTCCATATTCAGATATTTTCAAATATACTACAATAAGGGAATTATCTAAAGCTCATGAAGTTACAAATAATGAAATTAAACTTTCAAATAATGAAGAAATAAAGGCAATTTTACAAAAAAATAATGAGGAAACGTTAAAGAAAAATATTACTTGCAATAAAAATAATAATATATTATTATTAGGTGGAAATGGTTTTGTTGGAAGTCATATTATAAATGAATTTATTAAAAATGATACTGGAAAAATTTATTGTATAGTTAGAAACAAAGGTAATAATAATGCTTATGAACGTTTTATTAATGTATTACATTTTTATTTTGGTAACACATTAGATTCATATATTGGAAAAAGAATTTTTGTAATTACCGGAAATGTGTTAGAAGAAGATTTTGGATTATCTCATGATGAATTTATAAACTTAATAAAAAATATTTCTACTATTGTTAATGCTGCTGCAATAGTAAAACATTATGGAAACGAAAAAAATTTCAAAATTATAAATGTTGACTTAACAAAAAGCTTAGTAAAAATTAGTAAAGAGTATAATAAAAGATTTATTCATATTTCTTCAACAAGTGTTTGTGGAAATAGTGATATATCAACTATATTTTCAGAAGCTGATTTAGACATTGGTCAAAAATTACAAAATGTTTATGTTAAAAGCAAATTTAAAGCGGAAGAATATATATTACAAGAAATTAATAATGGGTTAAATGCACAAATTTTGCGTTTAGGAAATATTACTAATAGATACGAAGATGGAAAATTCCAAATTAATTCAGAAGAAAACTCTTTTGTAAATAGAATTAAATCATTTGTAAAATTAAAAATGATTCCTAACAATATTCTTAAAATTAAGTTAGAATTTACTCCTGTTGACGTTTGTGCAAAAGCTATTATATTAATTATTGAAAATGAATTAAAAGATTTCAGTATTTTTCATTTATTCAATGATAACACTATTACTATGGAAGAATTATTGAATTATCTTGATGATGCAAAATATCAAATTAACATAGTATCAAACAAGGATTTTGATAAAGAAATTGAAAAAGTATTAAAAGATAAATCTCAAAATGATATTTTATACGGAATTATAAACGATTTAAATACTGATATTTCTAATAGTTATACTAATCAAACTCAAATCACATCTAATCTAACAATGACTTATTTATCATCGCTTAATTTTAATTGGCCTAAGATTGATAAAGAATATATTAATAAATATATAAAATATTTTAAAGAAATTGAACTATTATAAGGAGGATGTTATGGAAAATTTAGGTTCTTTATGTGCTATGATTGTATCTGACGTTTTGATTATTTTAATGATTTATATGCTTTATAAAAGAAAGGAAAAAAGCCAACTAAAAACTGCTTTTTTAACTCTACTTATTTTTATGTTTATTTGGACTTTTGGTTCAATTTTGCAAATATTATTTCAAAATACAGACATTGATCCATTTCTTTTTGAAAAATTTGCAGGAATTGGAGTATGGTTTTCACCAATTGCATTTTTGGCAGTAGGTATTATATTTGCAAAGACTAAATTAAAAATTAAATGGTATCATTTTCTTTTATTAATTATACCAATAATAACTGCTATTATTTCATTTACCAATGAATATCATCATTTAATTTTTAAAGTATATTCTCCTCATGTAGACCAAATGGTTTATGGTGATTATTTTATGGTCCATAGCCTTTATACATATGCATTATTTATTATTGGTTTTATTTATTTATTAAAATATTCTATTAAAAATTCGGGATTTTTTTCTAAACAATCTATACTAATAATTATTAGTACATTAATACCACTTAGCATTAATTTATTGGCTACTCTTCAAGTAGTTAATATGACAACATATTCTACACCTATTTCATTTACCTTTATGGTTTTGATAATTGCTTTCGCTATTTTTAAATTTGATTTTATGAAAATAACTCCTATTGCGCTTCAAAGAATTGTAGATAGAATGTCAGATGGATATTTAGTAATTAATGATGAAAATGTTATTATTGATTTTAATAAGACATTTTTAGATATGTTTAATTTTAAATCCAATAATATTCGTAATAAAAATATAGATGAATTAATTAATGATGGAAACTATTTTAATATGAATTTATCAGATGTAAAAAAGTGTATAGATTCTATTAAAGATACTGACAAAACTTACTATTTTGAAAAAAGTGTTAAAGATAAGCAAAAATATTTTAATATTGAAATTAATAATATTAAAAACGATAAAACATTTTTAGGAACTCTAATCCTATTTAAAGACACCACTCAGCACATGAAAGATATGCAAACAATTAGAGAAAACCAAAATATGCTTATGGAAAGAGAGCGTCTAGCATCACTTGGACAGTTAATTGGTGGTATTGCACACAACTTAAAAACACCTATTATGTCAATCTCAGGAGCTGCTGAGGGCTTAACAGATTTAATAAAAGAATATCGTGCTTCAATAGGAGACCTAGAAGTTACTGTAGATGACCACCATGCAATCGCAAGCGATATGACAGAATGGGTAGAAAAAATTAGAAATTATACTGAATATATGTCAGATGTAATTACTGCTGTAAAAGGTCAAGCAGTTACCTTATCCGAAGAACAAGCAGTTTCATTTAATTTAGATGAACTAGTAAAACGTGTTGATATTTTAATGAAGCATGAATTAAAAAATGCTCTAATTACTTTAAATGTAAAAATGGAAGCAGACCCTAACATTATACTAAAAGGAAATATAAATAGTTTAGTACAGGTAATTAACAATATGATTTCAAATGCTATTCAAGCATATAACGGAAAAACTAATGAAGAAATTGATTTGGTTTTATCTGGTACAAACAGGAAAATTACTATTTCTATTAAAGATAATGCAGGTGGTCTTCCTGAAAGTGTACAAGAAAAGCTATTTAAAGAAATGGTTACTACAAAAGGAAAAAATGGCACAGGACTTGGTTTATTTATGTCATATTCTACTATTCGTGCTCACTTTAATGGAAATATTACATATGAAACTGAAAAAGGAAAAGGAACTACATTTAATATTTCTTTACCAGTTTAATAGAATTCTATAAAAATATTTAAACCAAAAATACACTCACACAACAAAACATAAGCCATTAAAATATTGACGTTATAAATAAAAAATGATATTATATATTATATATTTTAAATCATATAATTATAGTATAAATCAAATAATTAAACCGTTGATTCAGAGTAGTAAGTTTAATGAAATGCTATAGAGAGTAGTTGATGGTGGAAATACTACGCAAGAAGTTTTACTGAATGGACTGATGAGGGCAACCAGAAATTATGTAAAATAAGAGTAGGCGTTGACGATAACCCAAATCGTAAAAATTGGGCATATATGATAGTATATGAATAACAAGTGAGCTTTAAGCTAATTAAGGTGGTACCGCAGGGGTATTTTAACTCTTGTCCTTAAATTTTTGAGGATAGGAGTTTTTTTTATGTATAAAAAAATAAAAACACATATAAAGAAAATGGAAAAATATTGGTGAAACTTTTATTATAAAATTTAATAAGAAAAGTGAGGAAAAAAATATGATAGATAATTTTTATAAACAATTTAGGGTAAGAGATTATATGGAAAATGAAAGTATAATATTAGAATCAAAATCCAAATTTATAGATTGTTCTTTAGGAACAAATCCATTTTTAAATGAAAATATTATAAAAAAATATGTAGAAAGAGGAAATTGTGTCATTAACGAATATCCCATAAATTCGTATGAAAAATTAAAAGAAGAACTGATTCACTTCTGGAAAAAGTATTCTAACATCAGTAATTTAAACAAAACAAATATATCTTTTGGTGCAGGAATTATGGGAATATTAAGAAATCTTAGTCAATTTTTAATTAACGAAAATACATTTGTATTAGGATGTTCTCCACAATTTCCAAGATTCATTTCAGAAGTAGTATTAAAAAAAGGAATTTACGAATATTACAGCCTGCAGGAGAAAAATAACTATAAATTTATAGTAAGTGATTTTTTAGAAAAAATAGAAAGTAAATATAATGTAATATATATAGATAATCCAAACAATCCAACAGGTCAAATAATTAGTATAAGTGATATTGAAAAAATCGTAATTAAAGCCCAAAAATACAATATAACAGTTATAATAGACGAAGCATATGGAGACTATATGAGTTTAGAAAATTCTGCAATAACATTAATAAATAAATATGATAATATTGCAGTATTACGAAGTGCATCAAAATTTTTTGGATTGCCAAATCATAGAATTGGATATATAGTATCCAATGAAAATTTTATAAAAGTATATGATATAATTACAATACCATTCCCTTTTTCAGATTTATCTTGCAATATTTTTATAAACATTTTACAAAATTATGAAGAAATGAAGAACTTAAAAGATAAAGTAATTCAGGCAAATCAAAAAGTATTTGAGATATTAAATAAAGATAACTATTTATATACTAACATCGAAACACCAATATTTACTATAAAAACTAATAAGTATGAAAATTTAACAAAAGAACTATTGAAACAAGGAGTAATTGCTGAAAATGCTGATAATTTTATAAATTTAGATAGTAGATATGCAAGAATAAGAATTCCTAAAGATTATGAAAACTTAATAAAGATTTTAAAACAAGTATTATGAGATTATATTTAAAGTGTAAAATAAAAAAATTTGGAAAAAATTTGTATATTTTGTCTACTTATGTTATAATGCAAATGAACTTAAGAAAAAAATAAATAATTTGCTTTGTATATTTTTTATAAATTACTGTATGCAAACAATTTAAAAGGATTTATATTTTTTTGAAAAGGAGACATGACCTATGAGAAAAAACATGCAATCAGCAAATAATACAGGCTATAAAATCATTGCAGTAGATGATGAGGAAGGAATTGTTGATTCTTTATCAGTTTTTCTAAAGCGTTCTGGCTACGACCTTACAGGTGTAACAGACCCAATGGAAGCAATTGAAAAAGTAAAAAATGAACATTTTGATTTAATGATATTAGACTTTATTATGACGCCAATTCATGGAGATAAAGTTGTAGAAGAAATTAGAAAATTTAATAAAGAGTTATATATTTTACTATTAACCGGTCATAAAGATTTGGCTCCACCACTTGAAACAATTAGAAAATTAGATATTCAAGGCTATTGTGAAAAAAGTGATAAGTTCGACCAATTATTATTACTTATTGAATCTGGTATAAAATCAATTGCCCAAATGAATGAAATTAAAAGAATAAATGATGAGCTTTCAGATACATTGGAAAAATTAGAAAAAGCTTATTTAGATAGCATTGAAACTTTAAGATATACTGTTGAAGCTAAAGATCCATATACTAAAGGTCATTCTGATAGAGTTTCAGAATATTCAGTTTTATTAGGTAAACACTTAGGCCTTCCTGAAGATGATTTAAAAACTTTAAAAGTTGGTGGTCTTTTCCATGATATTGGAAAAATAGGTATTCCAGATAGTATTTTATTAAAAGAATCTAAACTAACAGATGATGAATATTCTCAAATTAAAAATCACCCATCAATTGGTGCACATATTTTATGTAATGCAGAAGCATTTAAAGATATTATTCCTATAGTTAAACATCACCATGAAAAATTTGACGGAACTGGTTATCCTAGTAAATTAAAAGGAAATGATATTCCTTATTTTGCTCGTATTGCAGCTATTGCTGACACTTTTGATGCAATGACATCTAAAAGAACATATAGGGATAGCCTTCCTATAGATGTTGTAAAAGCTGAGTTTGAAAGATGCTCTGGAACACAATTTGACCCAGAACTTGCAAAAGTATTTTTAGATATTTTGAATAACCATTATGATGAAATTCAAAGCATCCAAGAGAAGTATAAATAATTATTATTGTAATAAATAAAAGGGTACTCTAATAATAGAGTACCTTTTTTCAAATGAAAAAGGAAAGCATTATTAAGTGCTTTCCTTTAAGGATATGCTAATTGCAAATGATACACAGTATAAGTACTATGAATACTACTGATATCAATGCTTTTGCAGCCTGTTCAGACATTCCTGTTCCGGTTAGAAGTTTTACTAGGCTCCCGTAAACATAATCAAAAATCGGCTTACATATCGCCCGTATGATTTTCCAGAATACCAAACAAACTAATAAAATTATTACTATAGCCTCCCACATCATGCCTACATCCTTTCCTACATAGAAGTTATATCCTACTTCTATAAGTATACCACATTTTTCTCAATTATTCAACGTTATTTCTAATTTTAAGGTTATTGTTTATGTTAAGTTGTTCTTAGGGTTTCTGTTTTTTGTATGTTTTATGTAAATTTCTTTTTTGGATTAATTTATGCATTTTTTTATAAAAAGCATGAACTTTTGAAATAAAATTACCATTTTACATTAATTAACATATCATTTTACCTCAACCTCTAATGGTTTAACAATATTGTCTTTATATAGTACATTTAATTCATGTAAAGGTCTTGTCATAGCAACATATAATAATTTCATATCTATGTCTTTGTTTGAATTATACTTCTCTTCCGAAGCATTTGCTATAACAACACCATCAAATTCTAACCCCTTAGCTAGATAACTAGTTATTGTACATATTCCACCATTATATTGAGTATCTGAATTTGTTATGTTATTAACTACGATATTTTTATCATACAATTTTTTATTTATGTTAATCGCTTCAGCTTCATCTTTGCATATTATAGCTATTGTTTTATAGCCATTCTCTTTATATTTTTCTAATATATTTTCAATATTACCAATTTGGTCATCTTCATTATTATAGCTAATATATTTTACTAAATTTCCATGTCTTATTACTGGTTTAGCAGTATTTAAATTTATGTAATTAGTTATATTATTTGCAGAATTCATTATTTCTGTGGTTGTTCTGTAGCTTTTCAAAAGATATTTAATTTCACATTTATCATCAAAACTTATATCTTTTACTTCATTCCAATTATCTATTCCTCTATATTGATAAATTGATTGTGCTAAATCGCCGAATATACTAAAAGTTGCATTTTTCAGTAATGTTTTTAGAGCAAAAAAATTAAAGTCTCCGAAATCTTGTGCTTCATCTATTGCAACTTGCCTATATTCTCTATATTCTTCTATTCCTAGTAGTTTACATTTTAAATAAATTAAAGCACTTAAATCTTCAAACTCTACTTTTCTCTGTTTTATGTTTTTTATATTGTTTTGCACTTTTAGTTCTATGGTTTCAAACTGTTCAAAATTTATATATCTTTTTAAATTTGTAAGAAATTTTATATATGTATTTATCACATTTGGAATTAATCTATCAAAATATTTTTTCAAGCTTGTTTTACATATACTTTTTACTTCTTTTTCCATTATGCCATCATAATTTTCTTCTATGTATTTATATAATTCTATATTAGTTCTATCTAATTTGCTCTTTATTGTTTCATATATATTTGAATTTTGTATTGAATTATATATGTCCTTTATTATTTTCTCTGGTATAACTATATAATCTTTTATTTCTATATCTTTTTCTGGAATTATGTTTTTGTCTAATTCTAATATGAATTTATCTATAGCTTCTTTAAATTTCATTGAAACTTTAAATTTTTCATAATTTAATAAATTTTCGTTTGAAATAGATGTAATTAGCTTTTTATCTTCATCGATTAACTTAATATCTTCATTTAAACATTCCGCACACAATTCTTCATATGTTAATTGCTTTACATTTTCAACATCTAAATCTGGTAATACTCCAGAAATATAATTAACAAAAAATTTATTAGGACCTATAACTAAGTATTGATTTGGCTTTATAGTATATCTATTATTATATACCAGATATGCTATTCTATGTAGTGCAACTGTTGTTTTTCCGCTTCCTGCAACACCTTGTATAATTATATTTTTATTGATCGGCTCTCTTATAATTTCATTTTGCTCTTGCTGTATTGTAGAAACTATATTTTTTAATCTATTATCCGCACTTGCATTTAAATATGGTTTCAGCAATTCATCATTTGATACAGTATCAACATCTTGAAAACTTTTTAGTATACCATCTTCTATGTCATATTGTCTTTTTAGTAATAACTCTCCTTTACATACTCCCTCAGGAGCTTCATATGATGCTCTTCCTAAATTGCTATCATAGTACATTGAAGATATCGGAGCTCTCCAATCTATTGTAATGTTGTTATTTTCTTCATCTATTACTCCTACTTTTCCAATATACAATTTTTCAGTTTTTTCCTCTCCATCTCTTGCAAAATCGATCCTTGCAAAGTATGGTTTGTTTACATTCTTTTGCATTATTCTTAATTTTCCTACGTACATTTTAAAGGAATTTTCCATCATTATGGGATTATCTTTATAAATTCTTGGGATAGCATCTAATCTTAAATCATAATATTCCATAATATCTTTGTATTTTTTTAGTATCTCTTCTAAGTTATGTTTTTCTTTTTGAAATTCATCACTTTCCATTTTTCATTACTCCTTATTGATAATTTTTCAATAATTTATATTATTATATTTTCAAAGAGACAAAACTAAACACATATTATAAATATAATAATTTAAATACCTTAAAAAATTGCACCTCCTTATCTATAATAATTATTTTTTGCACGACTAAAGGAGAAACTATTTTTTGTAAATAATCTCTCCTGCTTCAGATATTAAAAAACTTTTTACATTTTAGCATACATTTAAAATTATGTAAATACTTTTTTGGATTTTTTTGAATTTTTATGTAAAAATTTTTTTATGTCAAATGAAAATTTTGATAAAATAATAGCAGTATATTGTAAAACATTTAAATGATTAGCATAAAAAAGACTAGGAAACGATACTTCCTAGTCTTTTTAAGTACATATTCAAGAGTTGTTACTTCTTGACGTCAAATATATTTTAACATCTTTTTAATTATATGTCAAATTTTTTATTTTATTACATGTTTTAATCGCTTTATGCATCCTTCATAGAAAGTTGAACTTTTTGCCTTTCGTTATCAATTCCAATTACTTTAACCTTAACAATATCACCTACTGAAACAACATCTGCTGGATTTTTTACAAAGCTATTGCTTAAATTTGAAATATGAACTAAGCCATCATGCTTTACACCGATATCTACAAAAGCGCCAAAATCTGTTACATTTCTAACTGTTCCAGTTAATGTCATACCTTCTATTAAATCTTCAAATTTTAATACATCTGCTCTTAAAATTTGTTTTGGCATTTCATCTCTTGGATCCCTACCTGGTTTTGATAACTCATCTATTATATCTTTTAAAGTCATCTCACCTACTGATAATTCTTGTGCTGTTTCTGGAATTCTTATGGCTGCTAAATTAGCTCTTATCTCTTTTAATTTTGCTTTATTTAATAAATCCTCTTTTTTGTAACCTATTTTCTTAAGCAAGTTTTCTGCAATTTCATAACTTTCTGGGTGAACTGCTGTATTTTCAAGTGGATTTTTTCCACCAGGTATTCTTATAAATCCTGCACATTGCTCATAAGCAACTTTTCCTAATTTATCTACCTTTAAAAGCTCTTTTCTCTCTTTTAATTTTCCATTTTCATCTCTATATTTTACAATATTGTTAGCAATTGTTTTATTTATTCCAGAAACATAAGATAAAAGTGATGGTGTTGCAGTATTTACGTCAACTCCAACTTCATTTACTGCATCTTCAACAACCCCTGTCAAACTTTCTGTTAACTTTTTCTGGTCTACATCATGTTGATATTGCCCTACTCCAATTGCTTTTGGATCTATTTTTACAAGCTCAGCAAGTGGATCTTGAAGCCTTCTTGCAATTGAAATTGCACCTCTTAAAGATACATTTATATCTGGATATTCTTCTGTTGCAAGCTTAGATGCAGAATATACAGAAGCTCCAGCTTCACTTACTATTGCATAATGCACATCTTCGTCTATTTCTTTTATCATATTTGATACAAAACTTTCAGATTCACGAGATGCTGTACCATTTCCAATAGCTATAACACCTACTTTATATCTCTTTATTAAATTTATTAGTTCTTTTTTTGCACCTTCTACATCATTTTGTGGTTCTGTTGGATATACAGTAGTTGTTGCTAAAAGTTTTCCCGTTTCGTCAATAACTGCAATTTTACAACCTGTTCTGTATGCTGGGTCAAATCCCATAACAGTGTAGCCTTTAAGTGGTGCTGCTAATAACAATGGTTTTGCATTTTTTCCAAATACTTTTATAGCTTGTGCATCTGCCTTTTCGGTTAAATCTGAACGAATTTCTCTATCGATAGATGGCTCTATTAGTCTTTGCCAACTATCTAAAATAGTGTCTTCTAAAATTTCAGTAAATTGTGTTTTTCCTTTAATTATGTCTTGCTTTATGTAACCTAAAATATCTTCTTCATTTTTATCTAACTTTACTTTTAAAGCTTCTTCTTTTTCTCCACGATTTATTGCTAATATTCTATGGCTTGGTATTCTATTTACCTTTTCATTAAATTCATAATACATATTATATGCTGTTTTTTCTTCTGGATTTGTTGCTTTAGTTACAATAAATCCATCTCTATAACATCTTCTTTTTATTTGTTTTCTATATTCAGGGTTATCAGAAATCATTTCAGCAATAATATCTTTTGCTCCTTGAATTGCATCTTCTACACTTTCCACTATTTTCTCTTTTGGTGTATTTTCATCTATTTCTTCTGGTTTAGTTACATATTGTAGTGCTATTTCTTCTATCGGTTTTGTTTCTTTTTGCTCTAATATAACTTCTGCTAATGGCTCTAAGCCCTTTGCTTTTGCTATTGTAGCTCTTGTTTTCTTTTTCTGTTTATATGGTCTATATATATCTTCAACTTCAGATAGAGTTTTCGCATTTTCTAATGCTATTACTATTTCTTCTGTTAACTTACCCTGATTCTCAATAGAAGTTCTTACTTCATCTTTTCTTGCTTCTAAATTGCGAAGATAAGTTAGTTTTTCTCCAAAATCTCTTAATACTTCATCTGAAAGCCCACCGAGTTACTTCTTTTCTATAACGTGCGATAAATGGAATTGTATTTCCTTCATCAATTAATTGTATGGTTTTAGTTACCTGTAATAATTTTATGTTTAATTCTTCTGCTATTCGATTTGCAATTTTTTCTTGTACTTCCATAACTTTACCTCTCTTACTCTACACCCAAATATTCATTATAAGTTACTTCTCTATCAACAATTCCATCTGGCTTTAAATCAATTATTCTATTTGCAACTGTTTGCATAAGTTGGTGGTCATGTGAAGTAAATAACATATTTCCTTTAAATTTCTTCATTCCTTCATTTAATGCAGTAATTGATTCCATATCTAAATGGTTTGTAGGCTCATCAAAAATTAAGAAATTTGCACCTGAAAGCATCATTTTTGAAAATACACATCTTACTTTTTCTCCACCTGATAGAACATTTACTTTCTTTAAAGCTTCTTCTCCCGAAAATAACATTCTTCCTAAAAAGCTTCTTACATAAGTTTCATCAGGGTCTTTTGAATATTGTCTTAGCCAATCTGTAATTGAAAGGTCTGTATCAAATAAATAATTATTATCTTTTGGAAAATAATTTTGAGTAATTGTAGTTCCCCATACAAGTTCTCCCTCATCTGGCTCCATTTCTCCTGCTATTATCTGAAATAAAACTGTTTTTGCATTTTCATTATCTGCTAAAAATGCTATTTTATCATTTTGTTTTACTGTAAATGAAACATTATTTAATAGTTTTTCACCATTTATTGTTTTTGAAATATTTTTTACATGCAATATTTCTTTTCCAGGCTCTCTATCTGGCTTGAAATCTATGTATGGATATTTTCTATTAGATGGTTTTATTTCATCTAATTCAATTTTTTCAAGTGATTTCTTTCTTGATGTTGCTTGCTTTGATTTTGAAGCATTTGCACTAAATCTTGCAATAAAGTCTTGTAACTCTTTAATTTTTTCCTCTTTCTTTTTATTTGCTTCTTTCATTTGTTTTAATGCAAGCTGACTTGATTCATACCAGAAATCATAATTTCCTGGATATACTTTAATCTTTCCAAAATCCACATCTGCAATATGTGTACATACTTTATTTAAAAAATATCTATCATGTGATACTACAATAACTGTATTTTCAAAATTTATTAAAAATTCTTCTAACCAGCTAATGCTTTTTAAATCCAAGTCGTTTGTAGGCTCGTCTAATAATAAAATATCAGGATTTCCAAATAAAGCTTGTGCAAGTAATACTTTTACTTTATCCTTTGCCTCTAAATCCTTCATTTGCATATAGTGTTTTTCTGGCTCTATTCCTAAATCATTTAATAAAACTGCACCATCAGTTTCAGCATTCCAACCATCTAACTCGCTAAATCTTTCTTCTAATTTTGCAGCTCTCATACCATCTTCTTCTGAAAAATCAGGTTTACTATATATTGCATCTTTTTCCTTCATAATTTGATAAAGCTCACTATTACCCATAATAACGGTGTCCATTACTGTATATTCTTCAAATGCAAAGTGGTCTTGTTTTAATACTGATATTCTTTCTGTCTTCTCTTTTGAAACTTCACCTTTGCTTGGCTCAATCTCACCAGATAAAACTTTCAAAAAAGTTGATTTTCCAGAACCATTTGCTCCAATAATTCCATAGCAACAGCCTTTATTAAATTTAATATTAACATCTTCAAATAAAGTTCTTTTACCAAAACGAACTGTAACTCCTGTAGCAGTTAACATTTATTTTTTCCTCCTTTATTTACTTATGTTTGATATTATATAGTAAATTTACTTATTTTTCAATCGTTTCTATATTATAAATTATAATATTTTTTTATTTTACATAAAAGAAAAAACATTATAGTTTGTAAGCACCGCGTAGCGTTCAAACGTAACGAAGTGAAGTGCGCTTGGAGCAGTCTACTATATAGTAGTAATGAATTTCTAATTTTATATTCTATAAAAAAATATCATAATTTGTAGCACCGCGTAGCGTTCAAGCGAAGCGCGTATGGAGCGAGCAATCGTAACGATTGCGACGCGACAACAAGGTGCAAAAATTATGATATTTTTTTATTTAACTATTAATTATAAATTAAGAAAATCCTATTTATCAAATAAAATCTTTATTGCCCATAATCCTGATATACCAACTAGGATGTATATAATTCTACTTATTACTGACATAACACCAAAAATTGTATCTACTAAATTAAAATTGAATATTCCTATTAATCCCCAGTTGATCGCACCAATTATAACTAATGCAAGTGCTATTTTATCTATAACTTTCATTTTAGCTAGCCTCCTTTTTTTATAAAAAAATGTCTTCATGATTTAGTATATTCTATTTTTATTTTTTTATTCTTTGTTTTAGAGGCATATTTATACAATTTTGTATTTTTTTGCTATTTTAGCATATTTTGCTTGTTTAGCCACCATGTTACTACTATTGAAATAAGAATAGAAATTCCTATTATAATTAAAAAGCCAAACGGATTATGTTGAAGTGGAACTGGTACATTCATTCCCCAATAGCTTGCTATCATTGTAGGCACTGATAAAATAATAGTAATTGAGGTTAAGACTTTCATAACTCTATTTAAGTTATTAGATATTATTGAAGCATAGGCATCCATAGTCCCATTTAAAATATCACTATATATTTTTGCCATTTCAATAGATTGCCTATTTTCAATAATTGCATCTTCTAGCAAATCTTCGTCTTCTTCATAAAGTCTAATTATTTTTCCTCTCATTGTTTTTTCCATAACAGATTCATTTGATTTTAAAGAGGTTGTAAAATATACTAAGCTTTTTTCTAAACTTAATAACTTTAATAGTTCTTTATTTCTCATAGAATTTTTTAAATCAGACTCTGCTATTTCTGTTTCTTTGTTAATTTTCTTTAATAAATTTAAGTAATATGATGAATTTGTATATAAAATTTGTAATAGAAATCTACTTTTTTTGTAGGTAATTACATTTTTCATATTACCCTTAGTAAAGCCTTGAATAATGTCATTTTTTCTAATTGAAACTGTTATAAAATAGTCATCTCTAACTAGAATAATACCAATTGGCATTGTACTGTATACAATATTTTCGTCCTCTTTTTCACGAATTGGAACATCTATAACAAATAAGGTGGTTTGATCATCTTCTTCTAAATCAATTCTGGCTTTTTCTTCAAAGTCTAATGCATACCTAATAAATTCGTCTTGTATTTTTACATTTTCACATACTTCTTTTATTTCTTCTTCAGAGGGCGCAACTAGATTTATCCAATTACCTTTTTTATATTCTTTTACTTTTGTTGTTTTATTTGTTTCAATATCTGTATTGTACATTTCTAGCATACGTTTTCCCTCCTTTTCTGATCTTTTTTATTATAATTTTTAAGCTTTTACTGCTTTATGTTTACTTTTTTTGCTATCGTTCTTCTTATTATATCCCATTACTATACAATTTAGTATCTTACTCTGTCCTCAAAGCTTCAACTGGGTCTTTTTTACTTGCCATCTTAGATGGTATTAAACCAGCTATCATAGTAAGAATCATACTAATTATAACTAATACAATTCCTGCTTTAAATGGTAATGCAGCAGATACACCACTTACTCCTGAAAGTGCAGCAATTAATGCATTTATTGGTATACATAATAGTACTGTGATTCCAATTCCTAATGCACCTGCAACTAAGCCAACAATTAAAGTTTCAGCATTGAATACTCTTGAAATATCCTTTTTAGATGCACCAATAGCTCTTAAAATACCAATTTCTTTTGTTCTTTCTAATACTGAAATATATGTTATAATTCCTATCATAATTGATGAAACTATTAATGAAATTGAAACAAATGCAATTAAAACATAGCTAATTACATCAATTATTACTGATACTGAATTCATCATAATTCCTATCATATCTGTATAAGTAATAACATTTTCCTCTTTTCCATCTTCTCTTTGTCTTGTATTATAATTCTCAATTTCTTCAGTTATATTCTCTTTTGCTTCAAAATTTGTTGGATAAATATAAATTGCACTTGGTTCATCTAAATTTACAACACCTAATTTTGATAAGTTATCTTCATAACTTGCTTTTGCATTATCTGCATATGTTTGCATTAGTTTTGCAAGTTCTTCTTGGCTTAATGTAGCAAGCTTCATTTTCTGCTCGGTTGATAAATCATTAAAGCTAAAACTTGCATCATCTTTATCCTCAGGGAAATCAATTCCTGTAAATACATTTACATTTTTATCTTTCTTTTGCTCTTTTACAATTTCCGCTTCATTTATTTTATTTATAACATATTCTTTTAAATCTTTACTATATCCTATTCCATTTGCTAAGGCTGTATTTATTGATGCGCTATTTGGTCTTATAATTCCTACTATATTTATACTTTCTGCCTTGTCTACTAATTTTTTCATATAATCTTTATCATCACTTTTATCATTCCATACACCATGTTCTTTTTTATAATAATCTGTATTTAAAACCAATTTAAATGATAAATCTAATAAATCATCATAGCTAAAAACTTCTTCTTCAGTTTTTTCTACTTCTTTACCATCTTTTATGTCCTGCATTTTGTCTTTTAATTCATCTTGATCTTTTATTCCTAATGAATATAGCATATAATCACTAACTTCATTATTTTCATTTACAATTAAAACCACTTCGTTATATTTTTCTGGCCATTTTCCTGCTAAAACATCATATTGTGATTTAAGTAATTCCTCATTATCTAACATTTCTTGCCAAATATTATTACCGCTCATCATTATGGATGCCTGCCCTTGCATTGCTTCTGGTAGCTCACTTTGTAATCCTACAATTTTCATTACTTGGTTAGGATTTACCTGAACTATTCCATCTTTAGTATTTGAAGAATACAAATTAAGATTTAAATTATATGCATATTGTATTGCATTGCTATTTTTTGTAATTTCATTTTCTTCAGAATCTAAATATTTTTTAAATTCTTTTAGATTATTCTTTTCTATCTTGCTAGACATTGTGCTTAGCATATCTCCCATAATTTCTACTGAATAAATTTTTCCATCCTCATGATTTCTATCTTCATTCAATTCCATGAAGGATGTCATTATGCTTGACATATCAACGGATTGCTCTTGCAAAGTTATTGGATATGAAGAAAGTGTATCCTCTTGAACTTTATCAATATAGTTTTGCACACCATTTGAAATTGATAATATAAGTGCAATTCCTATAATTCCAATGCTTCCTGCAAAAGAAGTTAGAAATGTTCTTCCCTTTTTAGTCATTAAGTTATTTAAGCTAAGCCTTAATGCCGTAAAGAATTTCATAGATGTTCTTCTCTTTTTAGTATCTTCCTTTTTCTCCTCTTTTGACTCATAAGGATCTGAATCTTCTATTACTTTTCCATCTAATACTTTTATTATTCTTGAAGAATATTTTTCTGCTAATTCTCCATTATGAGTTACCATAATTATTAATTTATCTTTTGAAATGCTTTTTAAGATTTCCATAATCTGATTACTGGTAACCGTGTCAAGTGCTCCTGTTGGCTCATCTGCTAAGATTATATCTGGGTTATTTACTAATGCCCTTGCTATTGCAACCCTTTGCATTTGCCCACCAGACATTTGATTAGGCTTTTTATGAATTTGGTCTCCAAGTCCTACACTTTTTAAAGCCTCTATTGCTCTTTTTCTTCTTTCTGATTTAGAAACACCTGAAAGAGTAAGTGCAAGCTCTACATTTGATAGTACTGTTTGATGTGGTATTAAATTATAATTTTGAAAAACAAATCCTACTGAATAATTTCTATATGCATCCCAATCTCTATCTTTAAATTCTTTTGTAGATTTTCCATTAATTATTAAATCTCCAGAAGTGTACCTATCTAATCCACCTATGATATTAAGCAAAGTTGTTTTTCCACAACCACTTGGACCTAAAATAGATACAAATTCACTTTTTCTAAATTCAACACTAATTCCTTTTAATGCTTGAACTTCGTTTTCTCCTGATAAATAATTTTTGGTAATATTTTTTAGTTGTAACATATTTTTATCTCCTTTTTGTTACTTCCATAGTTTAAATTCTCCCTTTTATTATATGCAAATATAATACTTTTTATTTTGTTTTAAGTCAAGAGGGTTTTTAATTAAAGTTTTTATAAAATAAATTTTCTTGTCAACACGCCATATTTAAATTGGCATATAAAAATCGCTAAGTTTTCACTTAGCGATTTTTATTTAATTATTTTCTTGTTTGTTAATGTATTCTTCAACTAATTTAATTAACTCCCTTGCTGTTTCTAATTGATAAGCAGTTTGTTCAATCTTTGGTATAAATTTATAATCGTAGTCACTATCTTCTCTAATTTGAAAAGCTTGTCCAATCTTTCTTCCTAACTTTTTAGGAAAAATTTCTGTATTTATGTAATTTTTATTAAAATATGCAATTACATCTTTATGCCTTTTAAAATCAATTTTTTCTATTGCAAGTACAGCTTGTATTGCATGAAATATTGAATAATATGCTCTATTGTTTGCTGAAAGTAAACTATTATTTTTATATAATAATTCTGTGTCTTGTAAATCTTGTTTTGCTCTTTCTAATCTATATCTTGCAAGTTCTATTGCTTTTTTATCCATTTAATACAACACCTTCCTTTTGTATATTCATATAAAAAGGTAATGTATCTAACCAATAATTATAATCATTTATATTTTTTACTAATATTGATATTATTATATCATTTTCAAGTCCTATATCATATGCTAAATCCCATATTTCTGTTCTTATATCTACAATTTTTTCTTCAGACATATTTGTTAATATCATTATATCTAAATCAGAATTTTCTCTATAATCACCTCTTGCATAAGATCCATAAAGAATAATTTTTTTTACTTTATTTTTTAAAATTTTATTTATTCCTACTTCAAGTTCTTTTATAACTTTTTCAATATTATGGGGAACATTAGGCATAAGCACCACCTCTTACCTATAAAAATATACACCACACTGATAAGAACTGATCAATGTAGTGTATTGTTGGTGCGTCATAGAGGAATCGAACCTCCGACCATCAGATTAAGAGTCTGCTGCTCTACCAACTGAGCTAATGACGCATATGCTAAATTCTTTTCAAGTCTAGAATTTATTATAATAAAATTCTAATCACTTGTCAAGTGGTAAATTTAGCATATTCGCCATTTGCGCAAATTGCTCTATTGTTAGTTCTTCCCCTCTTATATTTTCATTTAAATTTAATTTTTCTAATAATTCCCTTACTTTTTCCTTAGGTATAATACCAGAATTAGAAAGTGAATTTAACAAAGTTTTTCTTCTTTGCATAAAACTTGCTTTAATAAGCTTAAAAAATAATTCTTCATTATCTAATTTTACAGGTGGATTTTTTCTAATTTTTAAATTTATTACCTCTGAATCTACTTGTGGCTCTGGAATAAATGAGCTATTAGGAACTTTTAAAACTTCCTCTGTCTCACAATAATAGTAAACACAATAAGTAATTGCACCTGTATTTTTTTCACCTGGAATAGCCGATAACCTATCTGCTACTTCTTTTTGTATCATTACAGTAATGCTTTCAATAGGTAATTTTTCTTCTAATAATTTCATAATAATTGGTGTTGTAATATAGTATGGTAAATTTGCCACTATTTTTACATTATTATTTTCTGGATTTTGCTCTTTTATTAGTTTATGTAAATCTATTTTTAATACATCTTCATTTATTAAAGTAAAATTATTATAAATAGAAAATCTATCTTTTAATATACTTTCCATTTTTTTATCTATTTCAATCGCAATTACTTTTTTAGCGTTTTCTAATAATTTAGTTGTTAGTGAGCCTAATCCGTGGTCCTATTTCAATTACAATATCATTTTTTGTAATTTCAGCAGATGTTACAATGGTTTCCATAACCTCATCATCTATTAAAAAATTCTGACCTAAATTTTTGTTGGCAGTAATTTGATATTTTTTCATTAAAAATCTAGTTTCTTGTTCTAAATTCATTCTTACTTCCTTTTATATAATTTATCTTTGTGTTACTCTATTTAAATTTCCACATTTTGACTTTCCGTGTTTTGATTTTCAACATTTGCATTTGTTTCTTCTGTTGGTGATGTGTTCGTTTCTGTAGATGTTTCAGGAGCATTTGGCACTTCTTTAGTTCCTCTACGTATAACTCTTTCTAATGGTTTATATGTATCTTTTGATAATAAATCTTGACTAACTACTTTTCCATTTAATTTTAATATACGATATGCTTCACTTCTACATCCGTTTGAACCGTATTGTTCAACAACTTCTTTGCCTTTTTCTAAGGTTGGATCATCTTTGTATGTTGTAGTTTGATTTATATAAGAAGTTATTTTAGATTGAATTACTACTTCATATTCTACTTCTTCTTTTATTCCATATATACTTACTTTACAAACTCCATTTTTTGAGTTTGATACTATTTTTATAGGATAGCTTCTAGTATTTTGGAATACAAAATCTATACTTCCATAATATACTGTCGCATCTCTACTTGCTGCAACATAACCTGTTAAAAATAAATGATTGCTTCTATCAATAATTTTTAAGTTTGCAAGTAATGCTGTATTATATAATGTAGTAGATAATTGGCAAACTCCCCCTCCAACATCTGGCACTATTTTTCCACCTATATATGCTGTTCCTTCTTTATATCCCGCTTCTAAAGTTCTTTTTCCAATTACTGTATTATACGAAAAATTCTCTCCAGGCATCACAACTGTACCATTCATTTTTTTAGAAGCAAGCTCTATATTTGTACTTCTGTTATAATTACTTGGATCATAAGTTGTTGAAAATGTTGCTAGTAAATCAGGAAATGCTTCATCTCCTAAATCATTTATTGTTATTTTTGGCACGGTTATTTTTAATGGTATAGTATATTCTTCTTTATCTTGTTCTAATAATTTTTTAGCTTCCTCCATGGAAATTTTGAAATCTACACCATTTACATGTCTATGAACTGTTTTAGGATTTTCTTCAACATAAGCATTCTGTGGTTCTTTATAAATTTCACTATGTATTTTTTCTAGATCAATATCTCCTGGTTCTTTATATGTTACAGGAATTTCTATAACTTGATAACTTGTATGAATATTTCTTAATTGTGCATATATACTGTCTTTTAATTTTTCTTCTTCTATAACATAACCTGCTTTTCCTTTTACTATTATTAAATTTTCATCTTCTACATAATAACTATTTTGCACTAGTGTATCTGGCATTTTTGCTCCAACATCTTTAATTGTAGAGTTTAATAATTCTTCATCTAAGTATAAAGTTGGTTCGATTTGCTTTTTGAATAAATTAGTCCATAAAATAGCATAATTGTTAGTAACAATATTTCCACTTCTTCCAATATTGTATGCTTCTGTAATAGCTGTATCTACATCAAATTTTGCATTAAAGGTATTTGCTGTTACACTAGTTTCATTATCGCCTCTTTTCAAAATTAAGTTATTATTTTCATCATGAAATCTATTATCAATTGCATCATTTATTTTATTTTTTGCTTCATCAACAGTAAGGTTTCCTATATCTATTCCTAACATAGAAATTCCACTTAATATTTTTTCATTATTCATATTTAATAATGAAAAAATAATTGAAAATATCATTAAAAATAAAAGAATAAATAAAGTTAAAACTACAGGTAGTTTTTTAGATTTTTTATTTTTTACTACTTTATATTCTTTTTGTTCTTCTCTTTTCTTTTCTTTATTATTTGTTGGATTTTTACTAGTTTCTAATAAATTATCCTCTTTTTCTAGTACTTCTTCTTTAATATTTTCATCTTTTTCTGATGCTACTTCTTTATTGTTTGATATAGTTCCTTTATCTTCCGACTTTTCTTCTTTTTGCTGTGCATTAATATCTTTTAAATCTAATTTTTCTTCTGTTTCATTTAATTCTTTATTTTCTAATCCATTATTTTCCATACTTTACCTCTTAAATAAAATATATACTTTTGTATGAAATAATATTACCACAAATATTTAAGTTTTACAATAAAAAAAAGTTGTATTTTATTATAATTTATCTTTTTTTGTTATTTTATCTAGACAAGTTTTTTATTTTTATATATAATAATTTTGAAAAAAGAGAAAATATATTGATTTTGAATATAGATTCGAGAGGGGTATCATTATGATAGGTGAAATGATTGCTTATATTCGTAAGCAAAAAAAGTTAACAAAGGCAGAAATTGCTAGAGGAACTAATATAAATACAGGTCATTTAACTCATATTGAAAAAGGTGAAAGAAATCCTAGTCATAAAGTTTTAAGAAATATGTGTAAAACTATGGGCATTCCTTACCGTCCTTTAATGCATACATATGATAAAGAACTTACAGAAGAACATCACTCTTATAAAATAGAAGAACATATTCCTTATGACAAAATTCCTACCTTTGATTCATTAGGTTCTTTAATTGATTGTCCTCCTACTATTCCAGGAGCATCTATTGCAGTTAAAATTACAGATACTACAATGGAACCAAAATTAAAAGAAGGCTCTTATGCTTATGTTGAATTTAATGCACCTTTAGATAATAGAGACTTAGGACTATTTTCTTATAAAAATAAATTGTTAATCCGTAGATTCATTATTCGTAAAGATGGTGTAGTTCTAAGGGCAGAAGATAAAAATGTTGAAGACATTTGCTTAAATCCTAAAGATGATTTCTATATTGTTGGAAAAATTGTCGGAACAAATTAAAATTTTGTCAAAAACACTTGAATTATATTTTTTTTAATATTATAATATCAAAATAGAGAACAAGAGATAAAAAAATAAGGAGAATTTAAATGGAATTAGTAAAAAATATCTTTTTTAATACTGATAAGTTAGTTGAAAATACAACCGTAAAAATATCTTATACAGGAAATTTATTTCAAGACAATTCAGAGGAAGTTTATCTTCATTATGGATTTGGTCTTAATTGGGATAATGTAAATGAAATTAAAATGGAAAAAACAGAGTTAGGTTTTCAAACTGAAGTTAACTTACTTGAAGGAGAAACCTTTAATTTCTGTTTTAGAAATGAAAAAAATCAATGGGATAATAATGATGGTTCTAACTATATATTCCCAATTGAAAAAATAGAACTTTCATTAGTTGCAGTAGATGAGAATTCTGTTGCTACTCCTAGAAAATTAAGAAAATCTTATATTTGGAGTAAGAAGATTCGCTTGGCAGTATATAAGATTATTACTTACATTCCAAAATTGATTTCTGGAAACTATAAAAGAAAAATATCAGAATAATAATGTAATTTCTCTTTACATTATTACATCTTGATTTATAAAAATAGCTAATAATGATTATAAAAATTCCAATGAAAAATCACTGGAATTTTTATTTTTTATATATACATTACTTTTAAATATACCAACCACCATTAATAGAAATAATCTGTCCTGTTGTATATTCATCTTCAATTAACCATTTTACACACCTTGCAATGTCATCTGTTTTTCCAATCTTATTTAATGGTATTTCTTCTTTCACTTTTTCTATTTCTTCATTTGTTAAATATGAATTCATATCCGTATCTATAATTCCTGGTGCAATAGCGTTAACTCTTATATTCGATAATCCTAGCTCTTTTGCTAATGCTTTAGTCATTCCATTTAAAGCAGATTTTGCTACCGAATATGCTACTTCACAAGAAGAACCTGTTAAGCCCCAAATAGAAGATATGTTTATAATTAAACCATCTTTATTATTTATCATAGTTTTTAAAGCCTCTTGTGTGCAATAAAAAGCTGAATTTAAATTTATATTTATCATATTATTCCAATCTTCATCTGTTATATCTGTAAATAATTTTGACCCTGCGATTCCCGCATTATTTATTAATATATCGATAGTTCCGTATTTTTTCAAAGTAAACTCTATTAAGCTCTTAGCATCTTCCCTTTTTGAAACATCAGCTTTAAAAATTTCAATTTCTATTCCTTCATTTTTTAGTTCTTCTTGTATTTTTTTTGCTTTTTGTTCTGACTTATTATAATTTAGAATAAGTCTATAATTTTCTTTCGCTAATGTTTTAACAATCTGCGCACCTATTCCTCTAGAACCACCTGTAACAATTACTACTTTATTTTGAATACTTTTTTCTTTGTTTTCTTCCATAATTTCTATTTGCTCCTTTATATGTACTTGTAAGTGTTAATAAAAAAATAACACCTCATAACAAGTTATAAAACAAGTTAAGAAGCGTTTATTGGAGCCACTTATCTGATTCGAACAGATGACCTACTGATTACAAGTCAGTTGCTCTACCAGCTGAGCTAAAGTGGCATTTTGGTGACCCCGACGGGAATCGAACCCATGTCTCCGCCGTGAAAGGGCGATGTCTTAACCGCTTGACCACGGGGCCA
>CANRGT010000013.1 GCA_947630185.1 uncultured Clostridia bacterium | reverse complement strand
TTTAAGTTAACACCAACTTCGCTAGCAACTTCATATTTGAATTTGTTAAGTGCTTCTTTAGCTTCTGGAACTACAGATCTGTTACTGTTGTTTGAATTTGCCATGTTTTTCACCTCCTAGAATGTGATTGTTTTTCTATATCGAAAAAACGATTTGTTTTTTCAGTATATATATTGTGCAATAAAAATTTTTTTAAACTGGGAAATTTTAGAATTTATTTAAATAAAAATATTTTTAATTTTATAGCTAATAATAAAAGATAGTTAAATATAATTTCTGCATAAAAAATGTAAAAAAATATGCAGATACAATTGCATATATGCATAAAAAATGGCAAAAAATACATTGACATTTTTAAAAAGAAAAGCATATAATATTTATGTAATAAAAATTATTATATTTATAAAAATTTGAATTAATAATAAAAATAAAGAGGAGAAAAAAGCATGTATAAACTAATAGCAATAGATTTAGATGGAACGCTTTTAGACTCTTATGGACAAATATCACAAAAGAATAAGGAAACGGTTCAAAAGGCAGTTCAAAGCGGAGTAGAGGTTGTTTTAACCTCAGGTAGAGGGGCTAAATCAGTAGAAAACTTGGCAAATGACATAGGAGCAAATCATTACATGATTTGTGGAAATGGTTCTATGATTTATGATTTTAAAGAAGACAAGCTAATATATGAAAATTTTTTAAGCCAAAAAAAAGTATTACAGCTAGTTCAAATTTGTGAAGAAAATAGCATATATTATAGTATTTACACAAGAGATAGTATTATTACAAAAAATTTAAATTACAATGTTCTTTTTTATCATCATGAAAATGCAAATAAACCAGACAACAAAAAAACACATATATATTTAGTAGAAAATATTTATGATTATATCTTAAATAGACAAGAAACAGATTATATCAAACTATGTATATGCGATAGTGATAATATTATTTTTAAAAGTATTATAAAAAAGTTAAAAATTGTAAAAGATATAGACGTGCTAGATGTGGGGCATATGTCTAGAAAAATTTTAAAGTCTGGAACAGAAGAATTTTCTATTGAATACTTTTATACAGAGGTTTCGAGTAAGAATGTAGACAAATGGACAGCAGTTTCATATTTAATAGATAAACTAGGAATTTCAAAAGAAGATGTAATTGCAATAGGAGACAATATAAATGATAAAACAATGATTGAAAATGCCGGGCTTGGTGTTGCAATGGAAAATAGTGCACCATACATTAAACAAGTGGCTAAAATTGTTACTAGTAGCAATAATGAAGATGGTGTAGCAAAAGTGATAGAGGAATATGTAATTTAAAGCGAAAATAAATATAAAATTGAATAACAAATAAAAAAATGCACATAACTATATTAAATAGGAGTGTGTATTTTTTATGAATAAAAATGATAAAGTTGCTACAAAAAATGATGAGTTAAGTAAAAAAATTGAAATGGAAAATAATAGAAAATCTGAAACTAGTAAAATGAAAGAAGAAATAGGGGAGATGGAAGATGCTACAAAATATGGTGAATTTATTTCTTCATATTTTGCATGGATGACATTGGAAAGACAAAAGCAATTAGCTAAAAGAATGGAAGAAATAGATAGGAAAAACAAATAGATATTAGTTTATACTTAAAATACAAATAGAGAAGCTAGAAAGTAAAGGTAATTATAATTTTAAACTAGTTCACAAAATATTCACAAAAAATGTATTGACAAACGAAATAAAGGGAGTATAATATAATTGTAGGTCAAAGAAAGTCAAAGTCTAAAACCAATATTTGAAACATTAAATAATGACTTAAAATATAGGAGATAAAGCAATATAAATTATTACTTAAAATATATGGAATAAAGCAATTTTAAACTTAAAAGAAAAACTTTCTAAAACCTTTAAAAATAAAAAGGAAGTGATGAAATGAGAATATCTGACATGATAGAAGAATTTATTAAAGATATGTTTTCTGATGATGAAGAATCAATAGAAATTCAAAGAAACGATTTAGCTGAGCATTTCAATTGTGTACCATCACAAATAAACTATGTAATAGCAACAAGGTTTAATCCATCACAAGGCTACTATGTAGAAAGCAGACGAGGTGGAGGAGGTCACATTAAAATTAAAAAAATCAACATTACAAAAAGCAATTATTTAATGCATGCAATTAGCAGTATTGGCGACAAAATAACATCACAAGAAGTAGATATTTTTATAAGTAACTTCTTATCAGAAGATATTATTTCAGAAACAGAGGCAAAACTATTAAAGGTAGCAACAAGTGACAATGTGCTAACAATTTCACAGCCAGATAGAGATTTTATAAGAGCAAAAATATTTAAGAATATGCTTATAAATTTAGTAGAGGATTAGATTACTAAAGACAATAGTTACAAGTAAAATAGAAATATTAAAAACATAGAAATAATTATAAGGAGGTAATTTTTATGTTATGTCAAAATTGTGGAAAAAATGAGGTCAACTTTCGTTATACACAAGTTATAAATGGTGTAAAAAAGGAGATGGCACTTTGCGATAAATGTGCAAAAAGTTTAGGACTAGAAAGCTTAGATTTTAATATGCCAATTAACTTTTCTAGCTTTTTAGGGGATTTCTTTGATGAAGGCTTAGATTTATTACCAAGCTTTACAAAGCAAGGAACTATAGAATGTGATAATTGCGGAATGACTTATGATGAATTTATAAATACTGGAAAATTTGGATGTAGCAATTGTTATGATGTATTTTCAGAGGGATTAAATAATGTACTTAAAAACATTCATGGATCAGACACACATGTAGGAAGAAGAAGCAGACTAACTTCAGCAGAAAAGAACAAAGTTAAAGAAGATGTTAAAAAAGCAAGAGAAGAGAAAAATAAAGCAAATGACAAAAATGTAAATGATAAAGAAAATGATAAAAATGAGGCAAATCAAAATGCAAAAGCTTCAGAGTTAAAAAAGAAAAATCAAGAAAATGAAAAACAAGAAAAAATAAAAAATTTAAATATAAGTTTAAAGCAAGCTATTAAAGAAGAACGCTATGAAGATGCAGCTAAAATAAGAGATGAAATTAAAGAATTAGAAAAATAAAAATATTGTGACCTGTCCAAAATATACTAAAAATGGTAAATGAAACGTGGTCCAAAAAGGAGGAAAAAATAATGAATTGGTATTTGCAAAATGGTAAAGATTCTGATGTAGTAATTAGTTCAAGAGTAAGGCTTGCTAGAAACTTAGAAGAATATCCATTCCCAACTAGGCTTTCAAAGCAAGGAGCAAATGAAGTATTAGAAAAAATAAAAGAAATAACACCAAGTATTGGTTATGGTTTAAAATTTGTTAATTTAAGCGATTTAGATGATATTACAAAAGTAAGCTTAGTAGAAAAACATATTATAAGCCCAGAATTTGTAGCAAGTAAAAATGGTGCAATGCTTATAAATGAAGAAGAAAATATTTGTATGATGCTTAATGAGGAAGACCATATTCGTATGCAAGTATTTGCTTCAGGCTTAGACTTAGAAAATTTAAAGAATTTAATAATTGAAATTGATGAAAAGTTAGATGGAATGTTACATTATGCAGTTCATGAAAAATATGGTTATTTAACGGCTTGCCCTACTAATGTTGGTACTGGAATGAGAGCATCTGTAATGGTGCATTTGCCAGCACTAACAATGACAGGTAATATAAACAAAATTTTAAATATAGTAAATGGCTTTGGAATGAATATTCGTGGAATTTATGGAGAAGGTACACAAAGCCAAGGTGATATTTACCAAATTTCAAATAACCAAACCTTAGGTCTAACTGAAAATGATATTATTAGAAATTTAAATACCATTACAGAAAAGGTAATTCAGCAAGAAAGAATGGCAAGAAAATATTTAGCTAAAAATTCAATAGATTTAGAAGATAGAGTTTATCGTGCTTATGGAACACTTAGTTATGCAACAAAACTTTCTTCTGATGAATGCAAAAAATTGCTTTCATATGTAAAACTAGGAACTGACTTAGGAATTATTAAAGAGTTAACAGATAGCAAGGTTTCAAAAATGTATTTGTATAATCAACCAGCAAATTTACAAAAATATGTAGGAAAAGTTTTAGATGGATATGAAAGAGATATTAAAAGACCTGAAGTTATAAAACAAATTATTAAAGAAAAATAAAAAACCTCCCATTTGGGAGGATTGACTTAGATATTTTTTTGAGCTTTCTTTTCATCGCGATATTCTAGAAGACCAGCGATTATTCCACCTATCATTGTACCCGCAGGAAATGAACAAAAAGCGAGTAATATGAAGGAAAAAGAAACTTCGTTGTTTTCAACGAATATTGATGTAATGAGAGAAGCTATTATGAATGCAACTATAGGTACGAAGGTAGTAACACCCATTATCCAGTCATATTTGCTAGTTTCATAAGGTCCCATTTTATAAATCCTCCAAAATGGTTGTACTGTCAGTTGACAGTTAAGGTCTAGCCTAAAATGGCTATATATGTATGATATTTATATTGTACCATAAATAAACATAAAGTGCAAATTTGTATTATTAAAGTAGAGTTTTAAAGCAAAATTAATTTTTATTAAATATAGTTAAAAATTATTAGACACATTTTAATATAAATTAGTTTAATCAAAGAGTATAATTAAAAAATAAAAAAGGAAGTGTATAAAGATGATGTATAAATTTACAAATCGTGCAGAAAAAGCATTAGAGTATGCCGGTGAATTAGCAACAGAATTTGGACATAATTATATAGGAACAGAACATATTTTATATGGTTTAGTAAAAGAAGGAAGTGGAGTTGCAAGCCAAGTACTTACAATGCAAGATATAACTGCCGAAAAAATTGCAGAAGAAATTGAAAGCTTAATAGGAAAAGGAGAGAAGGCAGAAAATGATGTCGACATTGGCTTTACACCTAGAAGCAAAAGAGTAATTGAAAATGCTTTTATAGAAGCAAGAAAATTAAATTCTGAATTTATAGGAACAGAGCATTTGCTAATAGGCATTATGAGAGAAGGCGATAGTGTAGCTGTTAGAATTATGATGGATTTAAATGTAAATCCTCAAAAGTTATATAATGAAATTATAAAAGTAATAAACGAAGATGAAACTGCAAATAACAATGATAAACAAGCAAACAATAAACAAAAGGGAAGCTATAATCAAACACCAACTTTAAATCAATTTGGTGGGGACTTAACAAAAAAAGCAAGAGAAGGAAAGCTAGACCCTGTTATTGGTAGAAAGCAAGAAATTGAAAGAGTTATTCAAATTTTATCAAGAAGAACAAAAAATAACCCATGCTTAATTGGTGAACCTGGTGTTGGTAAAACAGCAGTTGCAGAAGGATTAGCAGAAAAAATTGTACAAGAAGATGTACCAGAAATGCTAAAAAACAAAAGAGTTGTAAGCCTAGATATTGCAAGCATGGTAGCAGGTGCAAAATATAGAGGTGACTTTGAGGAAAGAATTAAGAAATGCTTAGAAGAAGTTAAAAAAGCAGGAGACGTAATATTATTCATAGATGAAGTTCATACAATCGTTGGAGCAGGCTCAGCAGAAGGTGCAGTAGATGCTGCAAACATTTTAAAGCCACTTTTAGCAAGAGGCGAAGTACAAGTAATTGGAGCAACTACATTAAATGAATATCGTAAATATATTGAAAAAGATAGTGCATTAGAAAGAAGATTTAGCCCAGTAACAATAGGCGAGCCAACAACAGAAGAAACTATAAGCATTTTAACAGGGCTTCGTGATAAATATGAAGCGCATCATAATGTAAAAATTTCAGACCAAGCAATTAAAGCCGCAGTAGAGCTATCTACAAGATATATAAATGATAGATTTCTACCAGATAAAGCCATAGATTTAGTAGATGAAGCAGCATCAAGAGTAAAAATGAAAAATTATACACAACCAGATTCTCTTAAAAAGTTGGAAGAAAAAGTAGCTTCATTAGATAAAGAAAAAGAAGATGCAATTCGTGTGCAAGACTTTGAGAAGGCCGCAAGTCTTCGTGATAAAGAAAAAGAAGAAAAAGAAAAATTGCAAAAGGAAAAAGAAAAATGGGAAGGCAGAAACACAAAAAGTGTAACAGCATTAACAGAAGAAGATATTGCAGAGGTTGTTTCAAATTGGACAGGCGTTCCAGTTAAAAAACTAACTCAAAGTGAAAATGAAAAGTTAAAGAATTTAGAGCAAACTTTGCATCAAAGAGTAATTGGTCAAAATGAAGCAGTAGAGGCAGTAGCAAAAGCAATAAGGAGAGGTAGAGTAGGTTTAAAAGACCCTAATCGTCCAATAGGCTCATTTCTATTTTTAGGACCTACTGGTGTAGGAAAAACAGAGCTTTCAAAAGCACTAGCAGAAAGCTTATTTGGAAATGAAGATGCTATGATTCGTATCGATATGTCAGAATACATGGAACCACACTCAGTTTCTAAATTAATTGGTTCTCCTCCAGGATATGTAGGCTTTGATGAAGGAGGACAACTTACTGAAAAGATTAGAAGAAAACCATATTCAGTTATTCTATTAGACGAAATAGAAAAAGCACATCCAGATGTTATGAATATGTTACTTCAAATTTTAGATGACGGTAGATTAACAGATGCACAGGGAAGAACAGTAAATTTCAAAAATACAGTTATAATCATGACCTCAAATGTTGGAGCTAGAATGATTACAGACAAAAATACATTAGGTTTTACAGTATCAAGTGACAAAAAAGAAGAAGCACAAAAAGAATATGAAAGCATCAAAAAAGATGTAATGGGAGAGTTAAAAAGACAGTTCAGACCAGAGTTTATAAATCGTATTGATGAAATTATAGTATTCCATAAACTAACAGATGATGACGTAAAACAAATTATTGATATAATGTTAAAACAAGTACAAGACCGTATGCAAAAGCAAAATATTCAATTAGAAATAGACGATAGTGTTAAAGAGTTAATTTCTAAAAAAGGCTTTGACACAAATTATGGAGCAAGACCATTAAAAAGAGCAATTCAGAATGTATTAGAAGATAGAATAGCAGAGGAAATTTTAGACGGGAATATAAAACCAAATAAAAAGGCCGTAATAAAAGCAGAAGAGGAAAAGATTGTGGTTGAGTAAGATTATATATATTAGAAAGGAGCCGAATATTACTCGGCTCCCTTTTGAATGCCCATATACATGGGACATTCATTATATGTAAACTTCCATAAAGTGGAAGTGGGCTTATTATATATCTATTTATTTTGTATGTCAATTAAAATTATAAATAATTTTAAAATTCTGAAACCTTAAGACAAAAACCCCGTCCCAATGTCTTAAATTAAACCGGATTTACATGAACGAAAGTATTATAAACTTTATCTAAGGCTGTAATATCTTTTTCTAACTGGTCTGCTAGCTTGTGACTATCAAAGGTAGACATATTTCCATCTACACAAATAGTTAAAACTATAATAAACTGATAACCAACAGGAGCAGAAGAAATGCTTTCAACTTCTTTAATTTCTTTATAATTATGTGCTAAATCTAAAATTATCTCTGTCGTATGTTCATCAATAGAAATATCCATTAAAACATTATAGCTTTCAATAAAAATTTTAGCACCAGTTAAACAAATCCATACAGAAATACCAATACCTACAATTCCATCAAACCAATAAATATTTGCTAGAGTAAGTAGAATAGATACAAAAGTAAAAGTTGTTACAATGCAGTCATTTCTATGGTCCTTCTTACTAGCATCTAATAAAATATTAGTGTATTTTTTAGATAGCTTATGTGTGTAAATATAGAGTATTAATTTAGTGATAATTGTAATTACACAGACAACTACTAAAAGCCATGAAAATTTAAGTTCGCTTCCATAAATTATGGTATAAATAGAATCATACAATACTTTAAAAGAAACTAAAACCATAGAAATAGCAATAAGCAAAGAAAAGATATATTCTGCTTTTCCATGACCAAAATTGTGGCTATTATCTTGTGGCTCACTTGCAATTTTATTGCCAATAAAAGTCATTAAAGACGCGAAAATATCACTAGCACTATTAACAGCATCAGCAATCATAGACTGACTTTTAAAAATAAGACCAGCAGAACCTTTAATAATAAGCAAAAATAAATTTCCGATAATTCCAAATAAGCCAACTTTTTTAGTTTCTTCAAAACGATCCATATATAAACTTATATGATATATTTAATAACTTAAATAATCATATTCTCCTTCCTATATTTATGTTATATAATGAATTACTATATAATCTTATTAATATTTTAATGTATAATTAATTATATCACAATATTTTAATAAAAAAAGATAAAACTTAAAATAAATGTAGGCAAATGTGAAAAGCAAAAAATAAAAAAATTAAAAGTTGCATAAAAAAAATAATAATGCTATAATGAAAAAAGCAAAAGAAGAAAGGAAAAAGTTAAATGGGAATTTTAACAATAATATATTTGCTAGTTTTCGTTATATTTGTTTTAATTGCTTTTTCTGTATTTCAAATACGATCAGCAGGCATAAAGATAAAAGACTTTTGGGGTTTTATTCAAGCAAACGAAATGCTAGATAAATTGTATAAATTTTCTAAAAAATATGAAATGATGAGCCCACAAGAGCAAATCATATTTTTAGCAGAAGCAGAAAAAGTTTTTAGTGCGTATGATAAAATTCCAAGTATGGTGTGGGAAGAAGAATATCAAAAATATTCACAAGTGTTGCAAGCATATCAAAATATTAGAGTTAATAGATGGACAGATGAAAGTGGCAAGAAAGCATAAATTTAAAGCAATAATAATTTTCTATTGTTATTATTTTATTACAAGATAAAATAATAACAATCTGTCGAAAAATAAAAAAATATGTCTAACGATTTATCTTGCAATATAGCAAAATGTGTGATTTAATAATACAAATTGCAGTTTGCAATAAATTATTTATTTTTAATATTTTATATATTTAAGTTTATTTAAAAATTATTTTAATTTATTTTAGATTTAAAAATATTTTATTTATCTATATTTAATCCAAAAATTTAAATTTATTCTTAAAAGGAAAAATCCAAATTAAAAATTTAAAATCTTAAAAATTTATTCTTTAAAGAAAAATCCAAATGAAATGTGAAAATAAAAAGTGAAAGGAGGAGTAGTTAAAATTATCTATTGCAAATTAGCAGTTTAATTTATAAGCGAAAGAAGGTAGGAATATTTGAACGAAAAGAAATTATTATCTCCCAAAATAGATGTAGTATTTCAAGTATTATTTGGAGAAGTAGGAAGCGAAAGAATAACTAAAAGATTTTTAGAAAGTATTTTAGAACAAAAGATAGATAGTATAGATTTAAGCAAAAATCAAATATTAAGGCGAGAAAAAGTATTAGACAAGTTAGGAATATTAGATGTAATAGCAACAATAAATGGAAAAGAAAAATGTAATATAGAGATGCAGTTAGAGTCAGAGACAACAATAAAAGAAAGAATACTATACTATTGGAGCAGGGTATATAGTAGGCAAATAAAAAAAGGAAATAAATATGAAAATTTACAAAAAACGATAGTAATATTAATAGCAGATTTTAAAGTAGAAGGATTAGAAGAGTTAGAATATATAACAAAATGGAAAATAATAGAAGAGAAAAACAGGAAGTTAATATTGACAGATAAATTAGAATTTATTATAATAGAGTTGCCAAAGATAATAGAAGACGAAGCAAGAAGTGAGCTAATAGACTGGTTATCATTTTTGGAAAATCCTAAATCGGAGAGGGTGAAGGAAAAAATGAAAGAAAATGAAGAACTAAATGAAGCAGTAAATAAGCTAGAAGAAATGAGCGAAGATGAATATTTAGAGAGAATAGCAGATTTAAGAGAAAAGAAAATATTAGATGAAAATAGTAGATTAAGTGAAAGTTATAACAAGGGAATAAAAGAAGCAAAGTTAGAAACTGCAAAGAAAATGTTAGAAGAAAATATAGATATAGAAACTATTATAAGAGTGACAGGATTAACCAAAGAAGAAATATTAAAAAAATAGATAAAACCTTAAAAATAACTTACAATTCCTCTTGATTTTATGCAAAAAAGGTGTTAAAATAATTAGCATTAGAAAAAGCAAATAAAAACATTAGCAAAAATATTAAAAAAATTAGAAAAGTATTAAACAAGTACAAAAGCATTAACAAAAATATTAAACAATACAAAAACACCTTTGAAAAAGCAAAGTAAATAAAAGAAAAGGTAAGAAAGAGAGATAAACATTAGCTGAAAGTTTATTATTACTACTTTTATTGAAATTTCACTTTTGAGGTTCTTTTTTGAAAAATAGTAGGAAAAGACGCTAGCTACGTTACAGCCAATAAATGAGGTTAATATAAAAATATTAATAAAATTAGGTGGTACCACGAATCCATTTCGTCCTATACTAAAAGTTATAGGGCAAATGGATTTTTTGTTGCTCAAATTTCAAATTTTACAAAATAAAATTATAACTCTAGTTAACAAATTATACTATTCAAAAGTATAAAATTATAAATGGTTTATAGGTAATTCCATAAAAACCTAAATATATTAAAAGCAAGGAAGAAGACAATGAAAGAGCAAATTGAAAAAATTAAAGCAAATGCTTTAGAAGAAATTGCAAAAGCTTCAGATGCAAAAAGCTTGTATGATGTAAGAGTAAAATACTTAGGAAAAAAAGGAGAACTAACAGCAGTTCTAAGAGGAATGGGGGCATTAAGCCCAGAAGAAAGACCTGTAATAGGTAGTTTAGTAAATGAAGTAAGAGATGAATTAGAAGCAAAAATAAAAGAGGGAGAAGATAGTTTCGCAAATCTAGAAATAGAAAAGAAGCTAAAAGAAGAAAACCTTGATGTTACTATGCCAAGCAAAAAAACTAGCTTAGGAAGTGTACATCCAATTACACAAGTTATAAATGATGTAAAAGAAATATTTATAGGAATGGGTTATGAAATAGCAGATGGTCCAGAAGTAGAGCTTGCTACATATAACTTTGATAAATTAAATACTCCACCAGACCACCCTGCAAGAGATATACAAGACACCTTCTATATTACAGACGAAATAATACTTCGTTCTCAAACATCATCAGTTCAAGCAAGGGTTATGGAAGGAACAAAACCACCAATTAAAATTATATGCCCAGGAGCAGTATATCGTTCAGATAGTGTAGATGCTACACACTCTCCTGTATTCCATCAAATCGAAGGATTAGTAATTGATAAAAATATATCAATGGCAGATTTAAAAGGAACACTTGCAATGTTTGCTAAAAAATGTTTAGGAGAAAAAACAGAAATTAGATTTAGACCACATCATTTCCCATTTACAGAGCCAAGTGCAGAAGCAGATGTATCTTGCTTTGTTTGTGGAGGAAAAGGTTGTAGAGTATGTAAAGGTGAAGGCTGGATAGAGTTACTTGGATGTGGAATGGTTCATCCTAATGTATTAAGAAATTGTGGAATAGACCCAGACGAATACACAGGCTTTGCATTTGGATTTGGTGTAGAAAGAATTGCAATGGCTAAATTTGGAATAGATGATATGCGTCTATTATATGAAAATGATGTAAGATTTTTAAAACAATTTTAACATCGAAAATAACTTAAAAATTGATTTTTAAGTTGAGAAATCTTTTAATATATATAAAAACCTAAAATACGGGGAGGAAAAATAAATGAAAGCAAGTATAGAATGGCTAAGCGAATATGCTGATATAAATGTAGAGCCAAAACAATTAGGAGATATTCTTACAATGACAGGCTCAAAAGTAGAAACAATAGAAGAACAAGGAAAAGATATTCAAAATGTAGTAGTTGGAAAAATATTAGAAATTAAACCACATGCTGATTCAGACCATTTAGTAGTAACTAAAGTAGATGTTGGAGGCGGAGAAATCTTACAAATAGTAACAGGTGCTAACAACATAAAAGAAGGAGATATCGTTCCAATAGCAAAAGACGGCTCAAAGTTACCAGGTGGCGTAGAAATTAAAAAGGGTATGCTAAGAGGTGTAGAATCCTGTGGAATGATGTGCTCTGTTGGAGAGTTAGGCTTAGATATAAATAGTTATCCAGACCAAATTGAAATGGGAATTATGATTTTATCAAAAGATTTAGAAAACAGGCTAGGAGCAGACATTACAGAAGTACTAGGTTTAAAGGAAACTGTAATTGATTTTGAAATTACACCTAATAGACCTGATTGTTTATCTATTGAAGGCTTAGGTAGAGAAACTGCCGTTTCTTTAAATGAACCTTTCAAAAATCCACGCAAAAATCTAGATGAAATGAAAGTTCAAGACAAAGACAGCGTTGAAGGAATAAAAGTAGATATAACAGCACCAGACTTATGCTATCGTTATATAGCAAGAGTAGTTAAAAATGTAAAAATAGGACCATCACCAGAGTGGATGGTAAAAAGATTAAATAGCTGTGGTGTAAGAGCTATAAATAACATTGTAGATATTACAAATTATGTTATGTTAGAGCTAGGTCAACCAATGCACGCATTTGATATAAATTCAATTGAAGGAAAACATATTACAGTAAGAAGAGCAAACAAAGGTGAAAAAATTATTACATTAGATGATCAAGAAAGAAATTTAACAGAAGATATGCTAGTTATAGCAGACGAAAAAAAGCCAGTTGCAATAGCTGGTGTAATGGGTGGTCAAAATTCTGAAATAGAAAACGACACAAAAACTGTAGTATTTGAATCAGCAGTATTCTACGGCGGAAATATTAGAAAAACTGCAAAAGCAGTAGGACTAAGAACAGAAGCATCTAGCCGTTATGAAAAAGGCTTATCTCCAGAAAATGCACTTCGCAGTATAAATAGAGCAGTTGAATTAGTAGAGTTATTAGGAGCAGGAGAAGCAGTAGATGGAAAAGTAGATGTTTACCCAGCAAAACAAAAAGAAAATAGAATACCATTAAATGTAGAAAGAATAAACATTTTATTAGGTACAAATTTAAGCAAAGAAGAAATGATTAAGACATTAGAAAAATTAGACATGAAGGTAGAAAATGATGTTGTAATTCCACCATATTTCAGACAAGATGTAGAAGGAATAGCAGATGTTGCAGAAGAAGTTTTAAGATTTTATGGATATGATAAATTAGGAACAACTTTAATAAATGCAGAAACAACCTTAGGTGGAAAAAATAAAGAGCAAAAAATAGCAGATTCAATATCAGAATTGTTAGTAAATAGTGGCTTATCAGAAATTTGTACTTATGGATTTATAAGTGAAAAAGACTTAGAAAAATGCAATATCTCAAAAGATAATGAGTATATGCAAGAAACAGTAAAAATTCAAAATCCATTAAGTGAAGATTATACAATAATGAAGCCTACTTCAGTTCCAACAATGATGCAAATGCTTGCAAACAACAATAATTATAAAAATAAAGAAGTAAGATTATTCGATTTATCAAGAGTATATAAAAACAAGCAAAATGCAATAGAAAATGGTAATTTACCAGAAGAAAGCAATGTTTTAACAATTGGAATATATAATGAAAGTGAAGACTTCTATACTTTAAAAGGTTTAGTAGAAAACATTTTAGAAGTAGCAGGTGTTTCAAAATATGAAATTAAAAAAGAAGAGAATAATAAAATGTATCATCCAGGAAGATGCGCAAACTTAAAAGTGGGAAATGATATAATTGCAACATTTGGAGAAGCAAATCCACTACTTACTAAAAACTATGACATTACACAAAGAGTATTATTAGCAGAAATAAGCATTGATAAAATTTCAGTTTATGCAAGAAGAAACAAAAAATATTCACCTATTACAAAATATCCAGTACTAGAAAGAGATATTGCTATGGTAATAGACGAAAGCATAGAAGTAGGAGAAATAGAGAAGATAATTCAAAAGAAAGCAAAGAAATTATTAGAAGAAGCAAAATTATTTGATGTTTATAGAAGCGAAAAATTAGGAGAAAACAAGAAGAGCATAGCATATAGCTTAAAATTCAGACTTCCAGATAGAACTTTAACAGATGAAGAAGTAAATGGGGTTATGAAGGAAATAGTATCAGAGTTAGAAAAGAGCCTAGGAGCAGAATTAAGAAAATAATAAAAATGATGAAATAATAAAAATATTTTAAAAGAACAATATGTTTTTTGTTTGCACCTTGCCCACGCAACCTTTTATGTAATAAATTGTATGACTACAATTTATTACATAGTATGTTGGTTGCTCCAAACGCACTTCACTTCGTTCCGTTTGGACGCTACGCGGTGACTTCACAAAAGACATATTGTTCTTTTTATACTATATTTTAAATTTTTTTAATTGATTTATTTAAAGCTTTTCAACCCAAGTTTTTAATATGTTTTTACCAATTTCTTCAGTAGAATGATTTATATCAAAAATAGGATTAAACTCTACTAAATCAGCAGATTTTATTACATCAGAATATTTTGTAATTTCATCTACAAGCTTATAGGCTTCTTCTAAATTAATTCCATCATTTGCTGGTGTTGAAACACCGGGAGCTACTTGAGGATCAATTAAATCTATATCAAAGCTTACATGTACGCCATTTGTATCATTAGAAGCAATTTCAAAAGCTTTTTTACAAATAGCTTCAACACCTTGTTCTTTAATATCATTAGTAGAAAATACAGTTACACCTGCATCTATAATGTTACCCCATTCCCAAGGGTCAATATCTCTACCACCAACGATAACAGTATTTTTAGGATTATAGAATGGACCATTGTGGAAATCAGATAAAATATTTTTTTCATAATTTGTAGCAACTGCCAAAGGAAGACCGTGTAAATTACCGGTAACAGAAGTTTCATAAGTGTTATAATCTCCGTGAGCATCAAACCAAATAATACCTAAGTTTTTGTTCTTTTTAATAGAAGCTAAGCTAGATGCGATAGTAACAATATGGTCTCCACCAACAGTAATAGGAAATTCATCTTTATCAATTGCATTTAAAACTAAGTTATAAAGTGCTTGATTAAATTCATTAATAGAATTTAAATTTCTTTTCTCGTTTTTAGTATCTAGTGCCTTGACAGCTAAAACTAAATTTTGCATTTTTTCAAAATAAATATTCATTTCATTTTGACTCATCTTATGTTCAAAGTGAAGTTCATGCATTTTAAGCAAAAGTGCATCAAGTTCCTTCACAAAATCATCAATAGTTTCTTTATTAGTATTTGGATTTTTTAAATCGGTTTTCTCTTTTATATGTTCTTGTTTTAAAAGATAAGTATTAGATATGTTATTAGAAATTAAATCTTTTGTTAGAATTTGTGGAGCAAGTTCTGCACCATCTACATTTACCCCTAAATCAGTGCAAGCATTTAAAATTGCAAATTTTTTCATGATAACCTCCGTTTGTTTTGCGATATACAAAGTACCTTTATTTTACTATTGTAGCATAATGATGATATTTATCAAAATTATTAGCCATCGTTAGAGATTATAACATACTTTGAAAAAAAAGCTAGTGTTTTTTGAAATTTTATTATTATATGATAAAAACATCAAGTGAAAATTTAAAGTTAAATTTTGTAATGCCAATTTTATAAAAAATATTGACAAAAAATAATAGTTATATTATAAATTATTTATACACATGAGTGTGAAAACAATTATAATTGATGAATAGAATAAAAAATAACACTCATAATACTAAAAGAAGAAAAATAGAGAAACAAATAGATAATATGAAATAATTTAAGTTACGAAAGTAATTAGATAAAATTATGAAGTATTGTCTAAAAGAAGGAGGAAAACAGATGAAAAGTAAAAACGCTTGTGGCTCTAGAGAGAGAGAGAGAGAGAGAGAGCCGTAATTTAAGAAAAATAGAAGAAAAGGAAGGTTTATATAGCAAAAATAGACCGTTATTTATATGCACTACAAAGCTTACGCAAGGCAGAAGTGTAAATGATAATGCAAACAATATATTAGAAATGCAAAACAATAGAAAAAGTAATAGCAAGAAAAGTATATTAAATGCAGTGTCAGGAATAACACTAATAGCCTTAGTAGTAACAATTGTAGTGCTTTTGATTTTGGCATCAGTAAGTATAACGGTGATATTTGGAGATAATGGAATATTGCAGTTAGCCAAAGAAGCAGGAGAGAAGACAGAAAAAGCATCAGAAGATGAACAAAATACAATATTAAGATATGAATATGAATTAGCAAAATTACAGGGAAAAATAAGTGAAACAGAAACATTTGGAGAATACTCAATGGAAAAAGAAATAAAAGAGAAGTATGGACAGGACATAAAAATAGGAGATACTGTAAACTATCAAGATAGTGTTGATGAATACAATGGAACTTGGAAAGTCTTAGGAATAGAAAATGGACAAATTTTGCTTATGTCTTCTGATCCCGTTAATAAAAACTTTACATTGAAAGGTAAAGATGATTTTCTAAAGCTTGAAACGAAGTTAAATAAAGAATGTAAGAAATATGGTACAGGTACAGGAGCTGAAAGTGCAAGAAGCTTAAAAGTAGAAGATATTAATAAAATTACAGATTATAATCCGGAAAATCCAGAAAAAGTAGAAAAGTATGGAAAAAATACGGTAGCGGAATATGGCACAAAAGTAACCTTTAAATTAAATGAAGAAGGAAACTTAGAATATCAATGCTCAAATGGACAATCATTAACAACAACAGATATAAAATCTTTCGAACATGCGGACGGTAGAATACTAGGAGATGGCATTTCAACAATTACAATCGAAAATGGAGGATTCGAATACCTTTATGGAAACTCTGTCGTAGACTTCATTAAAGAAGGCATAGATTGTTCATATCGTAATGCATTAAGTGATCGAATGAAAAATCTATTTGGATCGGATGGTTTACAAACGCCTACTGGTTCGGAAAATTATACTGCACTTGCTAATACCGCTATCACGACTTTCACATTGATGAAAGATGGTCATAACTTTGGAGCTTTTTTCAAGTTCTTTCAAATTTGTTTTAATTTAAAACGGTTATGGGTACTTCAGTGTTGGTACAAGAGGGTTATTTACTTCTTGTGGGGAAGAAATTGAAGTTAGTGGACCCGTAGTAGCAGTAGTTTTATTAAAACCTAATGTTACATTCACTAAAGGTGAAAACGATACATGGAATTTAGGTGTATAATAATTTTTAAATAGATATTATCAAAATAATGATTTTATAAATTTTTATATGTCGAATTAGCTCGAAGTTTGACGAACGAAAATGCTTGAAAAATAGCTGAAAATGTGATATAAAGAAAGTTACTTAAGCAAAAGTTCTTTCTTTATATTTTTTATTTCAAAAATATTTTAAATAACTTTTCTAAATATTTTTAAATCATTTAAAAATCTATTTAATTAAGAAATCCCAAAAGGTAAAGAGAAGAAAACAAAATAAAAAAGAACAGGAGGTGGTAATAAAATAGTTAGCACTTTTGCTTAAAACTATAAAACAAATTTTACCAATAGTGTTGATAAAGTAAGAATTAATATGGTAAAATAAAGAAAGGAAAAAACTTAAATGGAACAAAAAGTAGAATTATTACCACTAACAAATGATTATGTATTTAAAAGAGTATTTACAAAAGATGGAGAAGAAGATTTATTAAAAGACTTATTATCAGCAATATTAAATATAGAGATAAAAGAAATAGAAATAAAAAATCCAGAAATGACAAAAGAAAGTAAAGAAGCAAAACGAGAAGTATTAGATATAAGAGCAAGAGTAAATAATAATAGTATAATAGATGTGGAGATGCAAGTAGAAGACTATAATAATATAGACAAAAGGTCAATAGGCTATTTAACAAAAATGTATTCAGACCAATTACAAGTAGGAGATAAATACGAAAAGCCATTAAAAACAATATCAATAAACATATTAAACTTTAACTTTTTCAAAAGAAATGCATACCATTCAATAGCAAGAATAAAATTTGAAAAAGATGAGAAAGAAAAATATGTAGATATGGAATATGACAAAGAGGATGAATATGTAACGGAAGACTTAGAAGTACATTACATAGAGTTACCAAAGTTTATAAAGAAGAATCCAGGGGTAAAAACAAAACTAGAACAGTGGCTGTGGCTTATATGCGGAGAAGAAGGGGGAAAAGTAGAAATGGCGAAGAAAGAAAATGAAAAAGTAAAAGAAGCATCAGAAGTCCTAGAAAGAATGAGTATGAGCTATGAAGAAAGATGGCTATATGACCAAAGAATGCTAAGAAAAATGGATGAAATGAGCTTAAAAGAGCACGCAATTAAACAAGAAAAATTAGAAATAGCAAAGAAAATGCTAGCAAAAGGTATACCAATAGAAACAATTATTGAAATTACAGAATTAAAAAAAGAAGAAATACTAAATTTAAAATAAATATAACAAAAAAACTGTTCATTCAAATGAAGTGAGCAGTTTTTTTCTATTTTAGTTCAACCACAGTAACACCCATTTCGCCTTCTCCAAAAGTGCCTAAACGAAAAGACTTTACGTGTGGATTTTTCTTTAAATAATTATGAATTCCTTCTCTTAATTTTCCAGTACCTTTACCATGAACAATACGAATAGGAGAAAGCTGTACTAAACTACAATTATCAATATATTTATCAATTATATATATAGCATCATCTACATTTTGCCCAATTACATTTATTTCTGAGGAAACAAATTGTGACTTAGAGCTAGCAATAGTGTGAACACTGCCATGCTCATATGAATTATTATGCATTTTACTAAGATTACTCAATTTCAAATTCATTTTAGCAAGCCCAACTTGCACAAAAACTTCGGAAGATTTGTTAACATGAGGGTTTAAGATAGTTCCAGAAGTCTCCAAAGATGGAATCCATACGATTAAGCCTTCTTTTAAATCTTTTTCAGTTAAAACTTCATAGCCTTTAGCATTAGAATTTTCAAGTAAATCTTCATCAGATTTCAAATTCTTAATTTTATCATTTATTTTATTTCTTATTTCATTTGCTTTACCTAAACTAATGCTATCTTCAACATTTTTAAAATTTAATTTAGCTTGTTCTTGCATATTTTGTAATTCTTTTATCATATCTTGAGCATCTTCTTTAGCCTCTAATAAAATACTTCTAGCTTCCATTTTTGCATTATCTACTAAATCCTTTTTAGTTTCATTTAGTTTGGTTTGTTCAGCCTCTAAGTTTTGCCTTAATATAGTAATTTGATTTAAATTCTTTTCTGTTTCAATTTTTTCTTTTTCAATAAGTAGTTTATCATCATAAATGTTTTTTAATAATTCCTCAAAAGAAACTTTATCTTTTTCTAAAAAAGAAGAAGCATTTTCTAAAATATTAGAATTTAAGCCCAATTTTTTACTGATTTCAAATGCATTACTTTTGCCTGGGATTCCCATTAGTAAATGATAGGTAGGCTTTAAGTTTTCTAAATCAAACTCAAAACTAGCATTTTCAAAGCCATCTGTAACCAAAGCAAATTCTTTAAGCTCAGGGAAGTGAGTGGTAGAGCAAATTAAAGCGCCTTTTTCTTTTAAATAATTTAGAATGCTAATAGCCAAAGCAGAGCCTTCTACTGGGTCAGTACCAGAGCCTAATTCATCTAATAGAACTAAGCTATTTTCATTTATTTCATTTGTAATATTAACTATATTTAAAATATGAGCAGAAAAGGTACTTAAAGATTGCTCAATGCTTTGCTCATCTCCAATATCTACAAAAATCTTAGAAAATACACATATATTAGTATTTTCTTTGCAAGGAATTGGAATGCCAGAATAAGCCATTAAAAGCAAAAGCCCCATAGCTTTTAAAGCAACTGTTTTACCACCAGTATTAGGACCAGTAATAAGTAAGCATTCATAGTCTTTACCAATTCCGATATCAATAGGAACAACCTTGTCCTTTGCAATTAATGGGTGTCTAGCTTGATAAAAAGAAAAATATTTTTCATTATTTAAATGAGGAAAAATTCCGTTATTTTCTTTTCCATAAGTAGCTTTTGCAAAAATAAGGTCAATTAAAGCAATATATTCTAAGTTTTGCTTTAATTCTTTAACATAAGGGAATAGTAAGCTAGAAAGCTCTTGTAAAATTTTTTCTATTTCTAATTCTTCTTCAATTTCAATATGGTTTATCTTATTATTCAAATCAAAAATGCTAGTGGGCTCAATGTAAAGAGTAGAGCCACTTGCAGAAGTGTCATGTATAAAACCTTTAATTTTATCTCTGTATTCCTCCTTAACAGGAATTACATAACGGTTATTTCTAATAGTTATAATTGGGTCCATAATGTATTTAGCATAGGTACCAGAGTGAATGTATGAATTTAGCTTATCTTTAATTTGAAGTTCTAAATTCTTTTTATTTTTTCTTAAATTAGACAAATTAGAAGATGCATCATCTGCAACATTCACTTCATCTATAATCTTATCTAAAATATTTTTTTGAATACTAGGGTTTTTATACAAATTAGAAAAATATGGCTCCAATACAGAATTTTCTGAAGACACTGGTTCTGCATAAAAATAGTTATATAGTAAAGCTGATAATTCTAAAAAATGTGCAATAGAAAGTAAGCCCTTAGCAGATAAGCTTTGGCCACTTTCTAAAACTTTAAAAAAATGCTCCAAATTTTCATCAATTTCAAAAAATGGAGGTAGCCCTTTTTGATATAAAATTGTTGTAGCTTCGCTTGTTTCAAGTAAAGTATGCTCTACCTTAGAAAATTCAAAATAGGGATATAAATTTTCACAAAGTTTTTTTCCTATATATGTATTGCAATATTTTTCGATTATTTGTATAATTTGATTGTACTCTAATTTAGATAAAATTAAGTCCATTTTTACTTACATTCCTTTCTAAGGAGTAAAGTTTTTATTAAAAATAAAAATTTTAACAATTATTTTTAAGCTAAAAAGCCCTTTCAAAATAAAGTTACACTAATATTATGCCACAAAAATGGACAGAATACAATAAATGATAGAAAAATGTATAGAACAAATTTATATAAAATTTATATATTTTAAATTTTTATAAAGTGAGGAAATAAATATGATAGTACAAAAGAATTTAGAAGAAGGAAAAAAAATACCACCTTTTATATGGTGGATATCAGCCATTATTATATTAGTAATTGTAATAATAATTTGTATTGTAATTGGAAATGGTAAGTTTTTTGGAAAAACAAACGAGATTAACGAGAATGATCAAATAGGTAAGCAAAATAATACTAATGATGTTATAGGACCAACAGGTGCAGATACAGAAGATGTTTGGAAAGATTCAAGTGGAGCAAATCCACCAAAATTAACAGAAGAAATGGTACCTGTAAAATGGAATCAAGCATTAAATTCGTGGGTTGTAACAAATAGTAAAGATAGTGAATGGTTTGATTATAGTAAGAAAAAATGGGCTAATATAATGCTAAGGGATGGACTTAAAGTAGATGGTGTGCCTGATGCTTCTAAAGCTTATCTTTCTGAAATGGAAGGAGAAAAAGTACTTGAAGAAGGAAGTATGTTTGTGTGGATTCCAAGGTATGCATATCAAATAGAAAGCAGATATCATAGCAATTCGGTTGGAGTAGTAAATATTGATTTTATGATAGGCACAACTGATATAAGTACAAAAGGAAGAATTGTTTGGAATAACAAATCTGGAGAGAAAAATTGGAACATACATCCTGCATTTGAATATAATGGAGCTGTAGAAGGAATTTGGGTGGCAAAGTTTGAGGCAAGCAGTGTTCAAGGAAATATGAACATGCCAGAAGGTGATGATACCATAACTAAAACTTTACAAATAAAACCAGGAAAACAGAGTTGGAGATATATTTCAGTAGGAACAGCTTATACAGTATGTTTAAATTATAGAAAAGAATTAAATAGCCATTTAACTAAAAGTACTGAATGGGGTGCAGTAGCATATTTAGCAGAAAGTGTTTATGGAAAAAATGATGTAATATGGACAAATCCAAACAGTAATTATATAACTGGACAAGCAGGAACAGAATATTTACAATATAGCACTATTCAAACATACAATTATGATAATCAAACTTATGGAGTACAAGCAAGTACCACAGGAAATATATATGGAATATATGATATGGCTGGTGGAGCTTGGGAAGAAACAGCGTCATATATAAATAACGAAAAAGGAAAAGAAAGCCTAGAAATCTATGCTCAAAGTTTAAAAAATGCACCAAATTATGCAAAAGATGTATATTATGCAAATACACAAGATACCTCAAAAAGTAATTATATAGCTAATAAAGATAAGTACGGAGATGCAGTATGGGAAACTTCTAATTTAGAATCAAATTCAGAAGAAAAAGGTGATTTTGCTTGGCATGATAATTTTATAGATTTCCCATGTACTGATGAACCAATTATATATAGAGGAGGTTCTTGTACAGAGTTAGCCGGTATTTATTCAGTAAGCAAAAATTTGGGAGATGCTAAAAATGAAAAATATGGCTTTAGAGTTATATTAGCACCTTAGATTTTAAGTATTCATATAAAAAATAAAATTTATAAAAAATAAAAAAACACTTGCAATATTTGGAAAACTAGTTTATAATAATACTTGCATAAATAATTACTAAGAGAGTGGGAACAAATCCCACTCTCGTGTCGTATATTAAACATATTAAATTAAGATGATAAAAAAATTCTACGAAAGGGGGAAGTATTAAGGTAAAAACTTAATACGAAAGCAACATGGCAAATATAGAAGAAAAAGTAGAAAGCTTGCTTAAGCCCACTATTGAAAATCTAGGTTATGAACTATATGATGTCATTTATGAAAAAGAAGCAAAAGACTATTACTTGAGAATTTTTATAGACATGCCAACAGGAATTAGTTTAGAAGACTGCGAAAAAGTAAATGATGCCATATCAGATATACTAGATGAAGCAAACTATATAAAAGATGCATATTTTTTGGAAGTTTCTTCACCGGGAATAGAAAGAGTAATAAGAAAGAATAAGCATCTTGAAGAAAGTTTAGAAAAAGAAATAACAGTTAATTTATTTAAGCCAATAAATTTAGAAGAAAATCTTAAAGAAACAAATGGTAAATTAAAAAAGTCTAAATCATTAAAACAAATAGATGGAATTTTAAAAAGCTTTAATGAAAATGAAATTTGCTTAATAGTAGAAAACAAAGAACTAATAATAGAAAGAAAAAATATTTCAAATATGAAATTAAAATATAATTGGTAATTTTTAAGGAGGAGATTTAGAAAAATGAAAAAGAAAACAAACGTAGCTACACCAGCAATTGACAATACAGAATTAATGATAGCATTACAAGAATTAGAAAAGGAAAAGGGAATAAAGAAAGAATGTTTATTAGAATCAATTGAAAGTGCTTTAGTAACAGCATACAAAAGAAATTTTGATTCAGAAGAAAATGTAAAAGTAACAATGGACAAAAAAACAGGAGAAGTTCATATTTACGCATTAAAAGATGTAGTAGAAAATGTAGAAAATCAAAATTCACAAATATTACTAGAAGATGCTAAAAAAATAGACAAAAAGTTTGCAGTAGGGGACAAAGCAGAAATTGAGCTAGCACCAAAGAACTTTGGTAGAATTGCAGCACAAACTGCAAAACAAGTTATAGTTCAAAAAATTAGAGAAGAATCTAGAAATGTTTTATTTGAAGAATTTGATAACAAAAAAGGTGAAATTGTTAGTGGTATAGTTCAAAAGGCAGATGGAAATATTGTGGTATTAGACTTAGGAAAGTTAGAAGCAGTTATGCCAGCAAAAGAGCAAATTCCTACAGAGAGATATCATGTAAATGATAAAATAAGAGCATGCATTTCACAAGTTGAAAAAGGAGCAAAGGGTTCACCACAAATCACAGTTTCAAGAGCATCTACAGAATTTGTAAGAAAATTATTTGAACTAGAAATTCCAGAAATTTATGAAGGAGTAATTGAAATAAAAAGTGTTTCAAGAGATGCAGGAAGCAGAAGCAAAGTAGCAGTATATTCTCCAAATGCAAACATAGATCCAGTAGGTTCTTGTATAGGTCAAAAAGGAATTCGTATTCAAAATATTATAAACGAATTACATGGTGAAAAAATAGATGTAATTGAATGGAATGAGGATCCATCAATATTCATCTCAGCAGCATTACTTCCAGCACAAGTTATGGCAGTAGATGTTCATGAAGATGAAAAGTTTGCCCAAGTAATTGTACCAGATGACCAATTATCTTTAGCAATTGGAAAATCAGGACAAAATGCTAGATTATCTGCAAGACTAACAGGATGGAAAATTGATATTAAGAGTGAATCTCAATTTAGAGAAATGATTAGTAAAGCTCAAGAAGAAACAGAAAATGAAGAACAAGAGTAATAATGTATAAAATTTGCAAATACATTTAAAATAAAGGAAGTGGACATTTTGAAAAAATTGCCAGGTCGTACTTGCATAGGATGTGGAGTGCAAAAAACAAAAAATGAATTAATACGAATTGTAAAAAATAAAAGTGGAGAAATAAGTGTTGATAGAACAGGAAAAATGCAAGGTAGAGGAGCATATATTTGTAATAACATAGAATGCTTAAATAAAGCAATTCGTTCAAAAAAGCTAGAAAGATGTTTTGAAACATCAATAGAACAATCAGTTTATGATGAACTTAAAAATGAAATAGAAAAATAAGAGGTGTAATGTATTGAACAATTTCCAAAAATTATATGGAATAATAGGACTAGCAACAAAAGCTGGTAAATTAACAGCAGGAACTGAAGCTTGTTTAGAAGGAATAGAAAAGAGAAATATTAAATTAGTGCTAATAGCCACAGATGCTTCGGAAAGAACGAAAAAGTTAATAAATGAGAAATGTAAGCAATTTAATGTTGTTGTATATGAGATATTATCGATAGAAGAAATAAGTAATGCAATAGGAAAGCAAAACAAAGCGATTATTGGAATAAAAGAAAATGGATTTGCAGAACAAATTAAGAAAATCATAAATGGGGGTGAAGTGATTGGGTAAGTTAAAAGTACATGAAGTTGCCAAAGAGTTGGGAATAGAAAGCAAAGATCTAATAGCGAAAGCAAAAGAATTAGGAGTGGAGGTAACAAGTCATTTGAGTTCAATAGAAGAGGATGCAGTACAAAAAATAAAAAGTAGCCTTGGAAAAAAAGGAACACAACAAAATAAAGGAGTAAAAGAAAATAAGCAAGATATGAAAAATAAAGAAGCAAAAACAGAAAAACAAGAAAATAAAAAAGATAAAAGAGAAGAAAAACAAAAAACTACACCAGTCATTATTAGACGTGAAGTGATTTTAGCTGATGAAGATAAAGAAACAAAAAAGGAAGATAGAGTAGATAGAAAAGATGTTGGTTTTGTTGAGAGAAAGAAAAACCAAGATTTTAATATTGTATACAGAAAACAACCTGTAAAGCCAATGACAGTTAGTGAGCTATTTGGTTTAAAAACTAATAAAAAAGAAGAAGCTAAAAAAGAAGTTACTAAAACGGTAGAAAATAGTGCAAATAAATCAGAAACAATTAATGTAGAACAAAAAAATGGAGTAACACAAAACGAATCAAATACAAATAAGGCAGAAGTTAAATCAAATCAAAATAATGCAGACAATAAATTAGCAAATGGTTTTGATAAAAATCGTTCTGAAAACAGACAAAATAGCTATAATCGTGAAGATGGTTATAATCAAAACAATAATAAACAATATAATAAAAATAATCAAGCAAATAACTATCGTCAATCAGGAGAAAACCAAAATCGTGGACGTCAAGGAGATAATCATTTTGGTAATCATCAAAGTACAGATAATCGTTTTGATGGTAGTCGTCAAAATGGAGACAATCGTTTTGGAGGTCGTCAAGGTGCAGATAATCGTTTTGGTAATCGCCAAGGAGAAGGTAGGTTTGGTGGTCGTCAAGGCGAAAGTGCTTACGGAAATAATCAAAGGGGAGGTTTTGGAAGAAACGGAAATAGACCTCTAGATAACCGTGGAATTGACCGTAACATTAAAGATATAATTTCTTCAGAAATAGTTGAAAAAGAAGATAAAAGAGATATCAGCACAAGAGCAATAGACAAAGAAAAAGCAAATCGTTATGAAGACAATAAAGCTAAAAAAGGAACAAAGGCAAAGAAGAATGACCGATTTGACGAAAACTTCAATGAAGGAAAATTAAAAGACTTAAAACAAGTAGATAGACTATCATATATGTTTAATGAGCAAGATGGTGGAATGCTTGATTACTATGATTTAACAACAGAAAGAGGAAAGAAAAACAAACGTAAACCACAAAAAGAAGAAGAAAGAAATAAACAAAAAATATTTGAATTAAAAGAAATAAAAATTCCAGAGAACATTACAGTTAAAGATTTAGCTACTGAAATGAAAAAAACAAGTGGAGAAGTAATAAAAAAATTGTTTAATTATGGAATTATGGCAACAATAAATAATAGCATCGATTTTGATACAGCATTTTTAGTAGCACAAGAATTTGGAATTACAGCATATAAGAAAGAAGAAGTAAAAGAAGAAGACATTTTATTTGACGAAACAGAAGATTCAAGTGAAGACTTAGAGCCAAGGCCACCAGTAGTTGTTGTAATGGGACACGTAGATCATGGTAAAACATCACTTCTTGATGCAATTCGTAGTACAAATGTAATAGAAGGAGAAGCAGGAGGAATTACACAACATATTGGTGCATACAAAGTAAATATAGCAGGAAGAGAAATTACTTTCTTAGATACACCAGGACACGAAGCATTTACAGCTATGCGTGCAAGAGGTGCTCAAATTACAGACGTTGCAATCCTAGTAGTAGCAGCAGATGACGGTGTTATGCCACAAACAGTAGAAGCAATTAACCATGCAAAAGCAGCAGAAATTCCAATAATTGTAGCAATAAACAAAATAGATCTTCCAGGAGCTAACATAGACAAAATAAAACAAGAATTAATGGAATACGAATTAGTTCCAGAAGAATGGGGTGGAGATACCATCTATGTTCCAATTTCTGCAAAGAAAAAGTTAAACATAGATAACTTATTAGAAATGGTATTATTAGTAGCTGACATGAAGGAACTAAAAGCAAATCCACACAAACAAGCAAAAGGAACAGTTATAGAAGCAAGACTAGATAAAGCAAAAGGACCAATCGCATCTATTTTAGTACAAAGAGGTACATTAGATGAGGGAGACACAATAGTAGTTGGAAAATCAATTGGTAGAATTCGTGCAATGAAAAACGATAAAGGTCAAAGAGTTAAAAAAGCTGGACCTTCTACACCAGTAGAAGTAATGGGATTAACAGAAGTACCAGAAGCAGGCGACACCTTCTACGAAGTAAAAGATGAAAAAATGGCAAAACACTTAATTGAAAGAAGAAAACGCCAAGAAAGAGAAAATGCAATAAACGAAAACAGTAAAGTAACATTAAGCAATCTATTTGAAAAAATGGAAAGCGAAAACTTAAAACAATTAAATATAATTGTAAAAGCAGACGTACAAGGAACTGCACAAGCATTAAAACAATCACTTGAAAAATTATCAAATGATGAAGTAAAAGTAAGAGTTATTCATGCAGTGGCAGGAGCAGTTACAGAATCAGATGTACAACTTGCAAAAGCAGGAAAATGCATAATTATTGCATTTAATGTAAGACCAGTAAATACTGCAAAAGACATGGCAGAAAAAGAAAATGTAGAAATTAAGCAATACTCAGTAATTTACCAAGCAATAGAAGATGTTGAAGCTGCTATGAAAGGAATGTTAGACCCAATCTACGAAGAAAGAGTAATAGGAAATGCAGTAGTAAGACAAACCTTCAAAGTTTCAGGTGTTGGTACAATTGCAGGTGCTTATGTATTAGACGGAAAAGTAGAAAGAAATGCAGGCGTACGTGTAATACGTGAAAATGTTGTTATACATGATGGAAAACTTATTTCTTTAAAACGTTTCAAAGACGATGCAAAAGAAGTATCAAAGGGCTTTGAATGTGGACTTCAAATTGATGGATATGATGATGTAAAAGAAGAAGATACTTTGGAATTTTACATTATGGAAGAAGTTAAAAGATAGAGCTTAAAATTATAAATTTAACTACTATAAATAAATAAAAAATATAGTAGTTATTGCACCTTGTTGTCGCAGCCATTTTATGTAATAAATTGCCGTAAGAACGACAATTTATTACATATCATAGAAGGCTGCTTCAATCGCACAAAGCTTCACAAGCGAAGCTTTGCTTGGTCGCTACGCGGTGCTATCTAACTACTATATTTTTTATTTAATATTATATTAACTTAAAAAAATGATATAATATATAAAAAATGAGAAAGGATGAAGTGAAAATGCCTAAAAATGAGGCAAGATTAAATAGAGTTAATGAAGAACTTAAAAAAGAAATTAGCCGAATACTTACTTTTGAACTTCAAAATTCAAAAGTAACAGGTTTGGTTAGTGTTACAAAAGTAAAGATAACTCCAGATTTTAGGTATGCTAAAATTTTTGTTAGTATATTAAATTCAAAAAGTAATGCAAAAACAATGGAAGGCTTAAAGGAATCATCTGGTTTTATTCGTAGCCAGATAGCAAAAAATATTAACTTAAGAATCACACCAGAACTTGATTTCGAAATAGATGACTCTTTAGATTATGGTGCTAAAATTGATAATATTTTAAAAGAGTTAAAGAGCAAGGATAACGAAGTTAAAACAGAAAATATGGAAAACAAAGATAATAAAGATAACATATAAATACTTATATGAATAAAGTTAAAAATATAAAGTTTAAAGTATAATTGTGCATTGAAAAATAAAAAGTGTGAATTAAAAACCAAAGTTAAAAATAAAATGAAATGAGAGGTATGTAAATGACTTTAGATGATATTTTAGAACAAATAAATAATGCTAATACAATTGTGATTTTAACACATGAAAATCCTGATGGAGATGCGATGGGAAGTAGCTTAGCTATGTATCATGCATTAAAGAAATATGGAAAAAAACCAGATATAATCATTCCAGAACATTCTAAGATATTTGATTGTTTACCAGGAATAGAAGAAATAAAAAAAGAAAGTGATATTGAACATTACGATTTAGCAATAGCACTAGATTGTGCTACAATAAAAATGTTAAATGGATTTTCTAATTATTTTGAAAATGCAAAATCAAAAGTTTGCATTGACCACCATGGTACAAATACAATGTTTGGTGACTATAACTATGTAAATCCAGACTCACCAGCTTGCAGTCAAATTCTATTAGTAATGTTAGAATATTTTGGAATAGAAGTTACAAAGAAAATTGGTACTTGCATAGTAGCCGGAATAATCACAGATACTGGTGGATTTGCATATCAAAGCGTTACAGCAGAAACCTTTGAATTCGCTGCATGGCTTTTAAATAAAGGCGTTAATATATCAAATATTTATCGCAAAGTGTTACAAACAAAAACAAGACCTAATTTTGAGTTACATCGTATAGCAAATAACAGAATAGAATTTTTAGAAAATGGAAAAATCGCATACACATATATTACAAAGGAAGATGAAGAAAAAGTTGGAGCACAAAATGGTGATTATGAAGGCATAGTGGAAAATGGTAGAGATGTTGAGGGTGTAGAAGTATCAGTATTTCTTCGTGAAACAGCAAAAGGCTGGAAAGTTTCACTTCGTTCTAATGACTATATGAATGTATCAGATGCTTGTGTAGCCTTTGGTGGTGGAGGCCATCCAAAAGCAGCAGGATGTACTATTCCAGGAACCCTTGAACAAGCAAAAGAAAACATATTAAAAGAAGTAACTAGATTATTAAAGTAACAGCCTTTAGGAGATAATAAATCAAAAATGGACGGAATAATAATTATAAATAAGCCAAAAGAATATACATCACATGATGTTGTAGCGAAAGTAAAAAAAATTTGCAAAGAAAAAGTAGGGCATACTGGCACACTAGACCCAATGGCAACAGGAGTTTTGCCACTACTTATAGGAGAAGGAACAAAGCTTTCAGAATATATAACAAATCATGATAAAATATATATAGCAACAATCAAATTAGGAATAAAAACAGATACCTTAGATTCAGAAGGAAAAATAATAGAAAAGCAAGAAGTAGATTTTAAAAAAATAAGTACAGAAAATGTAAATAAAGTATTAAAAACTTTTTTAGGAAAACAAAAACAAACACCTCCGATGTATTCTGCAATTAAAATAAAAGGAAAAAAATTATATCAATATGCCAGAGAAGGAAAAAAAGTAGAAGTCCCTGAAAGAGAAATAGAAATTTATGAAATTGAATTATTAAAAATAGAAAATGATGAAATTTTATTTAAGGTACATTGCTCAAAAGGAACTTATATAAGAAGTTTATGTGAAGATGTTGCAATAAAATTAGGAACAATAGGCTACATGAAAGAATTAGAGAGAGTAAAAGTAGGAGAATATGAAATAAATCAGGCTGTAACTTTAAAAGAAATAGAAGAAAATGGGCAGAGTATTAAAAAAAATCAAAATATAGGAAATGAGCAAAACTTAGAAAGTAATGCTAATATTGAATTTCTAAAAAAGCACATTATTACAATTCAAGAATTTTTTAGTAAATATACTACTATTTGTTTGGAAGAAAATAAACTAAAGTTATTTTTAAATGGGGTAAATTTATCTACAAATAAGCCAGATGGAACATACCAAATACAAATAAAAAATGGAAAATGGCTTGGTGTAGGTGTTGTAAAAAATAAACTATTAAAAAGAAAAATCATTTGCAAAAATAACATTTCTGTGGTAAAATAATAATAACAAATAAATAAAAATAAATATCCCTGCATAGTGCGTGTAGACTGGAATTTTAGAACCAACAAATTTTAAACGGGAGTCCGCCTTTGAATGTGGCGTGTATGCTTATACCATATAAATGTTATAAGAAACCCAGGAGCATTCAACAAGACACCCACCTGTGAAAGCAGGCTCTTAAAATTTCATTCATCTTACGGCTAAGGCGGGGGATTTTTGTATATAAAAAATAGGTAGGAATAAATATGAACCAAAAAGACCTACTTCTTTTAGGAGAAAATAATTTAAAGCGAAATCAAGTAGAAGATGCATATATAAAGGCAAAAAAGCTTTTAGAACATGTTTTAAATCAGAGCAAAGAAGAATTAGTTATAAACTCTTTAAAAGAAGTATCAAGAGAAAATGAGCAAAGTTATGAAAGCTCATTAGAAGAAATAATACAAGGGAAACCAATTCAATATATTACCAAAAGCCAAGAATTTATGGGGCTTAATTTTTATGTGGATGAAAATGTGCTAATACCACAGTCAGATACGGAAATTTTGGTAGAGGAAACTTTAAAACTTATAAAAGAAAAATATTTAGATAGAAATATAAAAATCTTAGACCTTTGTACAGGAAGTGGAGCTATTGCAATATCTATTGCAAAATATATTGAAAATCTAGATAATAAAACATTGCAAAAAAATATAAAAGAACAAATAGAAATATATGCCATAGATATATGCAAAAAAGCATTAGAAATAGCAAAGAAAAATGCAAAAGATAATGATGCAAAAATAAATTTTATACAATCAAATATGTTTGAAGCATTAAATAATTTAAAGTTTGATATAATTGTTTCAAACCCACCATATATAGAAACAAAAACAATTTCTACGCTTTCAAAAGAAGTGCAAAGTGAGCCTATAATTGCATTAGATGGTGGACAAGATGGTCTAGATTTTTATAAAATAATAAATAAAGAAAGTCCAAAATACTTAAATGATGATGGACATATTTTATTAGAAATTGGCTACAACCAAAAAGAAAGTGTTACTAAAATATTTGAAGAAAATTATAAAAATATTACTTGCATTAAAGATTTAGCTGATAATGACAGGGTAATTAAAATTAAAAAATAAGTAAGCATAAATATATGAACTAAATTAAAATTTAATAATGAAGGGGGCTATTAAATGTCTTTTTCAACAGATGTAAAAGAAGAACTAAGTAAACTTAGCAATTTAGCAAATAAAAAATGTGTAAAGTTAGAATTTTTAGGGTATAGCAAAAGCATAAATGTAGTAGTTCAAAAAAATGTACTTAGATTTTCTACTGAAAGTGAATATAACATAAATAGATTTGGAAAGTTATTAAATAACTTAAATGTAGAAGATTATGAAATAGGTTTTCAAGGAAAAAAATATACCATAAAAACTAAAAATAAAAATATAATTCAGCTATTACAAAGTGAAAAATTAGAAAATATTAAATTTGAAAATGACATAGAGGAAAAAGCATTTGTAAGAGGAAGCTTTTTAGGAAGCGGTTCGATAAACAACCCAGAAAATAAATATCATATAGAAATAAAATTAAGAGAGAAGGAAATTGCACGATTTATTTTAGAAATATTAAATAAATATGATATTGAATTTAAACTATTAGAAAAACAAAATTATTATTCAATATATTCAAAAGATGGAGAAACAATATCAAGCTTTTTAGCCTTTGTTTCAGCAACTTCATCAATGCTTAAATTTGAAGATATTAGAGTATATAGAGATAAAAGAAATAATGTAAATAGATTAGTAAACTGCGAAACTGCAAATTTAAATAAAACTGTTGATGCAGCAGTAAAGCAAATTGAAGCAATTAAAAAAATCAAAGAAAAAGGAAAGTATCAAACATTATCTGCTAATTTACAAGAAATTGCAGAATTAAGAATAAATAATCCAGAAGCATCACTTACAGAGTTAGGTCAAATGCTTTCAAAACCACTTGGAAAATCGGGTGTAAATCACAGATTAAAAACTATTATAAAAATATCAGAAGATATAATATAAACAAAGAAGGGTATAGTAAATAGTATGAACACAAAAAATATAGGAATTTACATACATATTCCATTTTGCAAACAGAAATGTAACTACTGTGACTTTTGCTCCTATGCAGGAAAAGAAAGCTTATCTGCGAGATATACAAAAAGTGTATGTGAAGAAATAAAATTTGCAGTAAAAAAACTTGAAACATTACAAATCCAAAATGTAAAAACAATTTACATAGGTGGTGGAACCCCATCATCAATTGACAGTAAATATATAGAGCAAATTTTAAATGAGATAAAGTCAAACTATAAAGTAGACGAAAATGCAGAAATTACAATAGAAGTAAATCCTGGAACTGTTAATTTAGAAAAACTAGAACATTATAAGCAAATTGGAATAAATAGACTTAGCATTGGGCTTCAAGCAGTCAAACCTGATTTACTTAAAATGTTAGGAAGAATACATACATATTATGATTTTTTAGATACATACCGTTTTGCAAGAAATGTTGGTTTTGAAAATATAAATGTAGATTTAATGATAGGTTTGCCAAATCAAACTTTATTAGATGTAAATGATGCTCTAGAAGAGATAATTTCACTAGAGCCAGAACATATTTCAGTATATTCTCTTATATTAGAAGAAGGTACAAATCTAGAAAAACAAGTAAAAGAAAAAATTTTAGAGTTGCCATCTGAAGATGAAGAAAGAGCAATGTATTGGCAAGTAAAGAAAGTTCTTGAAGAAAATGGATATAAGCATTATGAAATATCTAACTTTGCAAAGATGGAAAATTTCGCAAAAGATGAACATAAGGAAAGCAATAATTTAAAATTAAAATATGCATCAAAACATAACTTAGACTGTTGGAATCAAGAAGAGTATATTGGATTTGGTAGTGCAGCACATTCATATATAAATATGGTTAGATATTCTAACATAGAAGATGTAGAAAAATACATTGAGAATATAGAAAATAGAATGATAGAAAAAAATTACATTGTCCAAGAAAAGCAAAATATGGAAGAAAGGCAAAAGGAATACATGCTATTGGGCTTAAGAAAAATAGATGGTGTAAGCATACAAGAATTTAAAAATAAATTTGTTGCAAACCCAGTATTTTTATACCATGAGCAACTAGAAAAATTAGTAAATGAGGAGCTAATAGAAGTAGATGGAGATGTAATTAAGCTAACTGATAAAGGTTTAGACTTTGCAAATATAGTGTGGGAAGAATTTGTATAGATTTAGAAAATCCAAATAAAAAATGAAAATAATTGTGAAAAATATTTCAGGTGAAAAGTTAAATGAAATTGTGAAAAATATGTGAAAAATAAATTGGTAGTATTGACAATTTAGTAAAAAGGGTATAAAGTATTAGCAGTCTCCAAAAGAGACTGCTAATTTTAACCTTAAAATAATACTAAAATGGCTAAGTTAGCATATAATTTAAAAGTGGTTATAAAAGCCAAAAAGGAGGTATTTTTATGTTAAAACCATTAGCAGACAGAGTTGTTGTAAAAATGCTAGAAAAGGAAGAAACAACTAAAAGCGGTATTATACTATCAGGAAAATCAGAAGAAAAATCACAAATAGCACAAGTATTAAGAGTAGGACCAGGAATTGATAGTGAAGGTAAAAAAGTAGAAATATGTGTAAAAGAAGGCGATAAGGTTATTTTAAGCCAATATGCAGGAACAACTGTAAAATATGAAGGCGAGGAATTAATAATTGTAAAATATAGCGACATTTTAGCCGTTGTAGAGTAAAGCATTTATAATAAAGTATTAACAATTACCAGAACATAAAATAGCTAATTTCACACAGCAAAAACATATTAAAAAAGTCTAAGGTTTATAGGTATCCTTTAAAATTAAAAACCTAAATATATTATACAAGGAACGTGAAGTAAAAATGTCAAAAGATATTAAATTCGGAGAAGAAGCTAGAAAAAGTTTATTAAATGGTGTAAACAAATTAGCAGATACAGTAAAAGTAACATTAGGTCCAAAAGGTAGAAATGTTGTATTAGACAAAAAATTTGGAGCACCACTTATTACAAATGATGGTGTTACAATTGCAAAGGAAATAGAATTAGATGACCCATTTGAAAATATGGGTGCACAACTTGTAAAAGAAGTTTCAATAAAAACAAATGATGTAGCAGGAGATGGAACTACAACAGCTATGGTATTAGCACAAAACATGATTCGTGAAGGTGTAAAAAATGTTGCAGCAGGTGGAGATCCAATGGCAATTAAAAGAGGAATGGATAAAGCTATGGTATCTGCTGTTGAAGCTTTAAAAGATGTAAGTGTACAAATTAATGGTAAAGAAGATATAGCAAGAGTAGCAAGCATTTCAGCAAATAGTTCAGAAGTAGGAGAACTTATTTCTGATGCTATGGAAAGAGTATCAAAAGATGGTGTTATAACTATTGAAGAATCAAAAACATCACAAACAGAATTAAATGTTGTAGAGGGAATGCAATTTAATAAAGGTTATGTATCACCTTATATGGTTACAGATACAGAAAAAATGGAAGCAGTAGTTGATAACCCATACATTTTAATAACAGATAAAAAGATTAGCAATATTCAAGAAATATTACCATTACTAGAAAGCTTAATGCAAGAATCAGGCAAATTAGTTATTGTTTGTGATGACATAGAAGGAGAAGCATTATCAACATTAATACTTAATAAATTAAGAGGTGTAATCAATGTAGTTGCAGTAAAAGCACCAGGCTATGGAGATAAAAGAAAATTAATGTTACAAGATATAGCAATTTTAACAGGCGGAGAAGTAATTACATCAGACTTAGGATTAGAACTAAAAGACACTACAATCGAACAATTAGGTAGAGCAAGACAAATTAAAGTACAAAAAGAAAATACTATAATTGTAGATGGTATGGGAGATAAAAATAAAATAGCTGAAAGAGTAACACAGTTAAAAGCACAAATAGCAGAAGAAAAGAGTGAATTTGAAAAAGAAAATTTACAAGAACGCTTAGCAAAAATAGCAGGTGGTGTTGCTGTTATTGGTGTAGGTGCTGCAACAGAAGTTGAAATGAAAGACAAAAAATTAAGAATAGAAGATGCTTTATCTGCTACAAAAGCAGCAGTAGAAGAAGGAATTGTACCAGGTGGTGGAACAGCATATATTGATATTATTCCAAAAGTAGCAAAAGTAGTAGAAGAATTAAGTAGTGATGAAAAATTAGGTGGAAAAATTATATTAAGAGCCTTAGAAGAACCAGTAAGACAAATAGCTGTAAATGCTGGATTAGAGCCATCAGTTATTTTGGAAAAAGTTAAAAATAGCCCAAATGGTGTTGGCTTTGATGCAGATACCGAAAACTATGTAGATATGAAAAAAGCAGGAATTGTAGACCCAACAAAAGTATCAAGAAGTGCACTTCAAAATGCAGTATCAATTGCTTCTATGATTTTAACAACAGAAAGCATTGTAACAGATAAAAAAGAACCAGAAAATTGTTGTAAGCACTCTCATGATGATGCAGAAGCTATGAATGGAATGTATTAAAATAAAAAAGATGGCATTGCCATCTTTTTTATTTTACTCTGAGCTATTGTAGAAAGACTTTTGCAAAAGTATGATTTTTTGGGACTTCTCATGGATACTTATAGGTAATTCTTTAATAACGTCTTCCATTGCACAATAAAAAGCATTTCCATTTATAGCTTTTTTCATGGTGTATTCAGAAGGAAGCAAAGTTAAAATATTGCTTACGATATTAAATCTATTACTTTGAGTGATTGCCATTTCGAGGGCTTGCTGTAAGATTTCTTTATAAAAATAAGGCTTGAATTTTTCAACTATATTTTCATAAGAAAAATCTTCAGTAGGCTCTAATGCTATGACAGCTAACATTTCCTCTTCTCTTTCTTTAATAGCTTTTTGTGTACCTAAACTTTCAAAAACTTCTTTTGTCTTTTTCCTTATAATAGGCAAATTGAAAATTTTTAAAGGTACATCGTAACGTAATTTTACTAATGCCTTCTCCAAAGTTGCAAACCTCCTTATAAAATTATTCTTTAAGGTGTATATATATAAACTTGCGCTTGGCAAGACAAATAAAAATTGTAGTTATATTTTAGCATATTATTATGTAAAAATCAATATTTGTAAGAAATAACTACAAAATCACAAAGAATACTTGAAAAATAAATATTTTTGATATAGAATAGCACTGATTAGGAAATAATAATAAAATATTAATAAAATTTAACTATTAATAAAAAATGCTAATAAAAAAATTAGCAAATACTAATCAAAAAATAAAATGTATAATAAGTACATTTAATTAAAAGGAGGAAATTTATTATGTCAGTAAAAGTAGGTATTAATGGTTTTGGAAGAATAGGAAACTTAACATTCCAAGCAGCACTTAGTAAAAAGGAGATAGAGGTTGTAGCAATAAACGACCCATTCATTACAGCAGACTATATGGCATATATGGTTAAATATGATACAGTACATGGAAAATTTGAAGGCGAAGTATCTAGCAAAGAAGGAGCTTTAATTGTAAATGGAAAAGAAATCAAAGTTTACAATGAAATGGATCCAAAAAATATTCCTTGGGGAGCAGATGGAGTTGACATCGTACTTGAATGTTCAGGAGTATTTACAACAATAGAAAAAGCAAATGCACACTTAGAAGCAGGAGCTAAAAAAGTTATTATTTCAGCACCTTCAAAAGATGCACCAATGTTTGTTATGGGTGTAAATAATGATAGCTACACACCAGATATGAATATTATATCTAATGCATCTTGCACAACAAACTGTTTAGCACCACTTGCTAAAGTTATAAATGATAACTTTGGAATTAAAGATGGTTTAATGACAACAGTTCATAGCACAACAGCAACACAAAAAACAGTTGATGGAGCATCAAAGAAGGATTGGAGAGGTGGACGTGCTGCTAGTGCTAACATAATTCCATCATCTACAGGAGCTGCAAAAGCAGTTGGAAAAGTTATTCCATCATTAAATGGAAAATTAACAGGTATGGCATTTAGAGTACCTACAGTTGATGTTTCAGTTGTAGACTTAACCTGTAACCTAGAAAAGCCTGCAACATACGAAGAAATTTGTGCTGCAGTAAAAAGAGCATCTGAAAATGAAATGAAAGGAATTATTGAATATGTAGAAGATCCAGTTGTTTCTTCAGATTTCATCCATGATGCACATACATCTATTTTCGATAGCACAGCAGGAATTGCTTTAACAGATACATTTGTTAAATTAGTAGCTTGGTATGACAATGAATGGGGTTATTCAAATAAACTTGCAGACTTAGCAATCTATATTTCAAATAAATAAATGAATATATAATTATGTAGTTATATAGAAATATTCTAAATAACTACATGATTATTGTATATTAAATGGAGAAGATAAAAATGGAAAGAGAAATTAAGGTACATGGAATATATAAACATTTCAAAGGAGACTATTATATAGTAGAAGATATTGCTATACACAGTGAAACAAAAGAAAAATATGTTGTATATAGAGCTTTATATGGCGATACTAATTTATATATTAGACCTTATGATATGTTTGCATCAGAAGTTGATAGAGAAAAATATCCAGAAGTAAAACAAAAATATAGATTTGAATTACAAGATATTAAAAGTGTAAATGTTAAATAAATTTGAATTTGAAAAATTTAAAAGTGTAAATAAATAGACTATAATAAAATTACACAACAAAGAGCAAATATAAAATTTTAATAGTAACTAAAAGTTAGGAGTGAAAGTATGGAAAAGAAAACTATAAATGACGTTGATTTTAAAGGAAAATTAGTTTTTGTTCGTTGCGACTTTAATGTTCCATTAAATGATGACGGAACAATTAGAGATGACACTAGAATAGAAGCCGCATTACCTACAATTCGTCTTTTAAAAGAAAAAGGAGCTAGAGTAATATTAGCATCTCACTTTGGTAGACCAAAGGGAGAAGTTAATCCAAAATATTCAATGAAGCCGGTTGCAGAAAGCCTATCTCAAAAATTATCTGCTAATGTAAAATTATCAGGAGACGTTATAGGAGAAGATGCACAAGCCATGGCAAGTAGTTTAGGTGATGGCGATGTTGGATTATTAGAAAATTTACGTTTTAATCCAGGGGAAGAAGCAAACGACCCAGAATTCAGCAAAGCCTTAGCAAGATTAGGTGGAGGCGTTGAAATATATGTTAATGATGCATTTGGTACAGCTCATAGAGCACATAGCTCTACAGAAGGAATTACACACTATGTAGAAGGAGATAAAGTAGCAGGACTTTTAATGGAAAAGGAAATAAATGCATTAGGAGCTGTTCTTGAAAAACCTGAAAAACCTTTTGTAGCTATTTTAGGAGGAGCAAAAGTTTCTGATAAAATAGGTGTTATTGAAAACTTATTAGATAAAGTAGATACAATTTTGATAGGTGGAGCAATGGCAAATACTTTCTTAAAAGCAAAAGGATATGATATAGGTTCTTCAATATATGAAGAAGATAAATTACAATTAGCAAAAGACATTATGAAAGAAGCAACAGAGCAAGGTGTAGAAATTGTACTTCCAAAAGATGCTAGAGTTGCAAAATTACCAAAAGGTGAAGAGTTAACAAAAGAAAATATAGACAATGCAGAGCAAAAACAAGTTAAATTATATACAGAAAAAGAAATAGCTGAAGGAAAAGGAGAAAGTCTAGAAGGTTACCAAATCTTAGATATTGGAAACAATACTCAAATGCAATTTGCAGATAGCATAGAAAATGCTGAAACAATAGCATGGAATGGACCTTTAGGCTTCACAGAAGTACCACCATTTGATTTAGGAACAGCAAGAGTTGCAAATGTTATTGCAGGAACAAAAGCAAAATGTGTAATAGGTGGTGGAGACTCAGTTTCAGCTGTTAAGAAAATCATTAAAGCAGAAGTAAATAAAGGTAAAGATAAGAAAGATTTTGATAATATTTATTTATCAACAGGTGGTGGAGCATCACTTGAATTCTTAGAAGGAAAAACTTTACCAGGAATTGCTGCATTAGATGAAAAAACACCCATACAAAGTAAAGGTGAAGGTACACCCAAAGACTATGTAAATCAAAAAACTATGTAAATATTAAATAAAAATAGAAAGAGGCAAAAATGAGAAGGAAAGTAATTGCAGGAAATTGGAAAATGAATATGCTTCCAAATGAAGCAATGACATTTATTGAACAAATTACACCAATGGTAAAAAGTACTCAAAATGAAGTTATACTTTGTGTTCCTTATACAGATTTATTTTATTGCTTACTTGGCGTACAAAATACAAACATCAAAATAGGAGCTCAAAATATGCATTGGGAAGAAAAAGGAGGCTACACAGGAGAAGTATCTGCACAAATGTTAAAATCAATTGGAGTAGAATATGTTATTATAGGGCACTCTGAAAGAAGACAATATTTTGCAGAAAAAGACGAAACAGTAAACAAAAAAATAAAATCAGCTTTACAACATGAACTAAAACCTATTATTTGTGTAGGCGAAAGTTTAGAACAAAGAGAGCAAGGCAAACAAACAGAAATTATTACAGAGCAAACAAAACTTGCACTAGAAGGACTAGACAGCAATCAAGTAAAAAAATGCATGATTGCTTATGAACCAATTTGGGCAATAGGAACTGGCAAAACAGCTACATCAGAAGATGCAAACGAAGCTATAAAATCTATAAGAAATGAAATTAGAAATCTTTATGGTGATGAAGTTGCAAATGAAATAATCATTCTATATGGTGGAAGTGTAAAATCAGAAAATAGCAAAGAATTATTCTCTACTTCAGACATAGACGGAGGATTAGTAGGTGGTGCTAGCTTAAAGCCAGAGGAATTTGCTAAAATTTGTTTGTCAGTATAAATTTTAACAATATAATTATACGAAAAAGTAAACTATATAAAATAAAAATACAAAATTTATAATTATCAAACTTTAATTATCATAGTAAACTTAAAATGAACAACATATTAAATTCTTTATATTAAAGATTAAGCTATAGATTGTTGAAATAATTTGACAAAATGAAAAGGAAATGGAGAAATAAAAAAATGAGAAGAAAACCTATGATGCTAATGATATTAGATGGATTTGGAATAAACGAAAATGAAAAAGCAAATGCAGTAAAATTAGCAAATACACCTAATATAGATAAACTAATGAAAACATGGCCAACAACTACTATTTACACAAGTGGTTTAAATGTAGGCTTACCAGATGGACAAATGGGAAATTCAGAAGTAGGACATACCAATATTGGGGCAGGAAGAATTGTATATCAAGACCTAACAAGAATAACTAAAACAATAGAAGAAGGAGACTTCTTTAGCATTAAGGAATTTTCAGAAGCAATTGAAAATTGTAAAAAACACAATTCAAAATTGCACATTATGGGGCTTCTTTCAGATGGTGGAGTTCATAGTCATATAAGGCATTTATTTGCTTTATTAGAGCTTGCTAAAAGAAAAGACTTTGATGAAGTATATATTCATTGCTTTATGGATGGAAGAGATACACCACCAGCATCTGGCGAAAGCTATATTACAAAATTAGAAGAAAAAATAAAAGAAAAAGGCGTAGGAAAAATAGCAACTATTTCTGGAAGATTTTATGCAATGGATCGTGATAAAAGATGGGAAAGAGTACAAAAAGCTTATGATGCAATAGTTAGAGGAAAAGGAGAAAAAGCAGTAAGTGCAATATCAGCAATAGAAGCATCTTATCAAAAAGAAGTATTTGATGAATTTGTAGTGCCAACTGTAATATGCAATGGAGAAGAGCCAGTTGCAACAATTTCAAACAATGACTCAGTTATATTCTTTAACTTTAGACCAGACAGAGCAAGAGAAATTACAAGAAGCTTAGTAGATCCTGAGTTTGATGGATTTGAAACAGAAAAATTAAAATTACATTATGTATGCTTTAAACAATATGATGAAACAATTCCAAATGTAAGCATTGCCTTTAAACCAGAAGCATTAAAAAATACCTTTGGAGAATATGTTTCAAAGAAAGGTCTAACACAATTAAGAATAGCAGAAACAGAAAAATACGCCCATGTTACATTCTTCTTTAATGGTGGAGAAGAAAAGCAGTATCAAGGAGAAGATAGAATTTTAGTACCATCTCCTAAAGTAGAAACTTATGATTTAAAGCCAGAGATGAGTGCTTATGAAGTAACAGATAAAGTAGTAGAAGCAATTAAATCTGATAAATATGATTGCATTATTCTAAACTATGCAAATCCAGATATGGTTGGGCATACAGGAAATCTAGAAGCTGCAATTAAAGCAATAGAAGCTATTGACGAATGCGTACAAAAAGTGGTAGATGCCGTAGAAGAAAAAAACGGAATGATAATAATGACAGCAGACCACGGAAACGCAGAGCAAATGATAGATTACAAAACTGGAGAACCACATACAGCACACACAACAAATCCAGTTCCACTTGTTTTAATTGGTGCAGAAGGTGTTAAATTAAAAGTAGGAAAACTTGCAGACTTAGCACCTACAATGTTAGATTTAATGGAAATTCCAAAACCAGAAGAAATGACTGGAGAAAGCTTAATAGAAAAATAATTAATGAGCAAAAATAATTATAATGACAACTAATAGTATAAAATATAATTAATAACTATTTAAGTACTTTATAAAAACATAAATATTAACATTAAAAACAAAAAAATAAGCAATAATAAAAATCACATAAAAAATATTAAAAGAAAGGTATGTTTATTAAAATAAACATAAGCAAGGTAAAGTTATGAAAGATTATTTAGGAATTGAAAGTGTAAGAGCACTAGAAGTATTAGACTCAAGAGGAAACCCTACTGTACAAGTAGAAGTAGTAACAGAAGACCGGATTTTCAGGAGTAGCAATGGTTCCATCAGGAGCATCTACAGGAAGTTTTGAAGCAGTAGAATTAAGAGATGACGACAAAGGAAGATACTTAGGAAAAGGTGTATTAAAAGCAGTAGAAAATGTAAATGAAATTATAAGCAAAGCAGTAGAAGGAATGAATGTATACGACCAAGTAGAAATAGACAAAAAAATGATAGAACTAGATGGAACAGAAAACAAAGGAAAGCTAGGAGCTAATGCAATGCTTGGTGTATCATTAGCAGTAGCAAAAGCAGCAGCAAATTCTTTAGGAATGAGCCTATATAAATATATTGGTGGTGTAAATGCAAAAGAACTACCAGTTCCAATGATGAACATTATGAATGGTGGAAAACACGCAGACAGTAGCCTAAGTGTACAAGAATTTATGATTATGCCAGTAGGAGCAAAAACATTCAGCGAATGTATGAGAATGGGTGTAGAAGTATACCACAACTTAAAGAAAGTATTAAAATCAAAAGGATATTCAACAGGTGTTGGAGATGAAGGTGGATTCGCACCAAACTTAGGAAGCGAAGAAGAAGCAGTAGAATTAATACTTGAAGCAATTAAACAAGCAGGATATAAACCAGGTGAAGATGTATGCTTAGCACTAGATGTAGCAGCAACAGAAATGTATGATGAAGCAAAGAAAATAGGAAAAGATGGTTACTATTTCTGGAAAACAGACGAATTCAAAACAAAAGACCAAATGATAGACTTCATAGTAGGATTAGCTGAAAAATATCCTATAATCTCTATCGAAGATGGTTTAGCAGAAGAAGACTGGGAAAGCTGGAAAAAGCTAACAGAAAGAATTGGAGACAAAATTCAATTAGTTGGAGATGACTTGTTTGTAACAAATATCAAACGTCTACAAAAAGGAATTGACAATAAAACAGCTAACAGTATTCTAATTAAACTAAACCAAATTGGAACATTAACAGAAACATTAGATGCAATTGAACTTGCAAAGAGAAATGGTTACACAGCAGTTGTTTCTCATAGAAGTGGTGAAACAGAAGACACTACATTAGCAGATGTTGCAGTAGCAACAAATGCTGGTCAAATTAAAACAGGTGCGCCATGTAGAACAGACCGTGTAGCAAAATACAACAGACTACTTAACATTGAAGCAGAATTAGGAAGTGTAGCAGTATTTAGAGGAAGAAAAGCAATAAAATAATTTGCATAAATATTGCATTGAGCAATTTTTAATAAAAGAAATTTAAAAATAATCCCCCTTTTAAATAAGGGGGAAAATATTGGGGTATAGCCAAGCGGTAAGGCACCTGACTCTGACTCAGGCATTTCCTAGGTTCGAATCCTAGTACCCCAGCCAAAAATAGTTTTCGTCGAACTTTTCGAAATGATTGATACAACTTGATTTCAAGAATTAAAGAAGTTTGATGAACACAAAAACTTAAACCGTTTCAAAAGAAACGGTCTTTTTGTTATCTAAAACCCCTAGCTAGGTTATGGGTTCAATAAAGCTTTAGTGGTGAGGTGGACAAAAAGTTCCCTTTCAATATATAATATTTTTGCGACTGGCTAATATAAATGATTTCATATTGCAGACATTTATATTAATATCAAATAAAATTATTAAAATTTGTCCCAAACTATTGTATATTTGTTTCAAGTGTGTTAATATAATTTTGGAGGTGCACTTATGAAGAAAAAAAATGTAATTAACTTAATAAGATATCACGAAGAAAAGAACGAAACTGCTTTTAGAGCTGAAGCTTTAGAGATAGCAAAGTATTTTTTTGACAACGGTGAGAATTTAGTAGGAGATTATATAATGGGATTGTTGTCTAATGCTAATGTTTTTATCCCACAGGGAGATAATTTTAATTTAAATTATTTTGAAAAAGTGCCTATTGGAAATACAAGTTTGCCATTGCCTAAAGTAATTATAGATGATATATATGGAATTATAAATGCTGTTAATCATAATATTGGAATAAATAAATTTCTATTTGAAGGTCCTCCAGGAACAGGAAAAACCGAGAGTGTTAAGCAAGTAGCAAGAATACTTTCTAGAGATTTATATAGTGTTGATTTTAGTTCGATTATAGATAGTAAATTAGGACAAACACAGAAAAATATGGCAGAAGTTTTTTCCGAAATTAAAATGTTGCCAAATCCAAGTAATGTTATTATTTTGTTTGACGAAATTGATGCAATTGCAATGGATAGAGTTAATTCACAAGATATAAGAGAAATGGGAAGAGTTACATCTAGTATATTAAAAGAATTAGACAATTTAGATGTAAGAGTTATTTTTATTGCTACAACAAATTTATATAAAAATTTAGATAAAGCTTTAACAAGAAGATTTGATGCAACTGTTAATTTTGATAGGTATTCAAAAGAGGATTTGTTAGATATATCTGAATCTATATTAAATGAATATTTACCTAAATTTGAAAATGCTGGAAGAGATATAAAACTATTTAGAAAGATAATGTCACTATTAACAAGTATTCCATATCCAGGTGAATTAAAAAATATAATAAAAACTGCACTTGCTTTTAGCGAACCTAATAGTGAATTTGATTATTTAAAACGATTATACAATGCTATATTATTGCAAGAAAAAATTAAAGATATGTCAATAAAAGAATTAAAAGATAAAGGATTTACAGTAAGAGATATTGAAAAATTAACAGGAATGCCAAAAAGTAATGTTTCAAGAATGCTAAAGGGGGAAGTAAATGAATAATATATTGAAGCTAAAAGGTTCTTTTACACAGAAGTCTCATCCTAATACTTTTGGACCACCTACTTTACCTAAAAGAACTATAGTAAAAATAGAAAAAATAGATAAATTGTTAAATGATATAAGGAAAATAGATTTATACTGGAAAAACAAACCTAAATATGTTGATGGGATTTTTTTCTCAGCACATTACAAAGATATTATTCCTAAAACAAGAAGAATAGTAGCATTTTTTAAATGTGATAGTGCCGATATGAATAAAAAGATTGTAGGTGCCAAGTTTTCTCATGATAAAAAGCAACATATTATAACTTATTATGTTGCTAAAGAAGCAATAGAAAAAACAATTGAAGAAGTAAATATAGTCAAAGAACTACTATTAAAGAAATTTCCTAATGGAATTAGTGATACTGATTTTGAAAAAATTGATAAAATTATTGATTTCAGCAATTGTAAGATAAAGAAAACTAAATTTTTACAATTAATAGTTGATGCTAATAACGTAGAAAAATTCAATGTTGAAGAAAATACAAAGATAATACAAGATAAAACAATTGTATCTATATATGAAACGGAGAAAAATATAACTGAATTAATGAATGCATTAGAAATAGAAATAGATAAAAGAAATATTTTATCTAATAATACAGTATTATTAGATAAAACTGATTTAGAAAAATTAAATAAATGTGCATCATATTTAATTGCGATGTCGGTAATAGACATTTCTAAAATGCCTATTGAAGAAAAAAAGGAAAATGATAAACCAATATTAAATAGATTTATAAAAAGTCCAAGTAATGAACCAACAATAGGTGTTATTGACAAGCCATTTAGAAACAGTGTTTATTTTAGTGAATGGGTAGAAAGTCAAAATATTGATATTCCAGAAGAATTAATAGTAGATGAAGATTATAATCATGGTACAGGGGTAACATCTATTATTGTAGATGGACAAAATTTAAATCCATTACATAATGATGGTTGTGGAAATTTTAAAGTAAGACATTTTGGTGTTGCAATAGGCAATAAATTTAGCTCATTTAGAGTAATTCAAGCTATAGAAAAAATTATAGAAGCAAATAGAGATATAAAAGTTTGGAACTTATCATTAGGAGCTGACAAGGAAATTGACCCAAATTTTATATCACCAGAAGCGGCTTTTTTAGATGAACTCCAAACTAAATATGATGTTATTTTTGTAATAGCAGGAACTAATATTCCTAAGGAAGTTAACAAGAAAAATATGAAAATAGGAGCTCCAGCAGACTCAATTAATTCATTAGTAGTTAATGCCGTAGATAAAAATGACAATGTGGCTTCATATAGCAGAGAAGGAGAGGTATTATCATTTTATATTAAACCAGACGTTAGTTATTTTGGTGGAGATAATGGAACCGAAATGGATTGTTACATGAATATATGTGACAATGTAAATGTAGAACATTTAACTAAAGGTACTTCATACTCTGCACCATGGATAGCTAGAAAACTAGCTTATTTAATTCATATTTTAGGATTCTCTAGAGAAGAAGCAAAAGCTTTAATCGTTGATTCTGGTGAAGATTGGTCTAATAAAAGCAAGAATAGTAAATTAATTGGACATGGGGTTGTTCCGACTCACATAGATAAAATAGTTAAAACTAATAATGATGAAATAAAATTCGTCATTTCAGGAGTATCTGAAAAATATGATACTTACAATTATCAACTTCCAATTCCATTAGACAAAGAAAAATATCCGTTTGTTGTAAAAGCGACAATGTGCTATTTTCCAAAATGTACAAGAAGTCAAGGAGTAGACTATACAAACACAGAATTTGAATTGAAATTAGGGAGATTAAAATTTAATAAGAAATCTAACGAATATGATATTATTGGAATAAATAATGATGTTCAGGATATTGAAGGAAGTTTTACAAATGAAGAGGATGCTAGAAGTGAATTTAGAAAATGGGATAACACAAAATGTATTAAAGAAAAATTTAATTCTAAAGTAAGGGATAAAAAAATGTATGATAATCCTTTATGGGGAATTAGTATAAAAACTAAAAATAGAATAAATTCAGAGGATGGTAAAAATTTAAGATTTGGAGTTGTTATTACATTAAAAGAGATTCATGGAAAGAATAGAATTGATGAGTTTATTCATCAGTGTTCATTTCATAAATGGTTTGTTGAAGAAGTTGATATTAAAAATAAATTTGACATTTATAATGTAGCAGAAGAAGAAATTAAATTTGAAGACTAAAAATTGACTTTTAAGAGTTAGTCATTAAAGAAACCAAAAAAAGAGCTATATTAAAATATAGCCCATAATGAAGCGTATAAAAATTTCGAACATCTTATACACTTATATTATAAAGCAAATTTTAAAATTTGTAAAGTGCTATAATTCTAATATATATAAGCTCTGGAAAGGATATAACATGGCAAATAAAGTTAGAACATCTAAAACTGTAGCAAAGAAAGCAAGTAAACAATTAAGAAGTAATACAACTTCTAAAATTCAAAAATCTGTTGCAGCAAGTGCTTTAAGAAATAGAGCAAAAAAATAATAGTTTGAAAGGAGAACATTGTTATGTCAGTAACAAATAAAGGATGGAAAAATAAAAATGGAACAAGTAATCGTACTTGTAATTGTGGTTCATGGAAAAATCATTGGATTAATAATTCAGGAGAAAAATGGCCAGATAGATGTTCTATTTTAGGTTGTAATAATTCAGCTACATTAGGTGCACATATCATTAATAATAATGTACCAGGTGAATATATTGTGCCTGCTTGTGATTCATGCAATAAATTAAGTTCTGAATTTGATTTAAAAGGTGGAATTAAGCTTGTTTCAGCTAATAAACAAAAAACATGTGAACAATAAATAGTTGATGAAACATACATAAGATAGCGGATAAGAGATTATCTGCTATTAATCTTTGAATTTTTTCGCTAGTTGAAAAGCCTTGATAGTGTAAGTTTAAAAATTTGTGAAAAAACTTATCGACACGAACT